>JANJSZ010000100.1 GCA_024711405.1 Acidovorax sp.
GCCGCCTGCCGTGGCGCACGCGCTGCTGCAAAGCCTGGCGCTGATGGCCGGCGACGAGGGCGCGCAGCGCCGCGCCAACCTGGTGCGCCTGCAGGCGCAGCTGCGCGCCGGAGTGGGCGACCTGCTGGCGCGCCATCCCCAACTGGGCTGGCGGCTGGTGGCGTCGGACACGCCGATCCAGCCGCTCATCATTGGCGAGAACGCTGCCGCGCTGCGCGTGGCGGCCGTGCTCGACCGCGCCGGCCTGCGCGTGCCGGCCATCCGCCCACCCACCGTGGCGCCGGGCACGGCGCGCCTGCGCATCACGCTGTGCGGCACCCACACCGCAGCCGACATCGATCGCCTGCTGGCGGCGCTGGCCGAGGCCGCTGAGGAGCTGGCATGACGCGCGGCTTTTTCAGCGCCGGGCCGCCCCAAGATGAAAAGCATCCCCCTCGGGGGGGCAGCGACCCGCGAAGCGGCCGAGCGTGGGGGGCATTTTTCATCACCGGTACCGATACCGAAATCGGCAAGACCGCCATCACCGCCGCGCTCACGCACCTGGCGGCGCAGGCGGGCCTGCGCGCCGCTGCCATCAAGCCGCTGGCGGCGGGGCAGGACTGCGTGGACGGCCGCTGGGTCAACGAAGACGTGCTGCGCCTGCGCGCCGCCAGCAACATGGGCCTGCGCGATGACGAGGTGGGCCCGCTGCAGCTGCGCACGCCCTGCGCGCCGCACATCGCCGCCCGCCTGGAGGGCCGCGCCATTGCGCGCGACGCCCTGCTGGCCGCCGTGCGCGGCGTGGCGGCGCGGGCTGACATCGCCTTCGTCGAAGGCGTGGGCGGCTTCCGCGTGCCGCTCGTTCCCGGCTGGGACACCGCCGACCTGGCCGTGGACCTGGGGCTGCCGGTGGTGCTGGTGGTGGGCCTGCGCCTGGGCTGCATCAACCATGCGCTGCTCACGGCCGACGCCGTGCGTGCACGCGGCCTGCCCCTGGCCGGCTGGGTGGCCAACACCGTGGACGCGGCCATGCCCCATGTGGCCGACAATCTGGCTGCGCTGCAGGAGGGCCTCGTGGCGCCATGCCTGGGCCATGTGCCCCGCCTGCCAGACCCCCGTGCGCCGGCCGTCGCGGCCCATCTGCCGCAGGCGCTGGCGCTGCTGAAGGCACCCTAGCCGTCGGGCAGCCGGGTCTGGCGCTTAACCGGCCGGCGGCAGCGGCGCCGCCGCCAGGCCGCGCAGCCGGGCCAATTCCTCGCAGTCGATCGCGATGCCATGGCGATCGGATTGCGCACGCTGCTGGTAGCGGCGGTCGCCGGGCTGGCGGTCCTGGCCGGCGGCGCGCATCTGCTGCACCAGGGTTTCGGTGCGCTGCGCGAAAGAGTGGCCGGCGCCCTTCGATGGATCGATCACGATCAGCAGCTCGCCCGTCCACGGCGTCTTGGCCCCGGGATGCTGCGACCAGTCGAAGTCGAACGAGAAGTTGCCGCCCGTGAGCGCCGCGGCCAGCAGCTCGACCATCATCGACAGGGCCGACCCCTTGTAGCCGCCAAACGGCAGCAGCGCGCCACCATCGAGGACGGCGGCAGGGTCGCAGGTGGGCTGGCCATGGCGGTCCACGCCGTAGCCCTCGGGCAGGCGGTGGCCTGCGCGCGCGGCGATCTGCACGTCGCCGTGGGCGATGGCGCTGGTGGCCAGGTCAAACACCAGCGGGTCGCCCCCCGCGCGCGGCGCGGCGAAGGCGATGGGGTTGGTACCGAACAAGGCCTTGTGTCCGCCCGTGGGCACCACGCAGGCCATGCTGTTGACAAAGGCCAGCGCCACCAGCCCTTCGCGCGCAAAGGGCTCCACATCGGGCCAGAGCGCGGCGAAGTGGTGCGAGTTGCGGATGGCCAGCAGCGCAATGCCGTTGTGGCGCGCCTTCTCGATCAACAGGCCGCGCGCGGCCCGCAGGGCCGGCTGGGCGAAGCCGTTGCCGGCATCGACCGCCACATGGCCGGGCGCCACGTCTTGCACCTGCGGCACGGCCCGCCCGTTGACCCAGCCGCTGGCCAGCGTGGACAGGTAGCCGGGGATGCGGAAGATGCCATGGCTGTCGGCGCCGTCGCGCTGGGCGCTGGCACAGTTGGCCGCCAGGATCGCCGCCACTTCGGGCGAGGTACCGTGGCGCAGGAAGACCTGGGTGAGCAGGTCTTGCAGTTCGGAAAAGGCGATGTGCTGGGTGGCGGGGACGGTGGTGTGGGGCATGGGCAGAGCGAGGACAGCCGCCGCCATGGTCGTGGCGACTGCATACGAATTGTTGCTATGTTTTGAATAGCTGCATACGCTTATGGATAACGCGATAGATCCTATTTTAATTATTGTCAGTCACCCATCATCACGCCTTCGCGCTGGGGGTCGGCGCCGCCCAGCCACATCTTCTTGCCATGCACCTGGCCGCGCGTGATGGCCTGCAGTCCGCTGGTCATGTCCATCTCGCGCACCTCGGCGCCGCGGGCGCGCAGGGCCTCCACGGTGGCGGGCAGGAAGCGGTTTTCCTCCAGTAGCGTGGGGCCGTTGAACGTGCCGAAGTTGGGCAGGTTGATGGCCTGCTGGGGCATCAGCCCCCAGTTGAGCACGCCATACAGCGTCTTGGCCGTGTAGTGGATGATGGCCGCGCCGCCGGGGCTGCCGCCGCTCATCAGCAGTTCGTCGCTGGCTTGGTCGAACACCAGCGTGGGCGCCATGGACGAGCGCGGGCGCTTGCCCGGCTGCACGCGGTTGGCAATGGGCTGGCCCTGCGCATCGGTGGGGGCAAAGCTGAAGTCGGTGAGCTCGTTGTTGAGCAGAAAGCCGCCAGGGCGTGCGGCGTTCGTGGTGACCATCTGGCGCGCGCCGAACTGGTCCTCGATGGTGGTGGTCATGGCCACCGCGTTGCCGACGGCATCGACGATGCTGATGTGGCTGGTGCCGTATTCGGGCTGGTCGGGCATGGGGGCATGGCTGGTGCGCGCAGCGCCCGGATTGCCCGGCTGGGCCACCTTCATGCTCTGCGGGCCAATGAGTTTGGCGCGTTGGGCCAGATAGCCGGGCTCCAGCAGGCTCATCCAGCTGCCGGCGGGGGGCTGTACGAAGTCGGGGTCGGCCACGTATTGCGCGCGGTCGGCGAAGGCCAGGCGCGCGGCTTCGGTGTACAGGTGCAGCCAGTCGGCACCGGGCGTGGGGCCGCGCAGGCCGTCCTGCAGCGGCAGCGCGGCCGCGTCGGTGTTTTTCAGGATGCCCAGGATCTGGCCGATGGCGATGGCCCCCGAGCTGGGCGGCGGAAAACCGCACACGCGGTAGTCGTGGGGCGCGACCTGGTAGCTGGTGCACAGGGCATCGCGCTTCTTGGGTTGGTAGCCGGCCAGGTCGGCCAGGCTGAGCGGGCCCGGGTTGGTGGGATGCTTGCGCACCTTGGCCACGATGGCCTGGGCCACGTCGCCCTCATGCAGGGCCTTGGAACCCTGCCGTGCAATGGCCCGCAGCACGGCGGCCAGCTCGGGGTTCTTCAGCACATGGCCCACGGGCCAGGGCTTGCCGGCCGCGTCGTAGAAATAGGCGGCGGCCACGGGGTCTTGGGCCAGGAACTTGTCGTTGGCCAGCAGTGCGTTGAGCCGCGCGCTGACCTTGAAGCCCCCCTCGGCCAGCTGGATGGCCGGCTGGAACAGCTGCGCCCAGGCCAGCTTGCCATGCTCCTTGTGGGCCAGCTCCAGCATGCGCACCGTGCCCGGCACACCCACCGAGCGCCCACCCACCACGGCATTGTTGAAGGGCAGGGGTTTGCCGTCCGCACCGAGGAAGAGCTTGTCGGTGACCGCCGCCGGTGCGGTTTCGCGCCCGTCATAGGCTTCGACCCGGGAGCCTGCGGCGTGCAGCAGGAAGGCGCCGCCCCCAATGCCGCTCGACTGGGGCTCGACCAGCGCCAGCACCATCTGCACGGCAATGGCCGCGTCGATGGCCGAGCCGCCGGCCTTGAGCACCTGGTAGCCCGCGTCGGTGGCCAGCGGGTTGGCGGCGGCCACGGCGAACTTCTCGGCGGCCCAGCCCGGTTTGTCGGTGTAGCCCGACGAGCCTTCGGGCTGGTCCGCAACGGTGTAGGCCAGCGGAGGGGCGCTGCTGCAACCGGCCAGCACGGCAGCGGCGGCGATCAGCACGAGGCGGAGGGCGGGGGTCTTGGGCATCCTGGGGTCTCCATCGGGTGGGCGGAAAACCCATGGTACCGGGCTGCCGCGCCGGCCATCGCTGTTATTACATTACGGAACAGACGTGTGGATTTTGAGTGTTTTTGGCCTGCAGAGCTTGATGGAATTGCGCAAAAAGCTATGAATTAAGGAGCGTCGTGTTCAGGCTGGCACCGGCCCCGCCCGCCCGTCTTCCACCACAAAACGCGCCTGCGTGGATGCACCGCTGTCGGCACGCAGCGGGTCGTCCACCACGCGCAAGGTGGTGGTCCAGCGCTGCGGCGTGATGTCGGCCAGGCCATAGCCGCGCTGGTCGCTGCGCGCCAGCAGCACATGCGGGTTGTGGCGGGCAATGGCATCGACCTTGTCCTGCGTGGTGCCCGCGCGCGAGCTGATCGAGGTGCCGCAGAACTCGCTGGCGATCACCTCGGGGCGGGATGGCTGGCCGCCTGCCGCGTCGGACTGGACCTTGCAGACATAGTTCTGATGGATGTCACCCCCCAGCAGCACGCTGTTGCGCGGCGCATGGCGGGCCAGCGACTGCAACAGGCGCGCCCGGGCGCCGGGGTAGCCGTCCCAGCTGTCGGTAGAAACCACGCCCGAGGGGTAGCGGCGGGGCGAGAACAGCGTCTGCTGCGCAATCACGCTCCAGCGGGTGCGGTCGTGGTGGGCGTCGGCTGCCAGGCCTGCGTCCAGCCACTGCTCCTGGGTGGCGCCCAGCAGGCTGCGCTGCGGGTCGGCCAGGGCTGCGCAGTCCTGGGGGCGCACGGCAGCAGCCCCGCCCGTGTCAGTCGCCCGGCAGGCCTGCCAGGTGCGGTGCTGGCGGGTGTCGAGCAGATGCACGTTCGCCAGCCGGCCCCAGCGCAGGCGCCGGTACACCTGCAGCGCGCCGAAGTCGGGCGTGACCAGGCTGGCGGTGCGCAGCGGCATGTTTTCGTAGAAGGCCTGCCAGGCCGCGCTGCGCAGGGCCAGGAAGGCTGCCGGGTCGCCCTGGCTGCCCTTGCCTTGGGCGCTGGCGTAGTCGTTCTGCACCTCGTGGTCGTCCCAGGTGACGGCCCAGGGGCATGCGGCGTGGGCCGCCTGCAGGGCGGGGTCGCTCTTGTGCAGTGCGTAGCGGTCGCGGAAGTCGGCCAGGGTGCTGGCGTGCCGCAGCGTGTGCACGCGGGCCAGCCCCGTCGTGATGGGGGGCGTCGCGTATTCGTAGATGTAGTCGCCCAGGAACAGCACCAGGTCGGGCTGGTCGGCGCACAGGTGGCGCCAGGCGGCGTAGTGGCCGTGCTCCCAGCGCTGGCAGGAGGCAAAGGCGATGCGCAGGTGGGCGTCCAGCGCATCGGCGGCGGGTGCAGTGCGGGTGCGGCCCGTGGTGCTGGCGGCATCCCCCAGCATGAAGCGGTAGTGGTACCAGCGCGCCGGGGCGAGGCCAGTCACCTCCACATGCACGCTGTGGCCCAGGGCCGGCAGCGCCGTGGCCTGGCCGCGTTGCACGATGTGCCGAAAGGCCGGGTCGTCGGCCAGTTCCCAGTGCACGGTGAGCTGCGCAGTGAATGGGTGGTCTGGCGTGGGCTGCAGCCGCGTCCAGAGCACCACGCCCTCCGGGGTCGGGTCGCCGCTGGCCACGCCCAGCGCAAAGGGATCGTGCTGCACCGGGCTGTTGCTCCAGGCCCAGCGGGGCAGGGTGCCGGCGGCGGCTGCCCCGCTGGCGTACTGCAGGAAGGCGCGGCGTTGCAGGGGTG
>JANJSZ010000119.1 GCA_024711405.1 Acidovorax sp.
GCTTCATGGCCATCAGGATGCGGTCGCTGCCGTGCTGCACGGGCAGGTGCAGGTGGCTGGCCAGCTTGGGGATCTTGGCGTAGGCTTCGATCAGCCGGGGCGTGAACTCGTTGGGGTGGCTGGTGGTGTAGCGAATGCGCTCGATGCCCGGAATGTCGGCCACGTATTCGAGCAGCAGGGCAAAGTCGGCCATCTCTGCCAGTCCTGCACCGGCTACACCGTGGCCCATCTTGCCCAGGTAAGCGTTGACGTTCTGGCCCAGCAGGGTGATCTCTTTCACGCCCTGGTCGGCCAGGCCCGCTACTTCCACCAGCACGTCGTCCAACGGGCGGCTGACTTCCTCGCCACGGGTGTAGGGCACCACGCAGTAGCTGCAGTATTTGCTACAGCCTTCCATGATCGACACAAAGGCGCTGGCGCCCTCGACGCGCGCGGGCGGAAGGTGGTCGAACTTCTCGATTTCGGGGAAGCTGATGTCCACCTGGGGCCGGTTCAGGCGATCGCGCTGGTTCAGCATTTCGGGCAGGCGGTGCAGGGTCTGGGGGCCGAACACCACATCCACATAGGGGGCGCGCTTGATGATTTCGGCGCCTTCCTGGCTGGCCACGCAGCCGCCCACGCCGATGAGCACGCCTTTCTCCTTGAGGTGCTTGATGCGCCCCAGGTCGCTGAACACCTTTTCCTGTGCCTTTTCGCGCACCGAACAGGTGTTGAACAGGATCAGGTCGGCCTCGTCCACGTTCTGGGTGGGCTCGTAACCCTGGGCCGCGCCCAGCACGTCGACCATCTTGTCCGAGTCGTACTCGTTCATCTGGCAGCCGAAGGTTTTGATAAAGACTTTTTTGGACATGGCAATTTCACAACAGGGAATGCACGCCACGGTGCGCAGGGGCGCATTGGCGTGGGGACGGCGCACCACCGGACAAGCCGGTGGTCACGGCGGTTATTTCGGGTCCGAGTCGGCGCGGAAGTTGCGTTCGACGGTGTCGCTGCCCTTGCGTGGCTGGCTGGCCTCCGCCTTGGTCAGGATCCAGGCGGAAAGCAGCATGCCCGTGCTGGGCTCGATGGTGTAATTCACCTGGAAGCTCTGCCCCACCACCGTGTGGGCCATGACCAGCGTGTTCTGGGGGCTCAGCAGCCGCATGCCAGGCGCCATGCGGATGGCGCGCCCGTTCAGGGTGGCGTCGGATGTTCCATTGATCGTGAGATTGCCGCGCAGCGCAGCTTCAGGAAAGTTGCGCACCATGCCCACGCCCGCAGGCACCTGGGCCGTGGCAGGGGCCATGGCCAGTAGCAACGCGGCGCCCAGGGCGCCCGCGAGGGCGCGGCCCTTGCGGTATGACCTGACTGAGGTGGAAGGCGGATCGAGGCGGCAGCGGTTCATGGTGTGTATCCAGAGGCTGAATGGAAGAAGGAGCTGATTCTAGGCGGCCCCCCGTGTTCAGCGCGCGCTCGGCCAAGAACCAGGCGCTGCACAGGCGCCGGCACAAAGACCGTACGCCATGGAAAAAGCCCGCAACAGATCACTGTTTGCGGGCTTTTGAATTGGTGGTGATAGGTGGATTTGAACCACCGACATCAGCATTATGAATGCTGCGCTCTAACCAACTGAGCTATATCACCGAAGAGCAATATTATAGAACAAATTTACTGGTGGGTGAAGTTTGCCGTGCGTTTGTTCACGAACGCATCCATGCCTTCCTTCTGGTCCTGGGTGGCAAACAAGGCATGGAACAGGCGGCGCTCGAACATCACGCCGTCCGACAGCGAACCTTCGAAGGCCCGGTTCACCGACTCCTTGGCCGCCATCACCGCAATCTGCGAGAAGTTGGCAATGACCAGGGCCGCGCCCAGGGCTTCTTCCATCAGTTTGTCCAGGGCCACCACGCGGCTCACGAGTCCGGCGCGTTCTGCCTCCACGGCGTCCATCATGCGGCCGGTAAGGGCCATGTCCATGGCTTTGGATTTGCCCACCGCGCGTGGCAGGCGCTGCGTGCCGCCCGCGCCGGGAATGACGCCCAGCTTGATTTCGGGCTGGCCAAACCTGGCGTTGTCGGTGGCGATGATGAAGTCGCACATCATGGCCAGCTCGCAGCCGCCGCCCAGGGCAAAGCCGCTCACGGCCGCAATCACGGGTTTGCGGATGGTGCGGATTTCCTCCCAGTTGCGGGTGATGTAGTCGCCCTTGTAGGCGTCGGCAAAGCTGTACTTGGCCATGGCGCCAATGTCGGCGCCGGCGGCAAAGGCCTTTTCACTGCCCGTGAGGATGGTGCAGCCGATCTTTTCATCGGCATCAAAGGCCTTGAGCGCTGCGCCCAGCTCGTTCATGAGCTGGTCGTTCAGGGCATTGAGTTGCTTGGGGCGGTTGAGTGTGATGACGCCGACTTTGTCCGCTTCGGTGCGAACTTCAATGGTTTCGTAGGCCATGAAATCTCCTGGGTTGATGGGTTGTTCGGGCAATTCGGGAGAACTATACCGAAGCACGAAACCGTCAACAGGCGCTCGGCAAAGGCGTTGCCCTGGACCTCTGCCAGCCTCAGCCCAGCCAGCGTCCCAGTGCGGCGTTGTCGGTTGCGGTGAGGCTGATGGTGTCCGGCGTTGTGGCAGGTGCTTTTCTGCCACGCAGGCCGACGGGCCCAACCTTGGCAGCTGCAGGGGCCGGAAGTGCCAATGGCAATTGCAGCAGGCGGCCATCGCGCGCCACCACGGCGGTGACCTGTGTCGCCGCGCCCGCATAGAACGCCACATCCTCCAGCCGGGCGATGCGCCAGCCCTGGCCCTGCACCTCCAGGCCCAGCCATTCGTCGCCCGCAGCCAGCCCTGCCTTTTCGGCGGGCCCGCCACGCAGCACGGTCTTGACCTGCACGCTGTGGTTTTCCGTGACGCGCAGACCCAGGCGTTGCGCCAGCTGGGGTTGTTCAGGCTTCAGCGCCACGCCGTGGGCAGCCAGCAGGTCGGCGAGCGGCAGTTCGGCCGTGCCGTGCACCCACTGGTCGAGTTCCTGGTCCAAAGAGCGCCCAGCCAGCGTGGCCAGCTCGGTGCGCAGGTCGGCCTCGGTCATGGGGCCGCCGGCGCAACGCTGCCACAGGGCGCGCATCACATCGTCCAGCGTGGCCTTGCCTTCACGGCGCAGCGTGAGGTCCAGGCACAGGGCGACCAGCGAGCCCTTGGTGTAGTAGCTCACGGTGGCGTTGGGGGTGTTTTCGTCCTGGCGGTAGTACTTGACCCAGGCATCGAAGCTGGCCTGTGCCACCGTCTGCACGCTGCGGCCGGGCGTCTGCAGGACCTGGTTGGTGGCCTTGGCCAGCAGCTTGAGGTAGGTGGCATCGTCGATCAGGCCCGCCCGGCGCAGCAGCATGTCGTCGTAATAGCTGGTGAAGCCCTCGAAGAACCACAGCAGCCGGGTGTAGTTCTCCTGGCTGTAGTCGTAGCGCGCAAACTCCGCCGGGCGCAGGCGCTTGACGTTCCAGGTGTGGAAATATTCGTGGCTGATGAGCCCGAGCAGGGTGGTGTAGCCCTCGCTGGTGCGTGCCTCACCCGTGCGGGGCAGGTCGCGCCGGCCGCAGATCAGGGCCGTGGAGTTGCGGTGTTCCAGGCCTCCGTAGCCGTCCTGCACGGCGTTGAGCATGAACAGGTAGCTCTTCATGGGCGGCTTGCCTTTGCCGTGCCAGAAGCGGATGGCGGTCTCGCAGATCTTCCGGGTGTCGGCCAGCAGGCGCTTTCCGTCGAACGATGGTGCGGCACCGGCCACCACGAAGCGGTGGGGCACACCACCGGCGGTGAAGCGTCCGCTCCAGAAAGTTCCCATTTCGACCGGGCAGTCCACCAGCTCGTCGTAGCCGCTGGCCGCGTAGACGCCAAAACCCTTCCTGTCGACGGCCAGCGGGGCGAGGCCCGTGGCCACGGACCAGTGGGCGGTGGCCGCATTGCGGGCGATGTCGAGCGCATGGAGCGCCTCTTCTTGCCCATGCACGCGCAGGCACAGGCTGGTGCCGTTGAAGAAGCCGCGCGCGGCATCCAGCCACGCCGTGCGCACCGAGGCGTCGTAGGCGCATACCTCGTAGGTCAGGACGAGGGGGCGGTCGGTGCGGCAGGTGGCTTGCCAGCGGTGTTTGTCGAGCTGGGCCAGGGGCACGGCGCGCCGGCCCTGTTGCGCATCGAGGCGCTGGAGATTCTTGGAGAATTCGCGCACCAGGTAGCTGCCCGGTATCCACACGGGGAGCGACAGCTCCTGCTGCGCCTGCGGATGCGCCACGGTGAGCGTGACGGTGAACAGGCGGGCATGCAGGTCGGTGGCTTCCACGCGGTAATGAACGGGGGCCTGCGTGGAGCGGGTGCGGGAGGTGGGCATGGGGGAGGCGTCGCGGAAGGCGGGTGCCTGGCGTCGGTGCGCGCGCCACCCGCTGGGGTCTCGGGGCTGGAGGGGCGCAAGGGCGGCCCCTCGCGTGAACTCAGTTGCTGCTGGTGGTGCTGCCCGCCTCGGCCAGACGCTTTTCCACATCCTGGGCGCTGATCGCTCCGGGAACGCGCGCTCCGTTCGCGAAAATCAGGGTGGGGGTCCCGGTGATCTTGTACTTCTTGCCGAACGCAAGATTGCGCTGCAAGGCACTGGTGTCGCAACTGGCGGTGTTGGGTATTTTGTCGCGCAGCATCAGGTCATGCCAGGTGGCAGCCTTGTCTTTCGCGCACCAGATGTTGCGGGATTTTTCTGCCGAGTCGGGGCTCAGGATGGGGTAGAGAAACAGGTAGATCGTGATGTTGTCCACGCTCTGCAGATCCCGCTCGAAACGCTTGCAGTAGCCGCAGTTGGGGTCTTCGAACACCGCCAGCTTGCGTTTGCCATCGCCCCGCACGATGGTGAAGGCGTCCTTCAGGGGCAGGGCCGAAAAATCCACCGCGGTGAGCTTGTTGATGCGGTCCTCGGTCAGGTTGCGGCGCGCCTTGGTGTCGATCAGCTCGCCCTGGATGACGTAGTTGCCCTTGGCATCCGTATAGAAAAGGTCGGTGCCGATGCGAACTTCGTACAGGCCGGGCATGGCCGTGGTGCGGACCTCGTCGATTTTTTCCATTTGGGGAATGCGTTCCGCCAGTGTTTTGCGGATGGTGGCTTCCTGGGCGGAGGCTGTGAAACTCAGGGCGAAAGCGGCCGCGGCCAGCAGGGTGGGGATCAATTGCATCGTGTTCTCGTTCAGTGTTGTCGCGGCGGCTGCACGTGCAGCCACAGGTGTCAGTGGGTTCCCATGGCCTGGCGGGCCATCCATTCCTTCAGGGGGCCGCTGTGCTCGAAGCCCTTCATGCCCCAGTTGCGCAGTGCTTGCCATGGACCCTCGGTGCGTGCAAAAAGCTGCTGCAGGCTGTCCGTGGCCAACCCCATGGGCAGCATCGCCGCCTTGCGCTCGCGCTCGTAGCTGCGCAGCAAGCGCAGGTCGGCCACGCTGCGCCAGTAGTCGCGCCCATGCAGTACGCGGGCCAAGGCCTGCGCATCCGCCAGCCCCATGTTCAACCCCTGTCCTGCCAGCGGATGCACGTTGTGGGCCGCATCGCCGGCCAGCACCCAACTGCGGGACTGGCTGCCCTGGCCGGGCAATGCGCCGCACCAGCGGTTGGCACGCGCCTGCTGCAGGGGCCAGGCGGCCCGTTCGCCCTGCAATTGCAGCGCTCCCAGCGCACCCTGGCTGGCGGTTTCGAGGCGCTGGGTGAATTCCTGCGGCGCCAGTGCCAGCAACTGGGGTACCTGTTCCTTGAGGACAGACCACACCACCGCCACAGAGTTCCCCTGGACCCCGTCCAGTGGCAAAAAAGCCAGGATGCCGTCCGGCAGAAACCACTGGCGGGCGACCTGTCCGTGGGGGCGCTCGCAGGTCAGTCGTGTCGCGATGGCGTGCTGTTCGTAGGCGGTGACCTCGAATGCCACGCCAAACTCGCTGCGGGTGCGGCTGGCCCGGCCCTCGCACACCACGGTCAGGGTTGCGGGTGCCGGCTCGGACACTACCTCGACCTGTGGCTGGTAGCGCACGGCTTCCGCCAGGCGGGCCTCCAGCGCCGGAACGTCCACGATCCAGGCCAGCGCCTCGACGCCCTGGGCGGCTGCATCAAAGTGCACTGCGCCACCCTGGTCGCCAAAAACCTGCATCTGTGCAATCGCCGTGGCATGGGCCGGATCAGGCCAGCTGCGCAAGGAATCGAGCAACTGGCGCGATGCCCCGTTCAGCGCGTAGGCCCGCACGTCGCCCGCGGGCGCCACCGAAGGAGAGGGCGCAGCCACCAGAGCAACGCGCAGCCTCTCGCGGGCCAGCAGCAAGGCCAGGGTGCGACCCACCACGCCGGCGCCGCGGATACAGATATCAAAGGTTTTCGCCATGGGGGCATTGTAGGAGGGGGCCATGGGCCAGACGGCGCGGCACAATGGCCCATCCGGCCCTTGGTGCCGCCGACTGGAGCCTGCTCGCGTGACTTCTCTCCCTGAATCCGATCTCTCCGGCACGATTTCGCGCCTGTTCGTTTACCCGGTCAAATCCTGCGCGGGCATGGCGGTGCAGGAGGCCTTGCTTACCGAGACGGGCCTGGACCTGGACCGTGCCTGGATGGTGGTCGATGCGCAGGGCATGTTCCTGACCCAGCGCACCGTGCCCCGCATGGCGCTGGTGCGCCCCCAGCTCAAGACCTTCGAGCTGGTGCTGCGCGCGCCAGGCATGCTGGCGCTGCATCTGGCCCTGGATGCCGTGGAGGGCCCCACCACCGTCACGGTCTGGAGCGACACCGTACCCGCCTGGGACATGGGCCCTGTGGCGGCCCAGTGGTTCAGCGATTTCCTGGGCCAGCCCTGCCGCCTGGTGCGGTTCGACCCGGATCACCGCCGCCTGTCGGGCATGGACTGGACCCAGGGGGTGGAAGCGCCCAACCAGTTTGCCGATGCATTCCCTTTGCTGGTGACCAGCGAGGCATCGCTGGCCGGGCTGAATGCGCGCCTGGTGGCCACCGGGCAGGCCAGCGTGGGCATGGAGCGCTTCCGGCCCAACGTGGTGCTGGCGGGGCTGGAGGCGCACGACGAAGACCGCGTGGACAGGGTGCGCGTGGCCGCGGAGCACGGCGAGGTGCATCTGCAGCCCGTCAAGCCGTGCGCGCGCTGCCCCATACCCAACATCGATCCTGCCACCGCGCACAGCAGCCCCGCCGTGACCGACACCCTGCAGGCGTACCGGCAGGACGCGCGCGTGGGCGGCGCCATCACTTTCGGCATGAATGCCATCGTGCGCCAGGGGGCGGGGCAGGTGCTGCGCGTGGGGCAGCGCATTGCCGCGGATCTGCGCTTCGGATGAGTGGTGCCCTGTGTCCCCGGGGTATGCGCGGCAGGGCTTTGCCCCGGGCCCGTAAAATCCGGGGTTTGTCTCCAGAACACCAGAAAGCCCTGCCATGAGCCTCCAATGCGGCATCGTGGGCCTGCCCAACGTCGGCAAGTCCACCCTCTTCAACGCGCTGACCAAGGCCGGCATCGCCGCCGAGAACTACCCCTTCTGCACCATTGAGCCCAATGTGGGCGTGGTGGAAGTGCCCGATCCGCGCCTGCAGCAGCTGGCCGAGATCATCTCGCCCGAGCGCATCGTGCCGGCCATCGTCGAGTTCGTGGACATCGCCGGCCTGGTGGCGGGCGCCAGTCAGGGCGAAGGCCTGGGCAACCAGTTTTTGGCCCACATCCGTGAAACCGACGCCATCGTCAACGTGGTGCGCTGCTTCGAAGATGACAACGTGATCCATGTGGCCGGCCGCGTGGACCCGATCTCCGACATCGAAGTCATCCAGACCGAGCTGTGCCTGGCCGACCTGGGCACGGTCGAGAAAGCCCTCAACCGCTATACCAAGGCCGCCAAGTCGGGCAACGACAAGGACGCCGCCAAGCTGGTGGCGCTGCTCACGCGCATCCAGGCCGCGCTCAACGAAGGCAAGCCCGCCCGCAGCGTGGAGATCACCAAGGAAGAGCAGCCCCTGCTCAAATCCCTGTGCCTGATCACGGCCAAGCCCGCCATGTTCGTCGGCAATGTGAGCGAAGACGGCTTCGAGAACAACCCGTTCCTTGACCGCCTGAAAGAATACGCCGCCAGCCAGAATGCCCCCGTGGTGGCGATTTGCGCCAAGATGGAAGCCGAAATGGCCGAAATGAGCGACGAAGACCGCGACATGTTCCTGGCCGAAATGGGTCAGAGCGAGCCTGGCCTGGCCCGCCTGATCCGGGGCGCCTTCAAGCTGCTGGGCCTGCAGACCTATTTCACCGCTGGCGTGAAGGAAGTGCGCGCCTGGACCATCCACATCGGCGACACCGCACCGCAGGCCGCTGGCGTGATCCACGGCGACTTCGAGCGTGGCTTCATCCGTGCGCAAACCATTGCCTTTGACGATTTCATCCAGTACAAGGGCGAGCAAGGCGCCAAGGATGCGGGCAAGATGCGCGCCGAAGGCAAGGAATACGTGGTGAAGGACGGCGATGTGCTGAACTTCCTGTTCAACGTCTGACCACCATGCCTGGGGCCTGGCAGCCCTGTGCCACTGCCCGTGTCCCTGCACTGCCTGGCGGTTGCAGGGATTTTTTGTGGCGCCATGGGGCTGCGTTGCTGCCGGCCCTGCACTCTTTTTCTACCCCAGCCCGTGACCCCAGGAATCGCCTACGCCACCCTTGCCTATGTGGCCTGGGGCCTTTTCCCGCTGTATTTTCGGCAGGTGGCGGCCGTGCCCGCGTTCGAAGTGGTACTGCACCGCACGCTGTGGTCGCTGGTGTTCGTGCTGGCCCTGCTGGCGGTGCGCCGGCAGTGGGCCTGGATGCGCGCGCTGTGGGGCCAGCCGCGTGTGCTGGGTGCGTTTGCGCTGTCCGCGCTGCTGCTGGCGGTCAACTGGCTGACCTATGTCTGGGCGGTGAACAACGGCCATGTGGTCGACGCCAGCCTGGGCTACTTCATCCTGCCGCTGGTCAACGTGGCGTTGGGCTATGGGTTCCTGCGCGAACGGCCGCGCCGGGGCCAGTGGCTCGCTGTTGCGGTGGCGGCCGCCGGGGTGCTGTGGCTGACGGTGCAGGCCGGGCGCTTGCCCTGGATCGCGCTCGTGCTGGCCCTGTCCTTCGGCTTCTATGGCCTGCTGCGCAAGGTGGCGGTGCTGGGCGCGCTCGAAGGCCTCACGCTGGAGACGGTGCTTCTGGCGCCGCTCACACTGGCCGTGCTGGGCGCCTGGACCTGGCAGGGCCAGGGCGCGCTGGTGCAGAGTGACGCCACCACCCTGGGCTGGCTGGCGCTGGCCGGGCCGGTGACGGCGGTGCCGCTGCTGCTGTTTGCGGCCGGCGCACGCCGCATTCCGCTGGCTACGATGGGCATCCTGCAATACATCTCGCCCAGCCTGCAGTTCGCGCTGGGGGTGTGGCTGTTCCACGAGGCCTTCGACCCCGCGCGCCTGGCGGGTTTCGCGCTGATCTGGGCGGCCCTGGTGGTTTACACGCTCGAAGGCTGGCACGCGCGCCGCAGCTCCCTGCCGGCCTGATG
Source organism: Acidovorax sp. (assembly GCA_024711405.1). Taxonomy (GTDB): domain Bacteria; phylum Pseudomonadota; class Gammaproteobacteria; order Burkholderiales; family Burkholderiaceae_C; genus Acidovorax. The sequence goes on from JANJSZ010000119.1 coordinate 9,522, forward strand.
TGCGTCCGTGGCGCGTTGCGCCGATGGCATACTGAAACATATCGGGAGAGAGGTGGGCGGCTGTCCGTAAGATGCTCCGTTTGACAGTGCCTGGCGCGCCACTAAAGGCGGGCCCGGGTGGTCTGCAGAGGCTCTTGCGGGCGCACGGAGCGGCCAGCGGCATGGGCCCCTGGCTCCCGTCCATTCACCTGCAGGCACAACCACGTTCTTTGCGTTCAAGGCCCATGGGTACCGCCGGCATCCTTTCCATGTTTTTCGGACGCAGCAAGCCGCAGTCCTCCAGCACGAGCGCCTTTCCCCTGGCCGATGCCATCATGAATTTCGACGATTCGTCGGAGGGCGGCATAAGCCTGGCGCAGCGTGATATGGATGACCCCAAGTCCACGGGCCGGCGCAGCAACGCGCAGAAATGGGCATTGCCTCCACGCTGATCGGCCTGTTCGTGCTCGCCACGCTGGGCTTCCATGCGCTGGGTATGTTCAAGCGGTCCACGGCCCACGTGCTGCTGGGGCTGATTGCGTTCTTCATGCGGGCCTTCTTCGTTGCATTCCGCCAGGGCCTGCATTGGTGGTTCCGCGAGAAGCGACTCAAGCTGCCCATCGTCGCCACGGTCATGGCCTGTATGCTGCTGGTGGTCTACCTCGACCCGGCCCTGCAGATCCTGCTGGTGCCGTTCTCTTTCGTCGCCATGGCCTACGGCATGTACCGCATCTCGCGCGGCAAGGCCTTTGCGCTTGCCTTTGCCGTGCTGGCGGGCTACGCGCTGGTAATCGACCTGCACTCGCACAACAGGAGAACGAGGCGCTCTTGCGGCTGGAGATCCGGCACTTCCTGGCGCTGGCCGTTTCCCTGCCGGCCTTTGCCTTCCTGATGGGCAAGGTGCCACTGCTGCACGGCATCCTGCACCGCGCCAGCCACAAGCTCAAGAACATCCAGGAAGACGCGCAGCGTGACACGCTGCTGGGTTGCTTCAACCGCCGCTACATCGTTGCCGTGCTGGAAGAACAGAAACAGCTGGCTGACGAGGCCGGCATTTCGTTGTGCCTGGCGGTGATGGGCCTCGACCATTTCAAGCGTATCAACGACGAGCTGGACCACCTGGGCGGTGACGAGGTACTGCGCAGCTTTGCCCGCGTGGCGCGGGAGAACGTGCGCGCGGGCGACCTGTTCGGCCGCTATGGCGGCGAGGAATTCCTGCTCATCTTCCCGGCCACCTCGCCGCTGCCCGCGCTGAACACCTGCGAGCGCATCCGCGCGCAGGTCGAGTCCCATTTCTGGAAGGGCCTGCCCAAGATGGGTGTCAGCAGCGCATTTGCTGCCACTTTTGCCCCTCTTCGTCATCTATGGCGATGGCCATAAGCTCCTCAGGCGGAACAAAACGGCCGCGCAATAGCACTCGCCGCCATCCCAAGCCCTATCGGGACATCTGGGTACCAACTGGCTTCAGGTGCGCAAAAATGGCAACGGCACGTCCGCCGGTATCGGGCATGCATAGGGCTTGCCCTGGCGGCGCTCCAGCAGCTCGGCCTTGGCCTGGGCGATCAGCTCGGGGCGCTGCACCAGTTCGATGGCCGTGCCTGCGAGCACGCGCGCTGCGCGCACCATGCCGGCGTGGGCCAGGGCGGACTGGCCCTGCGACACCATCTGCCACGAGTGCATGGGCGTGCCGAAGGCGTAGCAGGCCACCCAGGCCTGGACCGTGGGCGTGATCCAGCTCACGTCGGCCACGTCGGTAGAGCCGAACAGGATGTCGTCAACGGTGGGGTCGTAGGGCGCCACGCCCTCGAACACTGCGGGCACCTGGCCGCGCAGCACGCTGGCCAGCGGGCGGCTGACGGCGTTGATATCGTTCTCGCTCAGCGTGGCCTGGAATTGCCCGGCCTGGCCCTGCTCGCCGATGTCCACTGTCAGCGCGCCCTCGGCCAGCAGCCGGGCGTAGAGCACTTGGTTCAGCGTGTGGTTCTGCAACAGGTTGGAGCAGGCCTTGTCGAACACGATCTCGACCCGGCAGTCGGTCATCAGCGCGGCGCCGCGGGCCACGTTCTGCACGCGCTCGTAGAGCTCGGTGGCCTCGTGGTTGCGTGCCGCGCGGATCAAGTACAGCACCTCGGCGCGCGCCTGCACCACGTTGGGCGAGAGGCCGCCCGAGTCGGTGATGGCGTAGTGCACGCGTGCGTCGGACGGCATGTGTTCGCGCAGGTAGTTCACGCCCACGTTCATGAGCTCGACCGCATCCAGCGCGCTGCGCCCCAGGTGCGGTGAGTGGGCGGCGTGCGAGGCCTTGCCGTGGAAGATGAACTTGGCCTGGATGTTGGCCAGCGTGCTCTGGCTGAATACGCCGGTGAAGCTGCCCGGGTGCCAGGTCAGGGCCGCGTCCACGTCGTCGAACGCGCCCGCGCGCGCCATGAAGGTCTTGCCCGAGCCGCCTTCCTCGGCCGGGCAGCCGTAGTAGCGTATGCGCGCCTGGCCGCCGCTGGCCTGCAGGTGCGCCTGCAGCGCGATGGCCGCGAAATGCGCCGAGGTGCCCAGCAGGTGGTGGCCGCAGCCGTGGCCCGACAGGCCCGGGCTGTCCACCGAGGGTGTGCACACCAGGGCGCCGCTTTGCTGGTTCAGGCCCGACAGCGCGTCGTACTCGCCCAGGAAGGCGATCACCGGGCCGGTATCACCCCATTCGGCCATGAAGGCCGTGGGAATGTCGGCCACGTCACGCGTGATGCGAAAGCCGGAGCCGGCCAGCGCGTCCATGTGCAGCCGGGCCGATGCCGTCTCGGCGTAGCGCAGCTCGGCCAGCGACCAAATCTGGTCGGCCAACGCCGCCATGCGCGGCGTCTCGCGCGCGAAGAAGTCCTGCAGTTGTTCCATGTCGTGTCCTCGCTTATTCGGGCTTGACCCCGGCCTTGTCCAGCAGCGCCTTGTTGCGCAGCGACTCCCGGGCGATCTGGGCCGGGAACTGGCTTTGGTCCATGCTGGAGGCGTTGGCGCCCACGGTCTTGAGGCGCTGCTGCACCTCGGGCAGGTGGGTGGCCTTCACGGCGGCCTCCTGCAGGCGCTTGATGATGGGCGCGGGCGTGTTTTTGGGCACGACGATGCCGAACCAGCTGATGCCCAGCTGGTTCAGGCCGTCGTAGCCCAGCTCCTTGAAGGTGGGCACGTTGGGCAGGTCGGGCGAGCGGCCTTCGGAGGCCTGCACGAAGGGGATCAGCTTGCCGCTCTTGATGTGCGCCATGGCCGAGGGCAATTGGTCGGGCATGAGCTGCACCATGCCGGCCAGCACGTCGTTCAGGGCCGGGCCGGCGCCGCGGTAGGGCACGATCTGGATGTCGGTCTTCAGCGTCTCGTTGAACGAGGCCAGCATCAGGTGGCCCAGCGTGCCCAGGCCCGGCACGGCGCCGCTGATCTTGCCCGGCTCGGCCTTGGCCTTGGCCACGAAAGCCTCGAAGGCGGTTACGCCCAGGCTGGGGTGCACCATGTACACGGCCGGCATGGTGACCAGGTTGGCCACGGGCATGAGCTTGGCCGGCAGGCCCTCGGCGCGCGTGAACAGGTGCGGGTTGATGGTCATGGTGCTGACCGTGGCCATGCCGACGGTGTAGCCGTCGGGCGCGGCCTGGGCCACGGACTCGGTGCCGATCACGCCGCCCGCGCCGGCCTTGTTGTCCACCACGACGGCCTGGCCCAGGGTGCTGCGCATGCCCTCGGCCACGATGCGAGCCACGATGTCGGTGGAGCCACCGGCGGCAAACGGCACGATCAGCTTGATGGGCTTGTTCGGGTAGTTGCCGCTGCCTTGGGCCCGGGCCTGGGGCAGGGCGGCGCAAACGGCCAGGGCGGCGATGGCCAGGGCCTTCAGGCTCAGGCGGTGCGTGGGCATGGTGTGCATGGAATGTCTCCTTGGGAATGGCCGCCGTGCAGGGCGGTGCTGTGGATGGGGTTGGCGCACTCCACTGTAGAAAAAAAGCACCGATCCGGGTGGTGTATTTTTCCTGTTGATATAAGTAAAACCGATGGCTTAATACTTGTAGCCTTCGTCAATAAAAGAACTGCATCCAGAAAGCCATGAACAAACCCGATAGCTTGCCCGAGAGCCGACAGCTCTATTCGCGCCTGATGCGGCATGTGCGCCTGCGCCAGTTGCAGCTGCTGCTGGCGCTGCAGCACAGCGGCTCGGTGGTGAAGGCCGCGCAGCACCTGGACATGAGCCAGTCCGCAGCCACGCAGGCCCTGGGCGAGCTCGAACGCGTGCTGGACCTGCGCCTGTTCGAGCGCCACGCGCGCGGCATGCGTGCCACGCAGGCGGGCCAGGCATTGATTGATGCGACGCACGGCGTGATGAGCGAGCTGGAGGATGCTGCCGAGACACTGGCCGCCATCCGCCTGGGCGCCAGCGCCGCGCTGCGCCTGGGGGCGATACCGGCGGCGGCGCACACCATTCTGGCGCCGTTGCTGGCGCGCTTTTATGCGCAGCGGCCCCTGGTGCATGTGGACGTGCAGGAGGGCGAGGGTGCGCGGCTGTTGCCGCTGCTGATTGCCGGCGCGCTGGATGCGGTGTTCTGCCGCCAGCCGGCGCTGCTGCCCGAGAGCCATGCCTTCGAGCCCCTGCTGGCCGACGAGGCGGTGTTCATCGCCGCGCCGTCCCACCCCATGGCCAGCGCCCGGAAGGTGCGATTGGCGCAGCTGGCCGATGCGCGCTGGGTGCTGCCCACGTCCAGCGTTGCCGTGCGCGACATCTTCGAGCGCGTGGTGCTGGCGCAGCTGCCCCAGGCGCAATGGTTCCACATATCCACCGTGTCGCTGCCGGTGCTGCAGGGGCTGCTGGCCCAGCCCGGGGCCGTGACCTTGGTGCCGCGCAGCATCATGCCGGCACTGCACCATGCCGGGTCATTAGCCGGGGTCTGCATGCTGGACATGGCCTTGACACGCGAGGCGCTGGCGCTTGCGCCTCTGGGGGCGGTGTACCGCCGCGAGGCCAAGCCGACGCTGCTGCGGGAAATGCTGGCGCTGTGGTGCGCGCCGTAGTGCGCGCCACCAGCTCATGGCTTCGCCCAGGGTGTTGTCTGTCGGGCCTCCAAGATGGCTGGCCAGAACAGTTCCGGGTTGAGCTTGATGAGGCCGAACACGGCAGTCGCGCGCAACTGCGCGCGCTCTGATTGCCTGTTTATGATCTTTCCTTGCGTACCCCATGACCCCATGGAAAAATCATAAATAGGCCCTGAAAGCGCTGCCCATGTCCCTGCAAGACGATTACGCGAGCGCAGAGCAACGCCTGCATGCGCTGCAGCAATGCCCTGCGGCCTTGGGCACCGCAGAGAGCGTGGACTGGATCGAAACGCACATCTCCTGGCTGTTGCTGGCCGGCGATTGGGTCTACAAGTTCAAGAAGCCGCTGAAGCTCGACTTTCTGGACTTCAGCACACAGGCCTTGCGCCGTGCCGCGTGCGAGGAAGAGCTGCGCATCAACCGCCGCACTGCGCCCGCGCTCTACCAGGATCTGGTGGCGCTCGCGGGCGACACGCACGGGGGCCTGCTGCTGCTGCCCCTCGCGCAGGCGCCCCCGGACGCCGAGCCGGCGGTGCGCATGCGGCGCTTCGACCAGGCGGCGCTGCTGAGCCATGTGCTGGAGGCGCAGCGTCTGACGCCCGCGCACATCGACGCGCTGGCCCGGCATGTGGAGGGCTTCCACGACAAGGCAGCCGTGGCCTTGCCCGGTCAGGGCTGGGGCACGGCACAGGCCGTGCGCGCGCCGGTGCAGGACTGCCTGGCGGCGCTGCAGCCGCAGGTGGCTCAGGCCATGCCCGATTTGGGCCCCGTGCTGGCGCAGGTCGCGCAGTGGTGCGCCGCGCACGGTGAGGCGCTGGCGCCTGTGTTCGAGGAGCGCCTGCGCACGGGCCGGGTGCGCGAATGCCATGGCGACCTGCACCTGGCCAACCTGGTGCTGGTCAACGCTGCGCCGCAGCTCTTTGACGCCATCGAGTTCAACCCCGCGCTGCGTTGGATCGACTGCGTGGCCGACATCGCCTTTCTGGCCATGGACCTGCAGGCGCGCGGCCGTGCCGACCTGGCATGGCGCTTTCTCAACGCCTGGCTGGAGCGCACGGGCGATTACGCGGGTCTGCAGGTGCTGGACTACTACCGGGTGTACCGTGCCCTGGTGCGTGCCCGGGTGGCCGGGCTGCGCCTGGCCCAAACCGTGGGGGATGCGCGCGCGGCCTGCCTGCAGGAGCAGCAGCGCTACCTGCAGCTGGCGCTGTGCTTCACCCAGCCCCGGCCCGTGGCGCTGTGGCTGGCGTACGGCTTCTCGGGCTCGGGCAAGAGCACGCAGTCGCTGGGGCTGGTTTGCCAGCGTGGCATGGTGCGTGTGCGTGCCGATGTGGAGCGCAAGCGCCTGTTCGGCCTGGAGTCCGGGGATGCCAGCAGCGCCGTGCCCGGCGGTATCTACACGGCCGATGCCTCGCTGCGCACCCACGATCGGTTGGCGCAAGCGGCGCGCTGGGCGCTGCAGGCCGGCCATGCCGTGCTGGTGGATGCCACCTTCCTGAACCCGGCCATGCGCCAGCGGTTCATCGCGCTGGCCCAGGAGCTGCGGGTGCCTTGCCGCATCCTGTGCTTCGAGGCACCGCTCGACGTGCTGCGCGAGCGCGTGCGCGCGCGCCAGCAGGCCGGGGGCGATGCCTCCGAGGCCGATGTGCGGGTGCTCGAAGCGCAGTGGGCGGCGGTCCGGCCGCTGTCCACCGACGAGGAGGCGCTGGCGGTGCATGTGGACACCACGCAGCCCGTGGACTGGAACCGTCTGCTGCCCCCGGTCAGTAACTCAGGTGCCCCGGCATGAAATACAGCAGCATGCTCGTCATGAGAAGGTAGCGAAAGAATTTGCCCACTGCCATGTAGGCCAGACAGGGCCAGAACGGCAGCTTGAGCCAGCCCGCCACGGCGCACAGCGGGTCGCCCACCACGGGCAGCCAGCTCAGCAAACAGGTCTTGGCCCCCCATTTGCGCAGCCAGATGCGCGCGCGGCGCTCGGTGCGGCTGAGCGCGCGCGCCGGTTGGGCATCGGCGCTGGGAGGGTGGCCGGCGTGCCGGTGGCGCCGTGCCGCATCCCAGGCGCGGTGTGCGCCCAGACCCATCCACCAGCTCACGCCGCCGCCCAGGGTGTTGCCCAGCGTGGCCACGGCGATGGCGGGCCAGTACAGGTCGGGGTTGAGCTTGATGAGGCCGAACACCGCGGGCTCCGAGCCCATCGGCAGCAGCGTGGCCGAAACGAACGAGACGACAAACACCGTGCCCAGCCCGAACTGCGGCAGAGCCAGCCATTGCAGCAACTGGTGCATCCAGATTTCCATGGGGGCAAGTGTAGGGCGGCATTGCGTGCGCCGCAGGCCCTGGGGATTCCGTCCTACAAGGCGCTGCGCTGTTGGGCCACGGCGCGGGTGCGCCAGGATTTGTATCGTGGGCTGATTCCCGCCCTTGGCAATCACCGGAAGGCTTGCGATGCATATCTCCCCCCCAACGCCACGATTTTCCTGCCGTACGTACTGGCTGTCACTGGCCGCTGGCATCTTGCTGGCGGCCTGTGTGCAGAGCCCGCAGGCCGTGGCGTCTGGGCAGGCGCCACCTCCGGCGCCCATGGTCTGGAACGCCGCGGAGGAGGGTTGCGCGGGGGGCGAGCGCCTGCGGGCTGCCGTGGCCAGCGCACGCAGCGAGTTGCAGGCCCAGGGGCTGGTGCTGAAGACCGCGTGCCAGGCGTCGCAAGGCGCGCTGGCCGTGCAGGTGGAGGTGGCGAACGGCCTGCTGGCCAGCAAGGTGGTGCGCGGCCCGCTGGCCGAGGGCGAAGCGGTGGACATGGGCACTCCTGCCGGCGTCGGCGGCGCAGCGGCCGCGGGCCACAACGCTGATTTTTCACCCGACGTGCAGCACAACCGCCAGTGGCTGCGTGCGCTCATGGCGCGCCACCAGCTCGACAATCTGCCGGACGCCTGGTGGCGTTATGCCCGGAAAGCGGCGCCATCGGCGGTGGCCGAAGTGGACCTGGCCGCGCGCTGAGTCCGCTGGCGCCGGAAGGCGCGGATGGAGGGCGGCACCGGCCATTTATTTCCTCTATCCGGAGGGGCAGTGCATTTCATTTGCTGAAAATTTGAGCAGCTACAATGCTGCCTCCTTTTTCAGCATCCGCTGCACGCCCATTTCTTCCCCTTCATGCAGATCGGCCACATCCCTTTGGCGAACCGCTTGTTCGTCGCCCCCATGGCGGGCGTCACGGACCGGCCTTTCCGCCAGTTGTGCAAGCAGCTCGGCGCGGGCTACGCAGTGAGCGAGATGGTGACCTCGCGCAAGGACCTGTGGAACAGCCTCAAGACCTCACGCCGGGCCAACCACGAAGGCGAGCCTGGACCGATCGCCGTGCAGATTGCCGGCACCGAAGCGCAGATGATGGCCGAGGCCGCGCTCTACAACGTGGACCGGGGCGCGCAGATCATCGACATCAACATGGGCTGCCCGGCCAAGAAGGTGTGCAACAAATGGGCGGGCTCGGCGCTGATGCAGGACGAGGCGCTGGCCGTGGAAATCGCCGCCGCCGTGGTGGAGGCCTGCGCCCCGCGCAACGTGCCCGTCACGCTCAAGATGCGCACCGGCTGGTGCCAGCAGCACAAGAACGCCGTGGCGTTGGCGCGGCAGTTTGAAAAGGTGGGCATCCAGATGCTCACCGTGCACGGTCGCACGCGCGAGCAGGGCTACAAGGGCCAGGCCGAATACGACACCATTGCCGCCGTGAAGGCCGCCGTGCGCGTGCCCGTGGTGGCCAACGGCGACATCACCACGCCCGAAAAGGCGCGCGCCGTGCTGGCCGCCACCGGGGCCGACGCCCTCATGATCGGCCGCGCAGCGCAAGGCCGGCCCTGGATCTTCCGCGAGGTGGGCCACTTCCTGGCCACGGGCGAGCACCTGGCGCCGCCGCTGGTGGCCGAGCTGCGGCGCCTGCTGTTGGAGCACTTGCAGGACCACTACCGCCTGTATGGCGAGCTGACCGGCGTGCGCAGCGCGCGCAAGCACATTGCCTGGTACCTGCGCGCGCTGCCGGGCGGCGAGGCCTTGCGGCAGCACATCAATACGATAGAAGACTGCACCACGCAGTGGCAGGCGGTGGCCGACTACCTGGATGCCCTGGCGCAACAGATGGACCGGCTGCCGGCCGCCACCGATATGGATGCGAATACACAAGAACAAGAGGGAATGGCTGCATGAGCAAGAAAAACATCGAAGAATCCGTGCGCGAAAGCCTGCAAGGCTACTTTCGCGACCTGGGCGGCGAGACGCCCGATGGCATGTACGACATGGTGGTTCGCCTGGTCGAGCGTCCGCTGCTGGAGGTGGTGATGCTCCAGGCCGACAACAACCAGTCGCGGGCCGCCGAATGGCTGGGCCTGAACCGCAACACCCTGCGCAAGAAGCTGGTCGAGCACAAGATGCTCTGATGCCAGGGTCTCATTTGCTATTTAATTTATAGCTTTGGCGCTTGATGAATAAGCGCCAGGGCCTGTTTTTATTCAAACTCTATCCATCCACACCATGAACGCACTTCTCTCCGTTTCCGACAAGACCGGCATCGTCGAATTCGCCCAGGCCTTGCACGCGCTCGGCATCAAGCTCTTGTCCACCGGTGGCACCGCCAAGCTGCTGGCCGACAAGGGCCTGCCCGTGACCGAGGTGGCCGAAGTCACCCGGTTCCCCGAGATGCTCGACGGCCGCGTCAAGACCCTGCACCCCAAGGTGCATGGCGGCCTGCTGGCCCGCCGCGAGTTGCCCGAGCACATGGCCGCGCTCAAGGAGCACGGCATCGACACCATCGACCTGCTGGTGGTCAACCTCTACCCCTTCGAAGCCACCGTGGCCAAGCCCGGCTGCACGCTGGAGGACGCGATCGAGAACATCGACATCGGCGGCCCGGCCATGGTCCGCAGCGCGGCCA
>JANJSZ010000151.1 GCA_024711405.1 Acidovorax sp.
ACAGAAGGTGGACCCGTATCTGCGGCCGCTGTACGACGCGCTCTACGAGCTGATGGGCTACGACAAGGTGCAAAAGGCCTTCGAACGCAACGCCATCGAGATCGCCCCGCTGGCCTTCATGCGCGGGCGCACGCTGAACAACGCCTTCGTGATTCTGGACGAAGCCCAGAACACCACGCCCGAGCAGATGAAGATGTTCCTCACCCGCATCGGCTTTGGCGCCAAGGCCGTGGTCACGGGCGATGTGAGCCAGATCGATTTGCCCAAGGGCGCGATGAGTGGCCTGGTCGACGCCGAGCGGGTGCTCAAGCGCGTGAAAGGCATTGCCGTGACGCGCTTCACCAGTGCCGACGTGGTGCGCCACCCGCTGGTAGCGCGCATTGTGGACGCCTATGACGCGTCCCGCCGCGCGCCGGCCACACGCAACCGCGCCGCCTGACCTCCCCTTTTTTCATAGCAAGTAGCGCCTGATACATCCGCGCTAGAGGCATCAATGACCTTGAAACAACTCTCCCTGTCACTGCAGTTTGGCCGTTTTGACGGTGCCGCTGCCCACCGCGCCGTGCTGCCACGCCACAAGGTCACGCGCTGGATCCGCCACGCGCTGGCCAGCGATGCGGAAATCACCGTGCGCATCGTCGATGCCGACGAAGGCCAGGCCCTGAACCGCGACTACCGGCACAAGGACTACGCCACCAACGTGCTCACCTTCGATTACACGCAGGAGCCCGTGGTGACGGCAGACCTGGTGCTCTGCGCCCCCGTGGTCGAGCGCGAGGCGCGCGAACAGAACAAGGGCCTGGAGGAGCACTACGCCCATCTGCTGGTGCACGGCGCCCTGCACGCCCAGGGCTGGGACCACGAAACCAGCGAAGCAGATGCGCAGGAGATGGAGGACTACGAAACCGCCATCCTGCAGGAACTGGGGTTTGCCGACCCTTACGAGAAATAGCGCCGGGCGCAGGATGGCCCACGGCAAAGCAATTGCACCTTTTTTGCACCCAATTGCCCGCCAATACGGGTGGGTCTCCACCTAAGATCGCCGCAACGCCGCAACGCCGCAACGCCGCAGACCGCCCGGCAAGGCACTTGCCCGAAGGGTTGGCGTGACATCGGGCGGTTGGACGCCCCGGCTGCTTGCATGGGCATGAGCCCATGCGGCGCATCCGAAGCATCCACGCATCCCGATCGCACTCCCCTGTGATCTCCAAAAAGACATTGAACAGGTTCTAAGACATGTTGGAAACCGCTCTGCTGCTTGCCGCCGCCTTCGTGGCCGGTGCCCTCAATGCCGTTGCCGGAGGCGGCAGTTTTCTGACCTTGCCCGCCCTGGTCTTCACCGGCGTGCCGCCCGTGGTGGCCAACGCCACCGGCACCGTGGCCCTGCTGCCGGGCTACCTGGCGGGCGCCTGGGGCTTTCGCGAAGACACGGCCCCGCCGCCCGGTCTGTCGATGCGCCTGCTGGTGGTGCTGTCGCTCCTCGGTGGCGCGGCGGGCGCGGCGCTGCTGCTGGTCACGCCCGACGCCACCTTCCGCCGCGTCGTGCCCTGGCTGCTGCTGGCGGCCACGGCGCTGTTTGCGTTCGGACCGCAGTTGCGCAAGGTGCTGGCCGGCGGTCAGCCTTCGACCGCCAAGGCCACCCTGGGCGTGCTGGCCGTGGCGGCCTACGGCGGCTACTTCAACGGCGGCCTGGGCATCTTGCTGCTGGCGCTGTTCGGGCTGCTCGGGCAGACGAATCTCAACGCCATGAACGGCCTGAAGAACTGGGTGTCGGCCCTGCTCACCGCGATCGCGGTGGCCATTTACGCCGCAGGCGGCCTGGTGCTGTGGCCGCAGGCGCTGATGATGATGGTGGCCGCCACCGCAGGCGGCTACGGCGGCGCGCGCGTGGCGCGGCGCATTCCGGCGCCCATGTTGCGCTGGGGCATCGTGGCGACGGGGCTGGTGATGGCCGCCCTGTTCTTCTGGCGCCAGTAATTCCATTTCCAGACCATCCGTGTCGTTGTTGCTTCGCCTTGCCATGCTGCAGCACTGTCTGCGGCTTCGCGCCTGGACACGAATGGTCTGGCAACGGAATGAGGCAACTGACGGTCTATCCGGGGCGGCAGGCCAGGCCAGCGCCCTGGCCTGCGGCGGTGCAGCCTGCGGGGCATGCGCCATGGTTCGCTTATTTCAGGAACAGGCCCGGTTCAGGCCCCGCGCACCAGCAGCACGGGCACCGGCGACTGGCGCAGCACCTGCTCGGCATCGCTGCCCAGCAGCATGCGGCCCACGCCGCGCCGGCCATGGGTGCCCAGCACGATGAGTTGCGCACCCCATTCCCTGGCCTTGGTGATCACGAGGTCGCTCACACGCCCGGCGTAGCTTTCATACAGCTCGGTCTCCACCGGCACCCCGGCGGCACGCACCCGGTTCTGGGCGTCCTGCAGCACTTCCTGGCCGGCCTTCTTGAGCGACTCGAACACTTCTGCGGTCAGCGCCATGCTCGACTCGAAGCTCGTCATGAACGAGATTTCGTCCACCACATGCAAAAGCCGGATCGTCGAGCCCATCACCCGCGCCAGGGCAATCGCCTCCTGCAGCCCCGCCAGCGACGTGGCGCTGCCATCCACGGGAACCAGAATCTTTTCGTACATGGAAAACTCCTGCGAAAAAATACATGGTAGCCCTGTCCATTCCGGGTGGGACGACCGCGGTGAAGGCGCCGGTGCAATTAACTGGCGGCAGGCGCCACGCGCAGGGGAATCGTTACCGGCCCGTCGTTCACCAGATGCACCTGCATGTCGGCGGCAAACTGGCCGGTGGCCACCGTGGCGTGGACCGCGCGGGCCTGCGCCACCAGGTAGTCATAGAGCCTGCGCCCTTCATCTGGCGCCGCCGCCTGCGTGAAGCTGGGGCGGTTGCCGCCCGTGGTGTCGGCGGCCAGGGTGAACTGGCTGACCAGCAACAGGCCGCCCGCCCCGCCCTGGCCATCGAGGTCCTGCACGCTGCGGTTCATCTTGCCCGCGTCGTCACCGAAGATGCGCAGCTTCAGAAGCTTGGCCAGCAGCCTGTCGGCCTCGGCTTCGGTGTCGCCGCGCTCGGCGCACACCAGCACCAGCAGGCCGGGGCCAATGGCGCCCACCACCTCGCCGGCAATCTCCACGCGCGCCTGCCGTACGCGCTGCAACAGGCTGATCATTCCTCGCCCGTCACCAGCCGCGCCTTCACGGTCTTGCCCTTCACGCGGCCCTGGTTCAGGCGCTGGACGGCCTGGGCGCCGATGGCGCGGTCCACGGCCACGTAGGTGGAGAAGTCGTTCACATTGATCTTGCCGATCTGCGCGCGGGTGTAGCCCATGTCGCCGGTCAGCGCGCCCAGCACGTCGCCGGCGCGGATCTTCTCCTTGCGGCCACCGATGATCTGGAGGGTGACCATGGGCGGCACCAGCGGGCCGTTGCCCGTGGGCGCGAGGTCCGCCACCGGGAACCAGCGCGATTCGCGGCCTTGCAGCACCTCGATCTTGCCCACGCTGCCCATCTCGTCCAGGCTGGCCAGGTTGAGTGCCAGGCCTTCAGCGTCGCCCCGGCCCGTGCGGCCGATGCGGTGGATGTGCACCTCGGGGTCGGGCGTCACATCCACGTTGATCACGGCGGCCAGGTTGGCGATGTCCAGGCCGCGCGCCGCCACGTCGGTGGCCACCAGCACCGAGCAGCTCCTGTTGGCAAACTGCACCAGCACCTGGTCGCGCTCGCGCTGTTCCAGCTCGCCAAACAGCGCCAGCGCGCTGAACCCCTGGGCCTGCAGCACGGCCACCAGGTCGCGGCACTGCTGCTTGGTATTGCAGAACGCTATCGACGATTCGGGCCGGAAATGGTTGAGCAGCAGCGACACCGCGTGCAGGCGCTCGCTGTTCTTCACCTCGTACCAGCGCTGCTCGATCTTGCCCTCGGCGTGCTGGGCCTGCACGGTGATCTGCACGGGCGACTTCATGAACTGGGCGCTGAGCTTGGCGATGCCTTCGGGGTAGGTGGCCGAGAACAGCAGGGTCTGGCGCTGTGCGGGGCACTGGCGGGCCACGGTGGCGATGTCGTCGAAGAAGCCCATGTCGAGCATGCGGTCGGCCTCGTCGAGCACCAGGGTGTTCAGCGCCTCCAGCGTGAGGTGCTGGCGTTCCAGATGGTCCATCACGCGGCCGGGCGTGCCCACCACGATGTGGGCGCCATGCTCCAGGCTCAGCATCTGGCCGCGCAGCGGCACACCACCGCACAGAGTCACCACCTTGATGTTCTCCTCGGCCCGTGCCAGGCGGCGGATTTCGGTAGTGACCTGGTCGGCCAGCTCGCGCGTGGGGCACAGCACCAGCGCCTGCACCGCAAACCGGCGGGGGTTGAGGTTGGCCAGCAGGGCCAGCGCAAACGCGGCGGTCTTGCCGCTGCCGGTGCTGGCCTGGGCGATCAGGTCCTTGCCCAGCAATGCCGGCGGCAGACTGGCCGCCTGGATGGGCGTCATGGTGGTGTAGCCCAGCTGCTGCAAGTTGGCCAGCGTAGCGGGGCTCAGGGCCAGCGTAGCGGGGCTCAGGGCCAGCGCGCTGAAATCAGTGCGGGCTTGGTTTTCTTTGGAGGTCATGGGTTGATTATCCGGTGCCCCTTTGCTGGCCGGGGTACGCCAGCACCCGCGGATGGCTATTGCAGGGCCAGCACCCCCACAAAGGCCAGCGTGTGCGCCAGAATGCCCGGCGCCACGGCCAGCGCATAGCGCCAGCCGCCGCTGGCCAGCGCCACCGCGCTCTTGCTGCCGGCATGCACCAGCAGCGCCACCATCAGCGCAGACGCAATGGCGGGTGCCGCAACGCTGTCCGGGCCGCCCCTCACCAGCACCGCGGCCGTGGCGGCGTGCACATCCGCCAGGGCCGCCAGCAGGGCACCGGCCAGCATGCCCGCATCGCCCTGCCACGCCGTCAGCAGCTGCATCCCCACCTGGATGCCCGTGAGCAGGGCGGCAATGAGCAAGGCGTCGCGCAGCTTGAACATGGGCGTGTCGGGCAACATGCCGGCAACCGCCTCTCCCTCGGCTGCGGGCGCGGGCACCTGCCGGTGCGCCACACCGCGCCCGCCCCACCACCCCAGGGCCGCCGCCACACAGCCACCCGCCAAGGCGGGCAGCCACAGCCGTGCGAGCCACTGGGGCTGCACCGTGGCGGCCACCACCACGATCTGGACCATGGTGGCCACACACGACAGCACGGCAGCCGCCCCATGGACGCGCGGCGTGGCCTGCCCCGCGCGCACCTCCATGCCCAGGCTGGCAATGGTGGCGGTGCTCGACACAAACCCCGACGCCAGCGCCGACAGGGCCAGCGCATGGCGCGCCTGCATCAGCCGCTTGGCCACATGCGCCAGGGACTGGATCACCAGCAGAACGATGACCAGGCGCACCACCAGGCGCGGGTTCAGCGCCCCCTGCCACAAGGGTGTGTCGGGAGCCAGCGGATACACCAGCAGGGCCAGCGCCGCCAGAATGAGCCCGCTGCGCACCTCGCCGGGCTGCAGCCACTGGCTGGAGAACTGGTGCAACGCATCCCGCAGCGCCAGCAGCCCCGTCACCACCACTGCCAGCGCAGCGGCCAGCAACTGGTCGCGCGCGCAGGTCACCCCGATCAGGTAGGCCAGCAGCAGCGCGATTTCGGTGGTGACCCCCGGGTCGCCCGAGCGGTCGCGGGCATAAGCCACCACGGTCAAAGCAGCCACCAACGCGGCCCCGACCACCACCAGGGCCTCCATGCCCGTCAGCGCGGCCGCCGCCCCACCGATGGACGCCAGCGTGAACGACCGCACCCCGGCCGGCGCCCGGCCCGGCCCCTCGCCCTTGCGACGCTCGCGCTCGATACCCATGAGCAAACCGCATCCCGTCGCGCTCGCCAGCACGGCCAGCGCCGTGGAAAAACCTGCCAGATCCTGCATGGGGCTTGTGCACCTTTCGTTTCCAGACCCTGCCGCATGGTGACATAAAGGGGGGCCTGCATCCCACGCCGCGCGCCATGCGCAATGGCCCCAATCCTTATCGCACGGCAATCGGCTATAAGCAAGAAAACACGCATCCAACATGCAAGAACCCCGCGCCTCGGCCTCCCTCTCCCAACCCCGAAGCTCCAGCGATGCCTTGCTGCGACTCATCGCAGACTCCATCCCCGCTCTGATGGCCTATTTCGACCTGCCCGGAATGCGCTGCCAGTTCGCCAACCAGGGGTATGCGGCCTACAACGGCCACACCACCGAATCCATCATCGGCCTGACGGTACAGGAGGCCATCGGCGACACGGCCTGGCAGGCCATCCAGCCGTATGTCGAGCGCTCGATCCGCGCAGAGCACGTGAAATACACGCGCGAGCAGACCCTGCCGCAGGGCGAAACCCGCATGATCGAGGTCAACCTCATCCCCCATTTCAATGCGGACAACGAGCAACTGGGCTCGTTTGTGCTGATCACGGACATCACCGACCGCTGGCAGGCCGAGCACACCGTGCGCCAGAGTGAAGAGCGCATGCGCAAGTTCACCGAGGCCACGGACGAAGCCATCGTGTTCCACCGCGACGGCTTCATCATCGACGGCAACGATGCGCTGACACGGCTCACGGGCTACAGCCTGCAGGAAGTGCTGGGCCTGTCGATCTTCAGCTTCATCAGCCACGAGTGGCGCGCCGCCGCCCATGAATACACCCGCACAGGCCGTGAAGACCCCTACGAAATAACCATTCGACACAAGGATGGGCACGCCATTCCCGTCGAGGTGGTGGGCAAGACCATGCCGCACCTGCATGCCGACTACCGCATCGTGGTGGTGCGCGACATCACGGCACGCAAAGAAGCCCAGGAACGCGAAACCTTTCTGGCGCTGCACGATGCCCTGACCCGGCTGCCCAACCGCCGTTTCCTGATGGAGCAGCTGGGCAAGCTGCTGCCGATGGCGCGCAGGCGCACATCCCCGGTGGCCGTGTTGTTCATCAATCTGGACCACTTCAAGACCGTCAACGATTCGCTGGGCCACCACGCGGGCGACCAGTTGCTGTGCGACGTGGCCGAACGCCTGCGCCAGAGCGTGCGCGACACCGACCTGGTGGCACGGCTCGGTGGCGACGAGTTCGTGGCCGTGCTGACCGACATCCACACGCCCAACGATGCCGCCATGGTGGCCGACAAGCTGCTCGAAGCCATGCGCAGCACCTTCACGGTAGGCCTGCTGCCGCTCACGATGTCGCCCTCCATCGGCATCAGCGTGTTTCCGGGCGACGACACCACCGCCGAGGGTCTGCTGCGCTGCGCCGATAACGCGATGTACCACGCCAAGGAAAGTGGCCGCGGCAACCGGCAGTTCTACCGTCCCGGCATGGACGTGCGCGCCACCGACGTGCTGCACCAGGAGCGTCTGTTGCGCGAAGCCATTGCCACCAACGCCTTCGTGCTGCATTACCAGCCGCAGATCTGCCTGGCCGACGGCTCGCTGCAGGGCTTTGAGGCCCTGGTGCGCTGGCGCCACCCCGAGCGGGGCCTGGTGGGCCCGGACGAATTCATCACCTTCGCCGAATCGCGCGGGCTCATCACGCCGATTGGCCGCTGGGTCATGCACGAGGCCTGCCGCCAGCTCAAGGCCTGGCAGGACGAAGGCCTCGCCAGGGTGCCGGTGGCCGTGAACCTGTCGGCGCTGGAGTTTCGCCAGCGTGACGTGGCCGGCGAAATCGCCGCCGTGCTGCATGCCACCGGGCTGCCGCCCCGGTTCCTGGAAATCGAACTCACCGAGTCGGTGCTGATGCACCACACGGGGCAGGTGCGGGAAACCCTCCAGGCCATCAAGACGCTGGGCGTGGGCGTGACCATTGACGACTTCGGCACGGGCTATTCCTCGCTGGCCTATCTCAAGCGTTACCCCATCGACAAGCTCAAGATCGACCGCTCGTTCGTCAAGGACACGCCCCACAGCGCAGACGACGTGGCCATCGTTACCGCCATCGTCCAGTTGGGCCACAGCCTGCAACTCCAAACCGTGGCCGAGGGCGTGGAAACGGCAGAACAGCAGGACCTGCTGCGCCGCCTGGGGTGCGACCTGGCACAGGGCTTTCTGGTGTCGGCCCCTCTGGATGCGCAGGCCACCCAGCGCTGGCTGACCCAAATGCAGGCGCCTGTCACACCGGCTGCGCCCGCGTGTGGACAATAGGCGCATGCCGCAGATCCCCGACTTCATCGCCCCCACCCGCCACACCGACCCCACCGACGCGCTGGCCCAGGTGCAGCGCATCTACCAGCAGCAGATCGGCCACCTGCGCGCGGCCATGCAGCGCTTCGTGGCCGGCGAGACGCCTGACGGCGCCGTGCGCGCGTTCTACCCCTTCGTGCGCGTGCACACCACCACCGTGGCGCGGGCCGACAGCCAGCTGGCCTACGGCTTCGTGGAGGGCCCCGGTCGCTACGAAACCACCCTCACCCGCCCCGATCTGTTCGCCGATTACTACGCCGAGCAGTTCCGCCTGCTGCGCCACAGCCACAGCGTGGAGCTGGAGGTGGGCACCAGCGCCCACCCCATCCCCATCCACTTCTCGTTCGCCGAGCACGACCATGTGGAGGGCACGCTGAGCCCCGAGCGCCGCATGCTGATGCGCGACCTGTTCGACCTGCCCGACCTGGCCGCCATGGACGACGGCATCGCCAACGGCACGCACCAGCACCGCCCCGGCGAGGCGCAACCGCTGTCACTGTTCACGGCACCGCGCGTGGACTATTCGCTGCACCGCCTGCGCCACTACACAGGCACGCAGCCCGAGTGGTTCCAGAATTTCGTGCTGTTCACGAACTACCAGTTCTACATCGACGAGTTCGTGCGCCTGGGCCACGCCGAAATGGCCAAGCCGGACAGCGAATACATCGCCT
>JANJSZ010000163.1 GCA_024711405.1 Acidovorax sp.
ATCGACGGATTCGCCCGCCAGCAATGGCGGGCGCGGATTGAAACTGCAAGCTGCTCGTGCAGTCGGGTAGCGGTTTGCGATTCGCCCGCCAGCAATGGCGGGCGTGGATTGAAACCGCCGTAGTCATCGCCGCCGTGACGGGGTACTACGATTCGCCCGCCAGCAATGGCGGGCGCGGACTGAAACAGCGCTTCGTGGCAGCTATGGTGCGGAGGTGTGCGTGACCAGACGGCCGCCACTGGAGGAATCAGCCGTCGCAGCTATCCTCGCCATCATGCCGCGCGGCGCCCATACGCACAAAAGCCCGGTTTGGGGCTCTTCTTTTGCGGGTGCAGCCGGCATGTCTCAGGGCGCTTCTCGTACACCGTGCAGCGCCGCGTTGCAGGGTCGAGAAAGTTGCAGTCCCCACTGGCCCGCCGCGCCATCGTGAACACCACGTTCTTGTGGTTGAAGTGGTCAATCAGCCGCGCCTTTTGCAGCCGTTTGGCAATGTGCCGGGGCTCTTCGTGCTCGGCCTCGAACGCATCCACCAGCCCCAGCCGCACCAGGTCCGACAGCTGCACCTCCAGAGGCATCGTGCAGCAGTTGGCCGCGCAGGTGTGGCACAGGCCTGCGCGGTTTCGGGTCCAGTTGTCAAGGCGGTCAACGTTGACGATGGAGATGGGGGATTTCATGGCAGCTAAGGGTGGATCGAAATGCAGCGCGTGGGCTGCGCGATTGTGATGGGATCTGCGACAAACCGCGAGTGCGACGCCGACACGGAGACGCTGGCTGGCGTTGAATGAATCCCGCATACTGACGCTTCCACCACCGCAGGAGCTGCCATGAATGCCCTCATCCAAGCCCTTGCAGACCCCAGCAACGCTTTGTTTGGGGAACTCGAAAGCATTTACCAGGACCTGCACCAGCACCCCGAGCTGTCGATGCAGGAGGTGCGCACGGCGCAGGTGGCGGCGGACTACATCGAGGCGCTGGGTTTTGAGGTGACCCGCAAGGTCGGCGTCACCGGCGTGGTGGGGGTGCTGCGCAACGGCGAAGGCGCCACGGTGATGCTGCGCGCCGACATGGACGCGCTGCCCATTGCCGAAAACACCGGCCTGCCCTACGCCAGCACCGTGCGCGCCAAGGATGAAGACGGCATGGAAGTGGGTGTTGCCCACAGCTGCGGGCACGACATGCACGTCACCTGGTTGATGGGGGCCGCGCGCGTGCTGGCCGAGCACCGCGATGCCTGGAAGGGCACGCTCATGGTGGTGTTCCAGCCGGGCGAAGAAGTGGGCAGCGGCGCACGCAGCATGGTGCAAGACTGGGGCGAGGATCGCTTTCCCAAGCCCGACATCATCTTGGGCCAGCATGTCATGGTGGGGGCCAGCGGCACAGTGAGCTACCGGCCGGGGGTCATTCTGTCTGCAGGCGACAGCCTGAAAATCCGGCTATTCGGGCGCGGCTCGCACGGCTCGCAGCCGCAGACGTCGATTGATCCGGTCATCATGGCCGCCGCCACCACGATGCGCCTGCAGACCATCGTCTCGCGCGAGATCTCGCCGCTGGACAGCGCCGTGCTCACCATCGGCTCACTGCAGGCCGGCACCAAAGAGAACATCATCCCCGACGAAGCCACCATCAAGCTCAATGTGCGCACCTACGACGAAGACGTCCGCGAGTACATGCTCAAGTCGATCCGGCGCATCTGCTGCGCCGAGTGCGATGCCTCCGGCGCCGAGCGGCCGCCCGAGTTCACCACCCTCAGCCAGTACCCCCTGACCGAGAACGACGCCGCTGCCACGCAGCGCGTGGCCGATGCCTTCAAGGCCCAGTTTGGCGACAACGCCCTGCAGGCCGCACCGGCCTCGGCCAGCGAAGACTTCAGCGTGTTCGGCCGGTCCTGGAACGTGCCTTACGTCTTCTGGTTTGTCGGCGGCACCGATGCCGCCGTGTTTGCACAGGCCAAGGCGGACAAGCAGGTCAACAAGATCCCCAGCAACCATTCGCCCCAATTTGCACCGGTGATACCCCCACGCTGGAAACCGGGCTGCAGGCCATGCTGAGCGCTACCTTCGCCTGGCTGTGCCCTGCGCCCAAGGCATGACGGAGCGCGAAATCCTGGTCCTGATGGACCTGTGCGGCACCTTCGCCTTTGCCGTCAGCGGGGCGGTGGCCGCCGGGCAACGGCGGCTCGACCTGTTCGGTGTTCTGGTCATCAGCCACCTGACGGCCTGCGGCGGCGGGTTCATCCGGGACCTGAGTCTCGGTTCGCTGCCGCCGGTGGCCATTTCCGACTGGCGCTACCTGGCCGCATCGGCGCTGGCTGCCGCCCTGGCCATCTGGGCGCGCCCGCTCATCGACCGCCTGCAGCGCCCCATCGTTTTCTTCGACTCGCTGGGGCTGGGTTTTTTCGCCGTCACGGGCGCGCAAAAGGCGCTGGCGATGGACCACAACCCCGAGGTCGCCATTGTTTTGGGCGTGGTGACCGCCGTGGGCGGCGGCGTGGCCCGCGATGTGCTGCTCAACCGCGTGCCCGTCATCCTGGGCAAGGAAATCTATGCGGTGGCGGCGCTGGTCGGGGCGTCCATCCAGGTGCTGGGGCGATTCATGGATTGGAAGTTCGCCATCACCCCCTGGTTCGGGGCCCTGATTTGCCTGGCCATCCGCCTGCTGGCGCTGCGCTATTCCTGGAGCCTGCCCATCGTGGGGCGGCGTGGGGACACGCGGTAGCGGCCCGCCATGGTGAGCGTGGGCGGCGCCTCGCGCAGGCGGTTGCCAGCCCCTGTACAGAGCTATGCCGGGGAACGGCGGTGTTGCTCAGGGTGAAGCAAGCCATTGGGTGATGGCCTGGGCCACCAGGGGCGCAGGCAGAAACTCCTGTTCCAGCCGTCCCTGGGGCAATATCCGCAATTGCGCGTCGAGCGCAATTTCCTCGGGCAGCAAGCCGGTTGATGCAAGAGCATGCACGGGCTCTGCCACGGCCAGATCCGCATGTGCATGGAAGGTGGCGCTGTCCATCAACAGGGCAGTGAGCTGCGGCAGGTGGCTGCGCGCCATGGCCAGCATGCGCAAACCCCAAGTGTCCAGGTCGCCCCAGTAAGCCACGCGGCGATCACGCATCCACGGCGCGGCGAGCCAATCGAGGTGGAGCCCCGCACCGAGGATGGCGACGGTCTCTGGCAGCGGCTGGGGCAACTGGTGCAGGCAGCGCTCGTTCTCCACCAACAGGATCTGGCGGCCGAGCAATGGTGTGGTCATCAGCTCACTGGCCGACACGCGCTGGCGTGCAAAGGGAAGCAGACCGGGCGCCAGCGGCGCGACGAGCAGCCAGTGGTCGCCCTCGGGCAGCGCGCCCAGAAAGTCGGCCAGGCCCTGGCGGCTGGCCTCGCCGTCAAAGCGCTCGTCGAGCAGTGCGGTGACCAGGCCGGCGTGGCGTTCGAAGAACTTGCTGTCATTGCCTGCCACGGCCAGCGCGCGCAGCGGTTTGCCCTGCGCACAGCCGGGGGCAAGGTGCAGCGCGATCTGCGCGGCGGCGATGGTGGCGTCGGCCGGTGTCTCGCGCCACTGCGCCAGGCGGCGCACCAGCAGGCGCTGAAAGCCGGGCGGTGCGACCCCCGCGATGATGGCCCGCAGGCGGGCGTAGTCGGTCTGGATCTGCGCATGGTCTGGGGCCTTGAAGTGGCCGATGGCAGCCATGCACTCCGACGGCCTGGCCAGCTGCCAGTGCGTGGGCACGGCGATGGCGTCGCTGCTGCCGCGGTAGCGCTTGTCCTGCCATTGCACCTGGCCCAGGCCCAGCTGCTGTACGCCGCGCCACTGCTGTAAATGCTGGCGCAGCGCGGCGGCATCATCCAAAAACACGGCAGCGCCGGGCGGGCCGATGGTCAGCACCAGCGGCCAGGCGTCCGGGCCACCCAGCAACTGGTGCTCGCGCCAGTCGGCGCTGTGCCATTGCTGGGCCAGCCGCGCGGCCAGTTCCTGGGGCGATTTCATGGGGGCGATGAAGCGCCGAACATATCGCTCGCATCGCTTGAAGCGGGCGCGTCCCCCGCCAATGCACCCGTGGAACTGGCTTTGCCAGGCCACTGGGTACGTCCCCCTCCCGCAGGCGAGGGGGAAGGCGCCGAAAGCGACACAGGGGGTGCTTTTCTGAATGCGTCGATCTCTTCCCAGCGCAGCGATGCCAGCGTGGCCTGCGCGCCGCGCCGGTGCACCACGACGGCGCTGCGCGTGTGGTTGCGCAGCAGGCGCACCTCCTTGTTGGGCGTGACAAACAGGGCGTGCAGGCCAAACTCGCGCAGCGCCTGGATGATGCGCGCCGCCACGGCCTGCGAGCTTTTGGAGAAGGCCTCGTCCAGCACGATGGTGCCAAACACTGGGCGGCTGGCGCCGTCGGGGCACAGCGCGTAGCTCAGCGACGCGGTCAGCACGTAGCTGGCGATGATCTCCTTCTCGCCGCCGCTGCCGCCCTGCGAGCCGGTGCGCCGCTCCAGCATTTGGCCGCTGGCGCGGTCCAGCACCAGCACGGCAAATTGCAGCCGGTAGCGCGCGTCCAGCAGCGCCTGCGCGGCCTTGCTGCGGCGGTTGCCGGCGTGGGTTTGCAGCATCTCGACGATGGCGCGCAGTGCCCTGTAGTGGCTGTGGCCGCCGTCATCGCGCAGGCGCTCGGTGCGCAACTGTGCCTGGGCGCGGGTTAGGTCTTGCAGGCTTTGGTGGATGACGGCGCGCGGCTCCAGCTGCAGGTAGCGGCCGGGCTGAAAGTCCACGCGCTGCAGCGTGGCGTTGAGCTGGGCGATGCGGTCCTCGATGTCGGCCACCTGGGCGGCGATGCCGTTGAGCAGCGTGTCCACGCCCTGCTGCGAGGTGTCGTTGAGGTACTCCTGAAACCGCGCCCGTTTTTGCGGCAGGGCTTCTTCTTCCAGCGTTTGCAGGCGTTGCAGGTAGTGGGGCAGTGCCTCCACCTCCTGTCCATGGTTGGCCAGCGCGCCCCGGTCTTCGCCCTTGGCTTTGCCCATCTGGCGCACGATGTCCTGGTGCAGCGTGGCGAGTTTTTTGCTGGTGTCGGCGGTTTTGGCTTGCACGGTAACCCCCGCATCGCGCTCTTGCGCCTCCAGGTTGTCGCCATCGAGCGTGGGCAGGCGGTGGCCGCTGCTGGTTAACGTTGCGGCAAAGTCTTCGTCGATCGCTGGTGCGTTTGCGCTGCGCGTTTGATAAGCACCATGGCGCTTCTGTGCTGCGTCCAGCAAGGTTTCGTCTTGCGTTTGCGCCGCTTGTAGTTCGCGCAGTTGCCCCTCGGCCGTGCGGGTCTGGGACTGCGCGGCCTCCCAGCGCTGCTGGGCCTGTGCGGTGTCCGATTCTGGGCGGAGCAGCGCCTGCAGTTGCTGTTCTTTGTGCTGCAACTGCGCATCAGCGGCAGCGGTGTCCAGGTCTTCCCGGCGTAGCGCTTGCAGCGCAGCCCACAGTTGGCGCCGCTCTTGCGCCTGGCGTTGGATGGTCAGGATTTGGCTCTTTTTTGTCTCCAGGGCTTGATGGTCAATCGCAAGTAGCTCCTTTTGTTGTAGCAAATGTGCCAATCGGTCGCGGTTGTCAAACCCCGTCATCCAGTCCTGGTCCAGCCGCTTTTGGTCTTGTTTGTCGAAATGGCCAGATTGGCTGGACATCAGGCCCTGCGCCGTCATCGCGTGGGGTGTGCGCTCCAGGGTTTGCACGTCGGGCACGCAGTGTCGGTCCAGCCCGGACAGCAACTGGCGCAGCGTGTTCAGGTGCGCAGTGGGTGCTGTGGGTTTCAGGTTGAGCTTGCGCGCAAAGCCTTCGGTGAGGAATGGGGCGGGCGCGGCGTCACGCACTTCCAGCAGGCGCACATGCAGCCGGTTGTGCCGCTGGTTCACCCACTGCAGCGCAGCGCGCATCGCAACGTGGGGCACCAGAATGCGCAGCCGGTGGCTGCCCAGCGCACGCTCGATGGCGCCGCGCCAGGCTTGCTCGGTGTTGCGTACCTCGACCAGTTCAGCGACAAAGGGCAGATCGCTTTCCGGCAAGCCCAGGTGGTCGGCCAGATCGGTGCGAAAGCTTTGGTGCTCCACCGGCAGGTTGGAGTCGGGGCGCTGGCGCACCGCGTCGACTTCGGCCTGGGTGTCGTTCAGGCGCGTTTTGGCGTTGTGGGCCTGGGCGATGGCGTGTTCGGCGCTGGCCTGCAACGCGGCCTGGTGCGCATCGATCTGCTCCATCGCCGCTTGTGCGTTGGCCTGGTGGCTGCTCAGGTCGTCCACGGCTGCGTTGGGGTCCAGCCCCAGGTTGCGTGCCAGTGTCTGGTATTGCGCCAGCTGGTGCTGGATGCGTGCCAGCTCCTTGCGCGCCAGCTGGATGTTCTCTTGCAGCGTTTGGATGTCGGTACCACCCGCTTGCAGGTACAGGCCATGCAAGTCCTGCTCTTGCTGGCGTGCGGTGCTGACGCGCTCTTGTGCTGCCTGCAATGCCTCGCCGCGTGCGGCGATGTGCGCATGCAACTGCGCCACGCGCTGGCCCCACCATTGCACGCCCTGCGCGGCAAACCAGTGCGGCAGGTGCTGCTGCAGTGCCTGCCAATGCGCCATTTGCCGGGCCTGCTGCTGCTCGCGCGTTGCCAGGTCGCGCAGCGGCAGCAGCGCGACATACTGCGCGTTGGCCAGCTCCAGATCAGCGTGGATGGAAGCCAGCTCGGCAAAGCCATCCACCAGCTTTTGCGCGTCTTCAAAGGCGGAATGGTCGTCCAGCACCAGCTCGCGAAATATCTCGTCGATGCTGTTGAGCTGCTTGAGCCCCGCGGCGCGATTGAGCAGCGTGAAGGCGTTGGCGCCCACCTCGAAAAAACTGTGCAGCTTGGCCAAATACGCCGTCTTGTTGTTGACGAACATGTGCAGTCCGTCGCTGTCCTTGGCCAGCCGTGCCAGCGCCTTGGCGCCGCCGCTGTGCTGCTCTTCCAGCCACAGGTCCAGGCCGTGGCCCGCGCCCTGCGCAAAGAACCAGCGCTTTTGCATGTCGCCCGCCGACTGGCTGCTGCCGTCAAACCACAGCAGCGCACCGAGCCAGACCGTATCAGCACCTTCGCCAGCAGCCGCACCACCACGCACCAGTCGCGCCGCGATGCCCGTGGCGCAGGCGCCCTGGCGCGCAATGTGGTCGCCGCTGTCGTTGCCCTGGCCGCTGGCGCCGCGCACGTAGCTGACCAGGTCGCGGTCGCTTTCGTGCCCGCCGGTCGATGCCAGGTTGTAGCGCGGGGTGGCGCACAGCAGCGTCATCAGCGCATCGACCAGCGTGGTCTTGCCGCTGCCGGTGGGGCCAATGATGGCGCTGTTGCCCGGGTCGATGGTCACCTGGTGGCGCCCGGCAAAGGCGCCCCAGTTGTACAGGTGCAGCTCTTGCAGGATGTAGGGGGCGTCGGCGCTCATGGGGTGGCCCCGCCCGCGTCGCGCAGGCGCAGCAGCAGTGCCTGCAGGTTCTCGGGGTTGAGCAGGTGCACGATCATCGGGCGCACGGTGATGCAGTCCTGCGCATCCACCTCGGACACCATGCCGTGGCCGCGCAGGTTTTCCAGCAGCTGGCCCAGGCGCTTGCGCTCTTGCATATCGCTGCCCGTGCTGCCCAGGTAGGTTTCGAGCTGCGGCAGCAGGCTGTCCACGGTGAGGCGCACCCGCGTGCCAGTGCCGCTTTCCTGCTCGCGCTGCAAAAACTCGCGCCGCAAGATCGCCAGCAGCAGCGACTGCTCCAGTGTCAGGCGCTGGCGGCGCATCAACGGGTGCGTCCAGTCGTCTTGCTCGCTTTCGTCGGAGTCTTCGTTTTCATAGCCGGGAACCACGGCCAGAAACGCCAGGCCGCGAACGTCGTCCACTACCACGCGCAAATCCAGCGGCTCCAGCAGCGCATCGAGCTGCGCCGTCTGCCCGGCAATCAGACCAAACAGTTGCGGCTTGGTGGCAGATTCCAGCCAACCCTGCGCCAGCAAAACCTGCAACGTCTTGCGCACGCTGGGGGCAGTTCTTTGGGTAAAATCGGCCTCTGGCGCTTTATTTACCTGCGCTATCTGCTCTTCTTTTTGAAGCGTCTGTGAATGCGGCTGCTGCGTGATCTGCGCCGCGATGCGGTCAAAAATATCCTGCTCCTGCGCCATCACAGCTCCCAGTTCATTTGCGCCAATTGCGCGCCATCGAGGGCCACGCGCGGCACGGTAAAGCGCCATTGCTGGCCGCCGTCCCGCGTGTCGATCTGCTCCTCGTCCGGCTCAAGCGCCACGCCCGCCTCGCGCGCCATGGCCAGCCACAGCGCCAGGGTTTCCAGGTCGTGCTCGCCGGGCGGCAGCGCAGCGGCCAGCTGGGCCAGCGTCATGGGCTGGCCGCTGGCCGCCAGCACCTGCAAGGTGTCATCCAGCAAGGCCTGGCGGTCCAGCCCTTCAAAGGCCTGCCAGAACTCGACCTCCATCTGGCCCAGGTCGGCGTATTCGGTGGTCAGCAGCAGCGCCGCTTGCCCGCCGCCATCCAGCGACTTGGCACGCAGCCGCTCCACCAGCGGAACACTGCCCAGCGCCACGCCTAGCGGCGGCAGCGGTGCGGTTTGGCGGCGCACGGCCTGGCGCTGCCAGTTCACGCGCAGGGCCTGCTCCAGCACCTCGTTGAGCAACTGGCCCACGCGCTGGTTCTCGGCCGCCTGGCCGGTCTTCATGAACTGGCTGACCTCGCGCTCGCTGTGTGCGCGCACGGCCTGCACCACCTTGGCCTCTTTGATGAGCTGCTGCACCAGCAGGCGCAGCGTGCTGTGCTGCAGGCCATCGAGTGCCGTGCCTGCCGCCGGATGTTCCAGAATCTGGCGAATGCGCTGGCGCATCTCGGTCAGCTCCGTCTGGTGGGACAGTTGCTGGTGGAAGCTGTCGAACACACGGCCCTCCTGCGTGTTGAGCAGGTTGGCGTGGCCGTCCAGCAGCTGGTCCATCACCGCGCCGCGGTGGTGGCGGGCACTGATGATGGCTTCGCGCAATGCACGGTCAGCATCGCGCCAGGAGTCTTCCACCCGCCGAAAGTCGGCCCGCAGGCTGGTGGCCAACGCATACACCTCGCGAATGCCCTCGACGGCCTGCTCGGGCGTCAGGGTGGTGATGCGGCCCGCCTGCACATCATCAAGCTGCTGCTGCAACTCGGCCATGCGGCGCTGCAGGTGCTCGGTGCGGCTTTGCGGGTCGGGGTTGAGCGCGGCGGCCAGGTTGTCGATCTCGCGCTGCACCACGGCCAGGCGCGACGCGGTGGAGGTCATCATGCGCCCGTCGAGCTGCGCGATGAAACGCAGCGCGGTCTTGAGCGCGTCGGTCTCAAACACGCGGCCTTCGCGCTCCACCACCAGCCCGCGCCGAATCCAGTCGCGCACCTCGCGCCGGGCCTGGTTCAGGGTGTCGGCACTGTCGATCTCAAAATCTGGGTCGTTGGCGTGCGCCGCCAGCATGTCCGCCAGCGCCTGCACCGCTGCGTCAAACGCCACGCCATCGCGCTGGTGCTCGAACAGTGCATCCAGGCAGCTCAGCACCAGCGGCGCCCGCCGCGAGGCCAGCAGCAGCCACGCGGGGTGCTGCTGGCGGGTGGCGATGTATTTTTGCGTGCGCTGCTGGTTGAGGGTGGACATGGTCCGTGCGGGTCACACGTCGATGTTGCCCGCCCGCAGCGCATTCGTCTCAATAAAATCCCGCCGCGGCTCCACCTCATCCCCCATCAGCATGGTGAACACGCGGTCGGCCTCGATCGCGTCGTCGATCTGCACGCGCAGCAGGCGGCGCACGTTGGGGTCCATGGTGGTTTCCCACAGCTGCTCGGGGTTCATTTCGCCCAGGCCCTTGTAGCGCTGGCGGCTGGTGGTGCGTTCGGCTTCGCTGATCAGCCACTTCATGGCCTGGCGGAAGTCGCCCACTTTTTCTTCCTTCTGCTTTTCGCCCTCGCCGCGCATCACCTTGGCGCCTTCGCCCAGGAGGCCGCGGAAGGTTTCGGCGGCTTCGGCCAGGGCGGCGTAGTCGGCGCCTTGCACGAAGTCTTGCGTGATGACGCTGCTCTTGATGTTGCCGTGGTGGCGGCGGCTGATGCGCAGCAGGGGCTTGTCGGTGCGGGCGTCGAATTCACCGGCCACTTCGGCGGGGGCGCCGGTGGTGTTGAGCTCGCGCAGTTTGGCCTGCAGGGCGATGGCGCTGGCCTCGGCTTCGGCCACGGTGTCGAGTTGGAGGCTCACGCCGTCGGCAATCGCGCGCAGCGCTTCGGCGTCCATGAAGTTGCCTAGGCGGGCGATGACGCTTTCAGCGATCTGGTGTTTGCGGGCCAGTTCGGCCAGGGTGTCGCCGGCCAGGGTTTGCGGGTTGGCACCGCCGGTGGTCACGCTGGCGTGGTTCAGTGCGATGCGCAGCAGGAAGCCGTCGAGTGCGGGTGCGTCCTTCAGGTACAGCTCCTCCTTGCCGGCCTTGACCTTGTACAGCGGCGGCTGCGCGATGTAGATGTGGCCGCGCTCGACCAGTTCGGGCATCTGGCGATAGAAGAAGGTCAGCAGCAGGGTGCGAATGTGCGCGCCGTCCACGTCGGCGTCGGTCATGATGATGATGCGGTGGTAGCGCAGCTTGGCCACGTCGAAATCGTCGCTGCCGGTGCTGCCGCCGGCCTTGCCGATGCCGGTGCCCAGCGCCGTGATGAGCGTGAGGATTTCGTTGCTGGTGAGCAGCTTTTCGTAGCGGGCCTTTTCCACGTTCAGGATCTTGCCGCGCAGCGGCAGGATGGCCTGGAACTTGCGGTCCCGGCCCTGCTTGGCGGAGCCGCCGGCGGAGTCGCCCTCCACGATGTAGATCTCGCACCTCGCCGGGTCTTTTTCCTGGCAGTCGGCCAGCTTGCCGGGCAGGCCCATGCCGTCGAGCACGCCCTTGCGGCGCGTCATTTCGCGGGCCTTGCGGGCGGCTTCGCGGGCGCGGGCCGCCTCGACGATCTTGCCGCAGATGATCTTGGCGTCGTTGGGTTTCTCTTGCAGGTAGTCGGTGAGCAGCTTGCCCACGATGTCTTCCACGGGCGCGCGTACTTCGCTCGACACCAGCTTGTCCTTGGTCTGGCTGCTGAACTTGGGCTCGGGCACCTTGACCGAGAGCACGCAGCACAGTCCTTCGCGCATGTCGTCGCCGGTGACTTCGACCTTGGCCTTCTTGGCCAGCTCGTTTTCTTCGATGTATTTGTTGATGACGCGGGTCATCGCGGCGCGCAGGCCGGTCAGGTGGGTGCCGCCGTCACGCTGCGGGATGTTGTTGGTGAAGCACAGCACCTGCTCGGTGTAGGCGCTGTTCCACTGCATGGCCACTTCCACGCCGATGTGCGTGCCGGGGATGCCCCCGTAGGTCTCGGCCGGACGCTCGCCCGCCGCGTAGAACGAGGTGGGGTGCAACACGGTCTTGCCCTTGTTGATGAACTCGACAAAGCCACGCACACCACCGGCGCCCGAGAAGTCGTCTTCCTTGCCGCTGCGCTCGTCCTTGAGGCGAATGCGCACGCCGTTGTTCAGGAAACTCAGCTCGCGCAGGCGCTTGGCGAGGATCTCGTAATGGAACTCGCTGTTTTCCTTGAAGATCTCGGTGTCGGGCAGAAAGTGCACTTCGGTGCCGCGTTTTTCGGTGTCCCCGATGACTTTCATGGGCGAGACTTCGACGCCGTCCACCTGTTCGATGATGCGGTTTTGCACAAAGCCCTGGCTGAAGTCCAGCACATGCACCTTGCCTTCGCGGCGCACGGTCAGGCGCAGCTTTTTGCTGAGCGCGTTCACGCAGCTCACGCCCACGCCGTGCAGGCCACCCGAGACCTTGTAGCTGTTCTGGTTGAACTTGCCGCCGGCGTGCAGTTCGGTCAGCGCGATCTCGGCCGCCGAGCGCTTGGGCTCGTGCTTGTCGTCCATCTTCACGCCGGTGGGGATACCGCGGCCGTTGTCGGTCACGCTGATGGAGTTGTCGGTGTGGATGGTGACCACGATGTCATCGCAGTGGCCGGCCAGCGCCTCGTCGATGGAGTTGTCCACCACCTCGAACACCAGGTGGTGCAGGCCGGTGCCGTCACTCGTGTCGCCGATGTACATGCCGGGGCGTTTGCGCACGGCCTCCAGGCCTTCGAGGATGGTGATGGCGCCTTCGCCGTAGCTCTCGCTGGCACCGGCCTGGTTCGTGTCGATCTTTGGCACGACGGGCATCGCGGGCTCACCATTGCCGGTGGAGCCGTTCTCGGTGGGCTCGGGTTGCGTGTTGTCAGCGGTCATGGTGGGCCTTGGGATCCGTGGAAACCGGTGGTTTCCAATGTGTTCAATGATGAAAATTGGCTCTAGCGCTTATCTGGTAAGCGCTAGTTGCTATCAAAACGATGGTGTTCTGCTGCGGGGATGGCGTCAGATGCGCATGGGCATGACGACGTACTTGAAGTTGCT
Source organism: Acidovorax sp. (assembly GCA_024711405.1). Lineage (GTDB taxonomy): Bacteria > Pseudomonadota > Gammaproteobacteria > Burkholderiales > Burkholderiaceae_C > Acidovorax. Next base: position 12,430 of record JANJSZ010000163.1, read on the forward strand.
GTTGTCGGGGATGGTCAGCAGCGCCGAGCTGTTGCCGTCCGACAGCTCCACCTTCACCATGTCCTGCCCCATGTTGGCCAGGGCGTCGATGAGGTAGGTGACGTTGAAGCCGATTTCGATGGTGTCGCCACCGTAGTCGATGTCGAGCTCATCCACGGCCTCCTCCTGCTCGGCGTTGTTGCTGGCCACACGCAGCGTGCCAGGCTCCAGGTTCAGGCGCACGCCCTTGAACTTGTCGCTGGTCATGAGGGCGGTGCGCTGCAGGCTGGCCAGCAGCGGCGCACGGCCCAGGGTGACACTGTTGGTGTGGTTGCGTGGGATCACGCGGTTGTAATCGGGGAACTTGCCTTCGACCAGCTTGGTGACGAACTCCATGCCACCAAAGGTGAACTTGGCCTGGTTGTTGGCAAACTGCATCTCGATGTGGGGCTGGTTCTCGCCGCCTGCGTCCGACAGCAGGCGTTGCAGCTCGATCACCGTCTTGCGCGGCAAGATCACTTCCTGCTTGGGCACTTCCACATCCAGTGTGGCGCTGGCGAAGGCCAGGCGGTGGCCGTCGGTGGCCACCAGGCTCAGCTGCTTGCCCTCGGCCACGAACAGGATGCCGTTCAGGTAGTAGCGGATGTCCTGCACCGCCATGGCGAACGACACCTGGGAGAGCAGGTCCTTCAGCACCTTCTGCGGCACGCTGAAAACGGGGCCAAAGGCGGCCGATTCCTGCACCAGCGGAAAATCCTCGGCGGGCAGCGTCTGCAGCGTGAAGCGGCTCTTGCCACCCTTGAGGATGAGCTTGGACTGGGCCGATTCCAGGCTCACCGTCTGGTCGCCGGGCATGGTGCGCAGGATGTCGATGAGCTTGCGCGCACCCACCGTGGTCGTGAAGTCGCCGGTGTCGCCACCGAGCTCGGCCGTGGTGCGGATCTGGATTTCGAGGTCGCTGGTCGTCAGCTGCAGGGCGTTGCCCGTCTTGCGGATCAGCACATTGGCCAGGATGGGCAGGGTGTGGCGGCGCTCGACGATGCCGGAGACCGATTGCAGAACCGCGAGAACCTTGTCTTGTGTTGCCTTCAGGACGATCATGTCAACCTCTTGTGGTTTTTGGAACGGTATGTGGACAGCAGCACAGGTGGTG
>JANJSZ010000167.1 GCA_024711405.1 Acidovorax sp.
AGCATGCCCACCAGGTCGCCCAGCTCCATGACCACCAGCGAACCTATGTCTTTTTCCGCCATCACGCTCAAGGCGACGGCAATGGTTTCGTCGGGTGTCACGGTGTAGAGGGTGTTTCCCTTGACGCGAAGGATGTCGCTGACTTTCATGGTGTGCTCTCCGAGGACGCGCTGGGCGCAACAGGCTGGTTCTCGGCAAATATAGCCCACAATGCCCGGCTGATCTGACAACCTTGGAGACACAAGATGCCCGGTTACTCCGACCCCGGCTTTGACACGCTGGCGCTGCATGCAGGCGCCGCACCCGACCCCGCCACCGGCGCGCGTGCCGTGCCCATCCACCTGACCACCTCGTTCGTCTTTGAATCGAGCGACCATGCCGCCTCGCTGTTCAACCTCGAACGCCCAGGCCATGTGTACAGCCGCATCAGCAACCCCACCAACGCCGTGCTGGAGCAGCGCGTGGCGGCGCTCGAAGGCGGCGTGGGCTCGATCGCCGTGGCCAGCGGCCAGGCCGCACTGCACCTGGCCATTGCCACGCTGATGGGCGCGGGCAGCCACATCGTGGCCAGCACCGCGCTGTATGGCGGCTCGCAAAACCTGCTGCACTACACGCTGGCGCGCTTCGGCATCGAGACCACCTTTGTAAAGCCCGGCGACATCGACGCCTGGCGCGCCGCCGTGCGGCCCAACACCAAGCTGTTCTTTGGCGAAACCGTGGGCAACCCCGGCCTGGAGGTGCTGGACATCCCCACCGTGTCTTCAATAGCCCACGAGGCTGGCGTGCCGCTGCTGGTGGACTCCACCCTCACCTCGCCCTGGCTCATCCAACCGTTCGAGCATGGCGCCGATCTGGTCTACCACTCGGCCACCAAGTTCCTCTCGGGCCACGGCACCGTCATCGGCGGCATCGTCGTGGATGGCGGCAGCTTCGACTGGGACGGCCCGAAATCAGCCGGCAAATTTGCCGAGCTGACGCAGCCCTACGACGGCTTTCACAACATGGTGTTCACCGAGGAAAGCACCGTGGGCGCGTTTTTGCTGCGCGCGCGCCGCGAGGGCCTGCGCGACTTTGGCGCCTGCATGAGCCCGCACACGGCCTGGCTCATCCTGCAGGGCATCGAAACCCTGCCCCTGCGCATGCAGCAGCACATGCGCAACACCGAAAAGGTGGTGGAGTTTCTGGCGGCGCAGCCCTTTGTGGCCCACGTGGGCCACCCCATGCTGGAGTCACACCCCAGCCACGCGCTGGCGCAAAAACTGCTGCCGCGCGGCGCCGGCTCGGTGTTCAGCTTTGACCTCAAGGGCAACCGCGAGCAGGGCAAGAAGTTCATCGAAACCCTCAAGGTCTTCAGCCACCTGGCCAACGTGGGCGACTGCCGCAGCCTGGTGATCCACCCGGCCAGCACCACGCATTTCCGCATGAGCGACGAGGCCCTGGCCAACGCGGGCATCAGCCAGGGCACCATCCGGCTGTCAATTGGCCTCGAAGACGCCGACGACCTGATCGACGACCTCCAGCGCGCGCTCAAGGCCGCAGAAAAGGCAGGTGCATGATGTACATCGACGTCAACGGCGCCCCCACCTACTGCTACACCGGCGGCAAGGCTTTTGATGCGGCCAAGCCCACGGTGGTCTTCATCCACGGCGTGCTCAACGACCACAGCGTGTGGACCCTGCAAAGCCGCTACATGGCCCACCACGGCTGGAACGTGCTGGCCGTGGACTTGCCCGGCCACTGCCGCAGCGGGGGCGACGCACCGGCCAGCGTGGAGCAAGGCGCTGCCTTTGTGGCGGCGCTGCTCGACGCCCTGGGCATTGAACGCGCCGCGCTGGCGGGCCACAGCTGGGGCTCGCTGATTGCGCTGGAGGCGGCGGCCCAACTGGGCCCGCGCGTGAGCCACCTGGTGCTGGTGGGCACGGCCTACCCCATGAAGGTGTCGCCCGCCCTCATCGAATCGGCGTTGCATGCGCCCGAGAAGGCGCTGCGCAGGGTCAACGTGTTTTCGCGCAGCACGCTGGCACCGCCATCGGGTGCGGGCTTCTGGGTGTTTGGCGCCGGCATGGCGCTGGGCCGCAAGGTGCTGCGCAGCAACCGCGAGGTCAACCTGTTCCACCGGGGCTTCGTGGCCTGCGACAGCTATGCCCACGGCGAGCAGGCCATGGCGCAGGTGCAATGCCCGGTGCTGTTTGCGCTGGGTGCGCAAGACCAGATGACCGCCCCCAAGGCCGCGCAGGGCCTGATCGCCATGGCCCGCAACGCAGGCAAGACTGTGCAGGTGGTCAGCCTGCCAGTGGGGCACAACCAGATGACCGAAGCCCCCGAAGGCACGCTGGCGGCCATCCGGGATTTTTTGAACGCATGAGCATGCCGCCTGTTGGATTCCAAAACCAATGGGATGGACGCCCCCGCCCTAAACGGCATCGAAAGTGCCACAGTGGAGACGTTAGTTCTTCCACTCGAACCAGCAGGAGCGTCCACCATGAAGATTACAACCATTGGCATCGACTTGGCAAAGAATGTGTTTC
>JANJSZ010000194.1 GCA_024711405.1 Acidovorax sp.
CACCTTGGCGCGCTTGCCATCCTGGATCACGGGCGCGGTCTGCGTGGTCTGGTCGCACAGCAGGTCCACCTGGCCGCCCATCAGGTCGTTCATGGCCGGACCGGCGCCCTTGTAGGGGACGGTGGTCAGCTTCACGCCCAGCTGGTGCATGAGCAGCATGCCGCACAGCTGCGACACGGCACCAATGCCCGCGTTGGCCAGCGATACCTTGTCCTGGTTCTTCTTGACGTAGTCCTGCAGTTCCTGGAAGTTGTTCGCAGGAAAGTCCTTGCGCGACAGCAGCGTCATGGGCACATCCAGCACCTGGCCGATGTACTCGAAGTCCTTGAGCGGGTCGTAGGGCAGCTTCTTGTACAGCGCCGGTGCCGTGGCCATGCCCATGTGGTGGATCAGGATGGTGTAGCCGTCGGGCTTGGAGCGGACGATGCGCGCGGGCGCCAGCGTGCCGCCCGCGCCCACGGTGTTTTCCACCACCACCGTCTGGCCCAGCGACTGGCCCATGGGCACGGCCAGCAGGCGCGCCACCACGTCGGTGGGGCCACCCGCGCTGTAGGGCACGACCAGGGTAACGGTCTTTTCTGGCCAGGTGCTGGCCAGGGCGTTGCCGCTCAGGCCCAGGGCGAGTGCCGCGCAGGCGCCCGCAATGGCGCGGCGGGAAATTTTTTTCAGGAAAGCCGTCATGAAGTCTCCTCGTTGAATCTGGAATTTTTGCTGCGAATCCACGGACGCGTCATTTATCGTCGAGCACCGGTCATTCGAGATTGATGTGCCCCACCGTCTCCAGCAGTTTCTTGTAGCGCGCGATTTCCTCCATGTACATGGCGTCCGCCGCCTTCAGCGAACTGGGGGCCAGCACGCGTCGGCCGTCGCCCGACAGGCTCTTCTTTACGCTGTCATCCGTCAGAACGGATGTGAATAACGCGTTGTATTTCTGCTTGTCCTCGCCGGACGCATTCCTCTTGAGGAAATAACCCGCATAGCTGGAGAAGTTGAAGTCCGACAGCCCTTGAACGCTGCTTGCGGCCTGTAGCTTGCTCAGGGAGGGTGGCTTGTCGTTCGAGAAGATGCCGATGATCTGGAACATGCCCTTGGCCACCATGTCATCGAATGTGGTCTGGTAGGGAATGATGGAAAAATCGATCTGTCCCCCGATCAGATCCTGCATGGCGGGCGCGCCGCCCTTGTACGGGATGTGGTTGAGCGCAACGCCTTTCTTCTTGGCGAGGTATTCGCCCATCACGTGGTAGAGCGAGCCCACTCCCACCGTGCCGTAGGAGAGCGGATTGTCCTTGCGGCTTTTCGCCAACGCGAAGAACTCATCGAAATTCTTGACATCCAGGCCCTTGCGTATGGCCAGCACCAGATAGGTCTGCGTGACGTATTGCACCGGCACGAATTCCTCGGACTTGAACTTCACGGCCTTGTTCAGCAGCACCGGCAGGATCAACTCGTTCTGCGTTCCCTGGAATACCTGATCCCTGGGATTCGCAAGGAACTTGTTGACCGCGAGCAGGCCCGTGGCGCCGCCCAGGTTCTCGACGATAAAGGTCTTTCCTTGGCTGGTGAGGGAGTTGGCCACTACCCGGGCCGTGGCGTCGCTGGGCCCGCCGGCAGGGTATGGAACCAGGATCCGTTCCTGGGCAAGTCCGTTGGCAGAAACGATGATGGCGCAGGTCGCCATGAGCCATTTGAAAAATCGCATGAATTACACCCCAATAGATTGCAAAGTCTTGAAAAGAACGGTGGCCTTGCCGACGACGGAATCGAGCCGCACATATTCGTTCTCCGTGTGGAACCCGCCGCCGATAGGCCCCACGGCACAGATGACGTCGCACCCGCATTCCGACGCGATACCGGAGTCGGAGCAGCCGCCCGTCATTTCTCCCTTGACCGGAATGCCTTGCACGACGGAGATCTCCAGGTATTTCTCGGCGAGCCGGCGTGACCCCTCGTTTTGTACAAAGGGCTTGAATTCGCCCCGCACCTTCCACGATGCCGTTTCGCCTTGCAGGCTTTGGCCGCAGATGGTGGCCACCTCGCTCAGGCATTTCTCGCGCTGCGCCATCGTATGGATGCGTAGATCCACCCCGGCCACTGCGGAGGGTGCGACGGTATTCACGGACAGGCCGCCACGGATCAGCCCCACGTTGAGGGTGATGCCTTCATCCTTGTTTGTCAGTTGCTCCAGGCTCTGGATCTTCTTGGCGAGTGCCGAGATGGCGCTGATGCCCTCGTAGAAATTCCCGCCCGCATGCGCGGCCTTGCCTTGCACCTCGACATCGAGGAACACGCCGCCCTTGCGGCCCACGACCACATTGCCATTCGGCCGGCCCGGCTCGGCGTTGAATGCGTACTTGTGCTGGCGGCAGATGCGATCGATGACTTCTCCGCTTTTGGGCGAACCGATTTCCTCGTCGCAGGTGAACAGCGCCGAGAGAGTGATCTGCGGGTTCCCCATGGCCTTCCATGCCTGGAGTAGATAGGCGTTCATCAGTACGCCCGCCTTCATGTCGGCCACGCCGGGGCCGTAGGCCACGGGGCCATCCATGCGAAAAGGGCGGCGCTGGGTTTCATCGTCGGGAAAAACGGTATCGCAATGCCCGAGCAGCAGCGCCGAGCGCTCGCGCGCCGCGCCGGGGTTCACCGTGGCCGATACACACACCAGCCGATCGCCGTCCAGATGGCGCTCCACCGCGATGCCCTGTGCGGACAGATGACTGGCCACCCAGTCCAGCACCCTGGTAACGCCGGTTTTGTTGTGACTCCCCGAATCGATGTTGACCAATTGTTCCAGTTGCCGGACATATTCGTCCTGGCGGTTCGCCATCCAGGCGGAAAAATCACTCATTCCAAACTTTCAATTCAAAGCAGGGCGCCGACCTTCGGCCAGGCGGCTACATTCCAAAGATTTTGTACCGCGGCATCGGCTTGGGGTGCGCCAACGGCGCCGCCATAGGCGGCCAGGCGCAGCGCCTTGGCAGTGAGCTCTGCACGCGAGAGGGTGTTGCCGGGGTCGCCCTTGGGCTCTTCCACGCGGCCGGCCAGCTGGCGGCCGTCCGTCGTCTGCACCGTGACCTTGCCAATCCAGCGTTGCGGGTAGGCAGCGTCCACCTCGGGGTCCAGCTCCATGCGCACCTTCTCGCGCAGGGCCACAGTATCCGGTGCCAGGAACTGCGCGTCGAATTCGGTCAAACCCGCATGGCCAAAGCGCGCGGCCAATGCCAGCACGGTGCCCATGGAAAACTTGCTCTGGTGCACCGTGGTGGGCGAGACCACCGGCCCGAGCACGTCGATGGCACCCTGGTGCACATGGCAGGTGACCTGCGCGATGTCGGCGGGCGCCAGGCCATGCTCGCGCATCACCTGCTGCAGCGCGTCGGCGGCGGGGTGCGTGTGGCGGCACGAGGCATGCCACTTGAACGATGTCTCGGCCGTGGCCCAGCGGGTGCCCAGTCCCTCGGTGAGCTTGGCCGGGTTGGCGTCGGTGGACATGCCCGCAGCCAGGCCCTGCGGCCCGGTGAAGATGTCCTGCGCGCCGGTGAAGCCGTCCTTGGCCAGGAAGGCGGCCATCAGCCCCGCAGAGGCGGCGTGCGCGGTGTGCAGCTGCTTGCTGTCGGCCGCGGTGCGCAAAAATTCCCACAGCCCCGCCGACTGCGTGCCGGCCGAGCCGAAGGCGTGCTGCATCTGCGCGGGCGTGAGCTCCAGCAGTCGCCCCACGGCGGCGGCCGCCGCCAGCGTGCCGGCCGTGGCCGTGGTATGAAAAATC
>JANJSZ010000072.1 GCA_024711405.1 Acidovorax sp.
GCAGGGCCGGCCAGAAACCGATCGTGGCGCCCAGGCGTTCCACCAGCGAGTAGGCCAGGTAGATGCCCAGCATGAAGAACGAGCCGTGGGCGAAATTGACGATGCGCATGACCCCGAAGATCAGCGACAGCCCCGCCGCCACCAGAAACAGTGACGAGGCCGAGGCCAGCCCGTTGAGCAACTGCACGAGCAGGCCGGAAAAACTCATGCGCACAAATCCGGGCGGTGCAGGGGCATGGCCTCATGCATGTCAGTTGGCTGCGCGCAGTTTCCGGACCTCGTCGGCCGATGGCTGAAAGCGCGCACCGTCGAGGTAGCGGAAGTCCGCCATCACGCCCGTGCCGTTTTGCAGGCGCGTACGGCCCACGAAGGTGCCCATGGTGGACTGGTGGTCTTCGGGCCGGTAGCGGATGGTGCCGAACGGCGACGCCACCTCCAGCCCCTTGAAGGCGGCGATCAGCTTTTCGGTGTCGCTGCCACCGGCCTTGCGCAAGCCTGCGGCCAGCGACTGGATGGCCGTGTAGCCCACCACCGAGCCCAGGCGGGGGTGGTCGTTGAAGCGTTCCTTGTAGGCCTTGAGGAACGCCTGGTGCTCCGGTGTCTGGATGGCATACCAGGGATAGCCGGTGACGATCCAGCCCACCGGCGCCTCGCCCTTGAGCGGGTCCAGGTACTCGGGCTCGCCGGTCAGCAGGCTCACCACCTCGCGCCCCTTGAACAGGCCGCGGGTGTTGCCTTCGCGCACCAGGCGGGCCAGGTCGGCGGCGAACAGCACGTTGAAGATGGCGTCGGGCTTGGCATCGGCCAGGGCCTGCACCACGCTGCCCGCATCCACCTTGCTCAGGGGCGGCGCCTGCTCGGCGACAAACTCCACATCGGGCTGGGCGGCCTTGAGCAGCTTCTTGAAGGTGGCCGCCGCCGACTGGCCGTATTCATAGTTGGGATAGACGATGGCCCAGCGCTTCTTCTTCAGCGCCGCGGCCTCGGGCACGAGCATGGCCACCTGCATGTAGGTGGAAGCGCGCAGGCGGAAGGTGTAGCGGTTGCCGTTTTCCCAGACGATCTTGTCGGTCAGCGGCTCGGCCGCCAGAAAAAAGACCTTTTTCTGCCGGGCAAAGTCGGTCAGGGCCAGCCCCACATGCGACAGGAAGCTGCCCATGAGCACATCCACCTTTTCGCGCGCCAGCAGCTCGTCGGCGGCCCGCACGGCGTCGCCGGGGTTGCCGTTGTCGTCGCGCACCACCAGCTCCAGCTTGCGGCCCTGGATGCCGCCCGCGCCGTTGATCTCGGCCACGGCCAGCTCCATCCCCTTCTTGTAAGGGGCCAGGAAGGCGGGCTGGGCCTTGTAGCTGTTGATTTCACCAATCCGGATCGCGCCCTGGGCATGCACCGCACCGGCGGTACATGCCAGCCCGGCCACCAACAGGGCCCGACGGGCGACGGAGAAGCTGCGCATGGGGAGGTTCCTTTGTCCAACATCATGACGGTCGAAGACTCAAAATGTACCGCCCCTCCCATTTGCCGGACAATGCACGGGTTTGCCCGCCAGTCCGGGGTGCCCGCCAGGCCTCGCCACGCCAGCACCGCCACCGCCCTGACAGGCTGAGACCGCCCCCCGTCGGGGCCTTGTTTTTTCATTCCTGCAAGAAAACCATGAGTGCATTTCTCGAAGAACGCGTTCTGACCGTTCACCACTGGACCGACCGGCTTTTCAGCTTCACCACCACCCGCGACCCGGCGCTGCGCTTTTCCAATGGGCACTTCACCATGATCGGCCTGAAGGTGAACGACAAGCCACTGCTGCGCGCCTACAGCATCGTCAGCGCCAACTACGAAGAGCACCTGGAGTTCTTGAGCATCAAGGTGCCCGACGGCCCGCTGACCTCGCGCCTGCAGCACATCCAGGTGGGCGACACCATCGTGGTCGGCAAGAAGCCCACTGGCACCCTGCTGATCGACTACCTGCTGCCGGCCAAGCGCCTGTACATGCTGTCCACCGGCACGGGCCTGGCGCCGTTCATGAGCGTGATCCGCGACCCGGAAACCTATGAGAAGTTCGAAGAGGTGGTCCTGGTGCACGGCGTGCGCCAGGTGTCCGAGCTGGCCTACCACGACTACATCACCCAGGAGCTGCCCCAGCACGAGTTCCTGGGCGAGCTGGTGAGCAAGCAGCTCAAGTACTACCCCACGGTGACGCGCGAGCCGTTTCGCAACCAGGGCCGCATCAACGATCTGATCGAAAGCGGCAAGCTGTTCACCGACCTCGACATCCCGGCGCTGAACCCGCTGGAAGACCGCGTGATGCTCTGCGGCAGCCCCGAAATGCTGGCTTCGCTCAAGCACATCCTGGAGCACCGCGATTTCGAGGAAGGCAACACCACCAAGCCCGGCGACTTCGTGATCGAGCGCGCCTTCGTCGAGAAATAAAACCACCGGGGCCACGATAATCCGCGCATGTCTGCGCCCCCCGTTTCCCACCCAGCGACTCACCGGCCCAAGGAAGACCGCCACTTCGTCACCGCACTGGCGCGCGGGCTCGAAGTGCTGTCGTGCTTTCGCTCGGGCGACAACGTGCTGGGCAACCAGGAGATCGCGCTGCGCTGCCGGTTGCCCAAATCCACGGTCTCGCGCCTGACAAGCACGCTCACGCGCCTGGGCTACCTGATTCACATCGAGGACATCGGCAAATACCGCCTGGGCACGGCCACGCTGTCGCTGGGCAGCGCCATGCTGGTGCGTCTGGACGTGCGGCAGGTGGCTCGCCCGCTGATGCAGGAGTTGGCCGACTTTGCCAAAGCCGAGGTATCTCTGGGCACGCGCGACCGGCAGTCGATGATCTATATCGAAAACTGCCGCAGCTCGGCCCTGCTGGCCCTGAGTCTGGACGTGGGCTCACGCATTTCACTCACACGCTCGGCGATGGGCCGGGCCTGGCTGGCCGCCGTGCCCGAGCGCGAGCGCAACGAGGTGCTGGCACAAGCACGTGTGCGCAGGCAGGGCGGCTGGCCCGAGGTGCAGGAAGGCATCGAAAAAGCATTGCAAGACCACCGCGCTCTGGGGGTGACCAGCTCGTTTGGCGACTGGCAAAAGAACGTGAACGCGATTGCGCGGGCGTTTGACCCCGGTGGCGGACTGCCGCCGATGGTGATCAATTGCGGAGGGCCGTCGTTCAACCTGTCCCCCGAGTTCCTGCTCAACGAGGTGCGCCCACGCTTCCTCGACATGGTCGCGCGCATCGAGAGCGCTCTGCACCGCTGAACGCTGCGCTCGGCGGTACCGGTTCGGGCAATTAACTATTATTTTTATAGCCATCAGCGCTTTATCCATAAGTGTTAACGTTCGATTCAACGGGTATTTTTCTGAAGCAGACCACCTGCGGGGCGGCGCGCGTCCAAGGCCGCGGCCGGGCTACCTCAGAACCACGCCTCCTGCATCGCCAGCGTGCTGTCGTCCAGGCTGCGCAGCAGCGCGTGCTGGGGCGCGGTGCGCGGCAGCTCCCAGTGGAAGAACCAGCGGCAGGCCTGCAGCTTGCCTTGGTAGAAGTCCGCGTCCTGCGGCGTGGCGGCCCGCGCCAGCATGGCCTCGGCCACCACCGCCTGGCGCAGCCAGGTCCAGGCCAGCACGGTGTGGCCGAAGGCTTCGAGGAACACGCTGGCGTTGGCCAGGGCACGGTCGCCGTCACTGCGCAGCAGCGGCGTGAGCACGGCCAGCGTGGCCAGCACGTCGTTCCAGGCCACCTGCAGGGCCTCGGCATGGGCGGCCAGGGCGGGCCGGGCGCGGGCCTGTTCCACGGTGGCCTGCAGTGTGCGGCCGAACAGCGCGATGGCCGCGCCCTGCTGCATCACGGCCTTGCGGCCCAGCAGGTCCAGCGCCTGGATGCCGTGCGTGCCCTCGTGGATCATGTTCAGGCGGTTGTCGCGCCAGAACTGCTCCACCGGGTATTCGCGCGTGTAGCCGTAGCCGCCGTGGATCTGAATGGCCAGGCTATTGGCCTCCAGGCACCACTGCGATGGCCAGGATTTGACGATGGGCGTGAGCAGGTCCAGCAGCAGGCCGGCCTCGGCGCGGGCGGCCTCGCTCTCGCCGGTGCGCTGCTCGTCCACCAGGCGCGCAGCGTACAGCCCCAGCGCGAAGGCGCCCTCCACATAGGCCTTCTGCGCCAGCAGCATGCGGCGCACGTCGGCGTGGGCCACCAGCGGCACCTGGGGTTGTAGCGGGTCCTTGGCGGCGGGCGCTCGGCCCTGCAGGCGCTCGCGTGCGTACTGCAGCGAGGCCAGATAGCCCCGGTAGCCGTACATGACCGCGCCCATGCCAACGCCGATGCGCGCCTCGTTCATCATGTGGAACATGCAGGCCAGACCCTGGTGCGGCTGGCCGACCAGTTCGCCCTCGCAGGCGTCGGCATCGCCAAATGACAGCATCGTGGACGTTGTGCCGCGCCAGCCGGCCTTGTGGATCAGTCCCGAAAGCGTGACGTCGTTGCGCGCGCCCAGGCTGCCGTCGTCGTTGACGCGGAACTTGGGCACGATGAACAGCGAGATGCCCTTGACCCCGGGTGGCGCGCCGGGAATGCGCGCCAGCACCAGGTGGACGATGTTCTCGCGCAGCTCATGGTCGCCCGCCGAGATGAAGATCTTGCTGCCCTTGATGCGGTACGTGCCGTCGGGCTGCGGCGTGGCGCTGGTGGTCAGGTCCGACAGGCTGGAGCCGGCCTGCGGCTCGGTCAACGCCATGGTGCCGAAGAAGCGACCCGAGAGCAGCGCGCCGAGGTACTTGCGCTGCTGCGCCGCGGTGCCGAAGCGCTCGATCACGTTGGCGTTGCCCAGCGTCAGGCCCACGTACGAGGTGGTAGCGCCGTTGGCGCTCTTGAACAGCGCCGAGCAGGCCTGCGCCACCACCACCGGCAGTTGCATGCCGCCCTGTTCGTAGTCCTTGGTGGGCGCCAGCAGGCCGGCCGCGCAGAAGGCGTCGAGCGCCTCGCGCACCTCGGGGATCATGCGCACGCGGCCGTTCTCGAAGCGGGGCTCGTTCTCGTCCGAGGCGCGGTTGTGCGGCGCGAATTTCTCCTCGGCGATGGCGTGCGCCGTGTCGAGCGCAGCGGCGAAGGTCTCGCGGCTGTGGTCTGCGTGGCGCGGCCGCTGCGCCAGCGCCTCGGCCTGGAGCACCTCGAACAACTGGAAATCGAGATCGCGGCGGTTGATGAGCAGGGAGTCGGGCATGGAGCCTTCGTTGTTCTGCATTGCAGAATTTTATGGTAATGACCGCACCGCCCCGGCAGAGCCGGGCCGGGGGCGCGAAAGCGCAGCCATCGTATGTGCGCCACGGTGGAACGGCAACGCTGCCGAGTTTCGCAGGTGACAGACAGCACGCCGGGCGACCGATAGCATGAGTGCATCAATCTTCTGCAATGCAGAACATCGCATTCCTTCCCTGCCCTTTCCACACCTTTCCATGAGCACCACCACTTCTCCCACCACCTACGCAGTGCACGGCCCCGTGGCCGTGGTGACGCTGAACAACCCGCCCGTCAACGGCCTCGGCCACGCCCTGCGCAGCGGCATCGTCGCCGCGCTAGACCAGGCGCTGGCCGACCCGCAGGTGCAGGCCATCGTGCTGACCGGCAACGCGCGCGCCTTCTCCGGCGGCGCCGATGTGCGCGAGTTCGGCACGCCCAAGGCCGGCCAGGAGCCCACGCTGCCCAACGTGATCCGTGCGCTCGACGCCGCCAGCAAGCCCGTGGTGGCCGCCATCGCCGGCGTGTGCCTGGGCGGCGGTCTGGAGCTGGCCCTGGGCTGCCACTACCGCGTGGCCAAGCCCGATGCCTCGCTCGGCCTGCCCGAGGTGAAGCTGGGGCTGCTGCCCGGCGCGGGCGGTACGCAGCGCCTGCCGCGCCTGATCGGGCTGGAGGCCGCCCTGAACATGATCGTCTCGGGCCAGCCTGTGCCGGCCCAGGCCTTCGCCGGCACGCCGCTGGTGCACGCGCTGATCGAGGGCGACCTGGTCGAAGGCGCGGTGGCCTTCGCCGCCCAGGTGGCGGCCCGTGGCGAACCGCTGCCGCGCGCCCGCGACCTGAAGGTGAAGCAACCCAACGCCGACGCCTTCCTGCAGTTCGCGCGCAACACCGTGGCGGCCGCGAGCAAGCCGTTCCCGGCGCCGCTGCAGTGCGTGGAGGCCGTGGCGGCCTCGCTCAAGCCCTTCGACGAGGGCCTGCAGACCGAACGCACCCTGTTCCAGGCACTGATGCAAACGCCAGAGTCGCGCGCGCTGCGCCATGTGTTCCAGGCCGAGCGCGCCGCCGCCAAGGTGCCCGGCCTGCCCGAGGGCACGCTGCTGCGCCCCATCGCCCGGGTGGGCGTGATCGGCGCCGGCACCATGGGCGGCGGCATCACCATGAACTTCCTCAACGCCGGCATCCCCGTGGTGCTGCTGGAGATGAAGCAGGAGGCGCTGGACCGGGGCCTGGCCACGATCCGCAAGAACTACGAAAACTCCATGAAAAAGGGCAAGCTCAAGCCCGAGCAGGTGGAGCAGCGCATGGGCCTGATCACGCCCACGCTGGAGTACGCCGCACTGAAGGACGCGGACCTCGTCATCGAGGCCGTGTTCGAGGAAATGGGTGTGAAGGAGGCCGTTTTCCGCCAGCTCGACGCCGTGGCCAAGCCGGGCGCGATCCTGGCGTCGAACACCTCGTACCTGGACATCGACCGCATCGCCACCTTCACGCAACGCCCGCAGGACGTGATCGGCCTGCACTTCTTCAGCCCCGCCAACGTGATGCGGCTGCTGGAGATCGTGCGCGGAGCCCAGACCGCGCCCGACGTGCTGGCCACCAGCCTGGCCTTGGCCAAGCAGATCAAGAAGATGGCCGTGGTCTCGGGCGTGTGCGACGGCTTCATCGGCAACCGCATGCTGGCGCGCTACGGCGCCGCCGCCCAGGGCCTGATCAACGCCAGCGCCCTGCCCCAGCAGATCGACGGCGCGCTGCAGAAGTTCGGCCTGGCCATGGGACCGTTCCGCATGGGCGACCTCGCGGGCCTCGATATCGGCTGGGCCACGCGCAAGCGCAAGGCCGCCGAGGCGGGCACGGAGATGAAACCCAGCGTGGCCGACAAGCTCTGCGAGGCCGGGCGCTTCGGCCAGAAGACCGGCGCGGGCTGGTACCGCTACGAGGCCGGCAACCGCAACCCCATCCCCGACAGCGTGACCGAGCAGCTCATCGCCGACTACCGCGCCGCCAACGGCATCACGCCACGCAAGATCAGCGACGAGGAAATTGTCGAGCGCTGCCTCTTCGCGCTGGTGAACGAGGGCGCGCGCATCCTGGAGGAAGGCATCGCCGCGCGCGCCTCGGACATCGACCTGGCCTACCTCAACGGCTACGGCTTCCCGCTGCACCGGGGCGGCCCCATGCTCTACGCCGACACCGTGGGCCTGCCCCAGGTGGTGCGCAGCCTGCGCCGCTTCGCCGCCGAGCCGGGCGCCGACGCCTCCTGGCAGCCCGCGCCCCTGCTCGTGCGCCTGGCCGAAGCCGGCCAGAGCTTCAACTAACACCCCACAGGACAAGCACACCATGACAGAAGCAGTGATCGTCTCCACCGCCCGCACCGGCCTGGCCAAGAGCTGGAAGGGCGCCTTCAACATGACCTACGGCCCCACGCTGGGCGGCCATGCCGTGCAGCACGCCGTGGCGCGCGCGGGCATAGCCCCCGCCGAGGTCGAGGACGTCATCATGGGCGGCACCTTCGGCGAGGGCACCACCGGCGGCAACGTGGCGCGCCAGATCGCGCTGCGCGCCGGGCTGCCCATCACCACCGCCGGTATGACCATCAACCGGTTCTGCTCCTCGGGCCTGCAGACCATCGCGCTGGCCGCACAGCGCATCATCGCGGGCGAAGGCCAGGTCTACGTGGCCGGCGGCGTGGAGAGCATCTCCTGCGTGCAGAACGAGGCCAACACCCACATGCGGCGCGACCCCTGGCTGGTCGAGCACAAGCCCGAGATCTACTGGAACATGCTGCAGACCGCCGAGCAGGTGGCCCAGCGCTACGGCATCGGCAAGCAGGCCCAGGACGAGTACGGTGTGCGCAGCCAGCAGCGCGCCGCCGCCGCCCAAGCCGCCGGCCTGTTCAAGGACGAGATCGCTCCCATGACCACCACCATGGGCGTGGTGGACAAGGCCACCGGCCGCATCACCATGAAGGAAGTGACGATCGACTCCGACGAGGGCATCCGGCCCGACACCACGCTGGAGGCCGTGCAGAAGATCCGCGCCGCCCTGCCCGGCGGCGTGGTCACCGCCGGCAACGCCAGCCAGTTCTCGGACGGCGCCTCGGCCTGCGTGCTGATGGACCGCCAGCTCGCCGAAAAGCGCGGCCTGCAGCCCCTGGGCATCTTCCGTGGCTTCGCCGTCGCGGGCTGCGAGCCCGACGAAATGGGCATTGGCCCGGTGTTCGCCGTTCCCAAGCTGCTGGCCAAGGCCGGCCTGAAGGTCGACGACATCGGTCTGTGGGAGCTGAACGAAGCCTTCGCCGTGCAGGTGCTCTACTGCCGCGACAAGCTGGGCATCCCCGACGAGCGGCTCAACGTCAACGGCGGCGCCATCGCCGTGGGCCACCCCTATGGCGTGTCGGGCTCGCGCCTGACGGGCCACGCCCTGATCGAGGGCAAGCGCCGGGGCGTGAAGTACGTGGTGGTCACCATGTGCATCGGCGGCGGCCAGGGCGCCGCCGGTCTTTTCGAAGTGTGCTGAAACAACGGCCCCCTCGCGGACCACGAACAACCAAGGAGCAACAGCAATGAGCGTGAAAAAACTATTCGACCTGACCGGACAGGTCGCCCTCGTCACCGGCGGCTCGCGTGGCCTGGGCCTGCAGATGGCCGAGGCGCTGGGCGAGATGGGCGCCAAGCTCGCCATCACGGCGCGCAAGGCCGATGAACTGGCACAGGCCAAGGCCCACCTCGAAGGCCTGGGCTACGAGGTCGAGACCGTGGTCAACGACCTGTCGAAGTTCGATCAGATCCCGGCCATGGTGGACCAGGTGCTGGCGCGCTTCGGCATCATCGACATCCTGGTGAACAACGCGGGCGCCACCTGGGGTGCAAACGCCGAGGACTACCCCGACGCCGCCTGGAACAAGGTGATGGACCTGAATGTGAACGCGCCTTTCTTCCTGTCGCGCGAAGTCGGCAAGCGCGTGATGATTCCCAAGGGCCGGGGCAACATCATCATCACCGCCTCGGTGGCCGCCATCAAGGGCACGCCACCGGGCATGAACACCATCGCCTACAACACCTCCAAGGCCGCCGCGCTGCACTTCGCGCGCACGCTGGCGTCCGAGTGGGGCCACTACGGCATCCGCGTCAACGCCATCTGCCCGGGCTTCTTCCCGAGCAAGCTGGCCAACGGCCTGATCGAGAAACTCGGTCCCACGATGATCGAGCGCACCCCCCTGCGCCGCATCGGCGGCGACGAGGACCTCAAGGGCGCCGTGATTTTCCTGGCCTCCGACGCTTCGCGCCACATCACCGGCCAGGGCATCGTCGTGGACGGTGGCGCAAGTCTCATCTGATCACCAAGGACTTCCCATGGATTTCTCCTACTCCCCCAAGGTCATCGATCTCCAGAAGCGCCTGACGGCCTTCATGGACGAGCACATTTACCCCGCCGAAGCCGTGTACCACCACGAAGTGGCGGAGAACCGCAAGGCCGGCAACCCGTGGCAGCCCACGAAGGTGATGGAGGAACTCAAGGCCAAGGCCAAGGTCGCCGGCCTGTGGAACCTGTTCCTGCCCGAGTCGAAGTACGGCGCCGGCCTGACCAACCTCGAATACGCGCCGCTGTGTGAAATCATGGGCCGCTCCCACGTGGCGCCCGAGGCCTTCAACTGCTCGGCGCCCGACACCGGCAACATGGAGACCCTGGTGCGCTACGCCACCGATGAGCAGCAGCAGCAGTGGCTGCGGCCGCTGCTCGACGGCACGATCCGCTCGGCCTTCGCCATGACCGAGCCCGCCGTGGCCTCGTCGGACGCGACCAACATCGAGGCGCGCATCGAGCGCGACGGCGACGAGTACGTGATCAACGGCCGCAAGTGGTGGACCTCGGGCGCGCCCGACCCACGCTGCGAAATCCTGATCTTCATGGGCAAGACCGACCCCGATCACACCAGCCGCCACAGCCAGCAGTCCATGATCCTCGTGCCGATGAAGACCCCGGGCGTGACCATGGAACGCGCCCTGCCCGTCTTCGGCTACGACCACGCGCCGCACGGCCATGGCGAGGTGAGCTTCGACAACGTGCGCGTGCCGGTGGGCAACGTGCTGCTCGGCGAGGGCCGGGGTTTCGAGATCGCCCAGGGGCGCCTGGGCCCTGGGCGCATCCACCACTGCATGCGCCTGATCGGCGTGGCCGAGCGCGCGCTCGAACTCATGTGCCAACGCGCCCTGGGCCGCGTGGCCTTTCACCGCCCCGTGGCCGACCAGGGCGTGACGCGCGAACGCATTGCCAACGCGCGCATCCTGATCGACCAGGCGCGCTTCCTGGTGCTCAACGCCGCCTACATGATGGACACCGTGGGCAACAAGGTGGCCAAGAAGGAAATCGCCATGATCAAGGTGGCCGCGCCGAACATGGCCTGCCAGGTGATCGACTGGGCCATGCAGGTGCACGGCGGCGGCGGCGTGTGCGACGATTTCCCGCTCGCCGCCGCCTACGCCAGCGCGCGCACGCTGCGCTTCGCCGACGGCCCCGACGAAGTGCACCGCAACCAGATCGGCAAGATGGAACTGGCCCGGTATCTGAAGTAACCCCCTTGCGTCGCTTCGCGCCTTCCCCCCAGGGGGACGACGCCCGTGGCCGGGCCCCGCCCGTTCCACGGCGTCCGCTGGCCTGGCCTGCTCCGCGGCCTTCTGACCTGTGGCGCTGCGCCAGTACCACAGGCACACGGGCCGCGATGCGCCAAGGATCACTGAAACCCCATAGCCAACGAACCACCCATGTCCGACCGCCATTTCGCCCACTGGCCGCGCATGCTGCCGCGCCACCTCACGGTGCCGGCCACGCACCTCTACCGCAACATCGAGATTTCGGCCCTGCGCTACCCCGACAAGGCAGCGCTGGTGTTCTACGACTCGGTCATCTCCTACGCCCGGCTGCAGGACGAGACCGAGCGCCTCGCCGCCCACCTGCAGCAGGTGTGCGGCGTGCACAAGGGCGATCGCGTGCTGCTCTACATGCAGAACAGCCCGCAGTTCGTCATCGGCTACTACGCCATCCTGCGCGCCGACGCGGTGGTGGTGCCGGTGAACCCGATGAACCTCACCGAGGAACTGCGCCACTACGTGGGCGACGCCGGCGCGCGCACCATCCTGGCGCCGCAGGACCTGTTCGCCCAGGTGCGCCCGCTGCTGCGTGAGGGCCTGGCCGCCGCCGCAGCCGCCCCCACCGCGCCCGGTCTGCGCCACGCCGTGGTGGCGGCCTACAGCGACTACGCCACCGCACCCACCGATCTGCCGGTGCCATCCTTCGTCAGCGCACCGCGCGAGCCTATCAGCGAGCCGGGCGCCGTGGCCTGGACGGATGCACTGGCCGCCGGCCTGCGCCCTGCGCCGATCGAGGCCGGCCCCGACGACCTGGCCGTGATGCCCTACACCTCGGGCACCACGGGCCACCCCAAGGGCTGCATGCACACGCACCGCAGCGTGATGTACAACACCGTCGCCGGCACGCAGTGGCTGGGCACGCCGCAGGATGCGGTGTCGCTGGTGGTGCTGCCGCTGTTCCACGTCACCGGCATGCAGAACGGCATGAACGGCTCGCTCTACGTGGGCGCCACCATCGTGCTGCTACCGCGCTGGGACCGTGACGCCGCCGCGCAGCTCATCCAGCGCTACCGCGTCACGGGCACGCAGATGATCGTGACCATGGTGGTGGACCTGCTGTCCAACCCGCGCCTGGCCGAGTACGACCTCTCCAGCATCAGCCGCCTGAGCGGCGGCGGCGCTGCCATGCCCGAGGCGGTGGCGACCCGGCTCAAGGAGTTGTGCAACCTCGACTACATCGAGGGCTACGGCATGTCCGAGACCATGGCGCCGACGCACATCAACCCGCCCGAGCGGCCGATGAAGCAGTGCCTGGGTATCCCGATCTTCGATGTGGACGCCCGCGTGGTGGACCCGGCCACCTTCGCCGAACTGCCCCCGGGCGAAGTCGGCGAGATCATCGTGCACGGCCCGCAGGTCATGCAGGGCTACTGGGGCCAGCCCGAGGCCACCGAGGCAGCGTTCATCACGCTGGGCGGCAAGCGCTTCCTGCGCACCGGCGACCTGGCCCGCACCGACGAGCACGGCTACTTCTACATGGTGGACCGGCTCAAGCGCATGATCAACGCCAGCGGCTTCAAGGTCTGGCCGGCCGAGGTGGAGGCGCTGATGTACGCCCACCCCGCCATCCAGGAAGTGTGCGTGATCGCCGCGCGCGACGAGCGCCGGGGCGAGACGGTGAAAGCCGTGGTGGTGCTGCGCGAGGCCTTCCGGGGGCAGGTGACCGAGCAGGAAATCGTGGACTGGTCGCACGGCCACATGGCGGCCTACAAGAGCCCGCGCCTGGTGCAGTTTGCCGACAGTCTGCCCAAGTCCGGCACGGGCAAGGTGCAGTGGCGCGCACTGCAGGAGCAGGAACCCCGGCAAGCCCCATGAGAGGCCCAGGTTGGGCGGTTGGCCGCAGGACGCTATCCTTACAGTAGCTACCTGCGATTATTCAGCCAGGGCTTGATGCCAAAAACACTGATAAACCATTTGCACAAGACGTCTCATCCCCGGCCCGTCCAGGCCAGAAAAAAAGACCTGTGACTTTACAGTTACAGGCCCTTGCATCTGGCGCCCTGCCTACTTGGCCAGTTCGCTCAGGCGGATTTCGCGCACCTTGCCGCCCTCGATCACGGCCACGCGCGTGTTGGCGGTGGAGCCGCCGCGCTCGTTCACGCCGTCAATGTTGTGGGGGTTGTACGCGTCCGGCAGGGCCTTGAACGCCTTGTCGAGGTTGGCACGGATGGCGGCGGCATCGCTGGTGCTGCCGGCCAGCTTCATGGCCAGCGCGGTGGCATGCACCGCCGAGTAGTTCAGCGACACCTCGGAGCTCGGATCGCGGCCCGGGTTGAGCTTGCGGAAGCGCTCGACAAAGGCCTTGGTCACCGCCGTGCTGTCCTCCACCACGGGCAGCACGCCAATGGAGCCTTCCAGCGGGCCATAGCCGCCGGTGATCTTGCCAATCTCGTCCATCTTGGCCTGGTCGATGATCACGAAACCACCCTTGAAACCCAGTTCGCGCGCCTGCTTGACCACCAGACCCGTGGGCTCGGAGGCGCCGCCGATGAACAGCACGTCGGGCTTGGACGCCAGTACACGGCTCACGCCGCTGTAGAAGTCGGTGGCGCGGTTGTACGACATCGGGTTCTCGGCCACGACCTTGCCGCCCGCCGCCTCCCAGGCGGGTTTGAAGGCCGCCGTCCAGGCCTTTGCGTAGTCGTGGTCGGCATTGGCCACGGCCACGTTCTTGCCGTACTTGCCCATGGCGTGGCCCACGAAGGGCTTGATGTACGAGGTGAACTCGGGCGGAATGCGCAGCGTGAGCTTGTTGCCCTTCTCGGTGATCTGCGGCACGCTGGTGTAGGACAGCAGCAGCACCTTCTGCTGCTCATTGATGGCCTGCACGGCGAAGCTGCCGCCCGAGTGCGGCACCAACACTGCGGCGGCCTTGTGCTCCTGCACCAGGCGCTGGGTGTTGATGGCGGTCTCGGACGGGTTGTACTTGTCGTCCAGGGCGACGACTTCCAGCTTCACTTTCTGCCCGGCCACTTCCAGCCCGGCCTCGTTGATTTCCTTGATGGCCATTTCCATGCCGCTGAGAACGTTCTTGCCATACAGCGCAGCGCCGCCGCTCAAGGGGCCGGAATAGCCGATCTTGACGACCTGCTGGGCCATGGCCGGCGCAACGCCCAGCAGCGTTGCGGCGAAAGTGCTGGCGCATAGGCGAAGAATAGTCTTGCGTTTCATGCTGTCTCCTTGGGATGAATGGGAAAGGGGAAAAGTCAGGCGCCGATGTAGGCCCGGCGCACGGCTTCGTTGTTCATGAGGCTTTCGCGGTCGCCTTCCATGACGATGCGGCCGCTCTCGATCACATAGGCGCGGTGGGCAATCTTCAGCGCGGCAAAGGCGTTCTGCTCGGCCAGCAGCACCGTGGTGCCGGCCTGGTTGATGCGCTGGACGACCTCGAAGGTCTGCTTGATGACCAGCGGAGCCAGGCCCAGCGAGGGCTCGTCGAGCAGCAGCACCTTGGGCCGCCCCATCAGCGCGCGACCGATCGCCACCATCTGCTGCTGACCACCGCTGAGCGAACCGGCCGGGTCGTCCTTCTTCTGGTCGAGGATGGGAAACAGCGCCAGCACCTCGTCGAGCCGCTGCCGGTTGGCCGCACCATCGCTGCGGTGCACGTAGGCGCCGAGCATCAAGTTTTTCAGCACCGACATACCAGGGAACAGCTTGCGCCCTTCGGGGCACTGCACCACGCCGTTGGCGACAATCTGCGAAGGCTTCATACCCACCAGGTTCTTGTCGCCATAGCGGATGCTGCCGCCCGCCGCCTTGTGGATGCCGCTGATGGTCAGGAAGATGGAACTCTTGCCTGCGCCATTGGCGCCCAGCAGCACTACCAGCTCGCCCTGGTCGGCGTGCAGGCTCACGCCATTGAGGGCCGTGAAGCTGCCGTAGTTCAGCGATACGTTCTCAAGCGTCAGCATGCTCGCTCCCCAGGTAGGCATCAATCACGGCCGGGTTGGCCTGGATCTCGGCGGGCGTGCCTTCGGCAATCTTTTCGCCATAGCTGAGCACGAGAATTTTGTCGGCCAGGCTCATGATCATGTTCATCTTGTGTTCGATCAGACACACGGTCAGACCGCTCTGCACCATCTTGCGGATGAGGTCGGCCAGGCCCTGCGTTTCGTCGGGGTTCACGCCGCCGGCGGGCTCGTCGAGCAGCAGCAGGCGCGGGCCGGTGGCCAGGGCCAGCGCAAAGGCCACACGCTTGCGCTCCTCCTGCGAGATGTCGCCCGCCATGCGGTTTTCCAGATGCGACAGTCCGACGAAGTTCAGCGCGTCGCGCGCTTTTTCACGGCAGATGCGCTCTTCCTCGCGCAGCAGGCTGGAGCCGCGCAGCACATCCAGCAGGCCGGATTTGGTGCGCAGGCGGTGGCCGACGATGAGGTTGTCGAGCACCGAGGCCATGTCGAACAGCGCCGTGGTCTGGAAGGTGCGCGCCACGCCCAGGTGCGCCACCTGGTCGGTGCGCAGCGAGGTCACGTCGCGGCCTTCGAGCGTGATGGTGCCCGAGGTGGGCCGGTGCACGCCGCTGATGAGATTGAAGAACGTCGTCTTGCCCGCACCGTTGGGACCGATGATGGCGTTGATCTTGCCCGTCTCGATGGTGGTGCTAACGTCATTGACGGCCGCCAGCCCGCCGAAGCGCTTGGTCAGGTGTTCAATTTTGAGCATGCTGGCCTCCCTGCGCGGCACGGCGCGCGCGCCAGCCCAGATAGGTGCCCACGATGCCGTGCGGGACAAAAATCACCAGCAGCACCAGGATGGGCCCGAAAACGAGGAACCGGTATTCCTGCAGAAACTGCAGGTACTGCGTGAGCCAGGGCATGGCCAGCGCCCCCAGCAGCGGCCCCAGCAACGTGCCCAGGCCGCCGATCAGCATGTACATGGTCATGTCGAAGGTGTGCTCCACCCCGGCCACGCCCGGGCCGATGAAGCGCACATAGCCTGCGTACAGGCCGCCCGACATGCCGGCATAGAACACCGACAGCATGAAGGCCAGTGTCTTGTTGCGCATGAGGTTGATGCCCAGCGACTCGGCCAGCTCGTCGCTGTTGCGGATGGCCATGAAGGTGCGGCCCAGCAGCGAATTGACGATACGGCGCATGGCCCACAGCCCCACCACCAGCCAGAAGAACACCAGGTAATACAGTGCCAGCGGCGTGTCGAAGCGCAGCGCGCCAATGGGCTCGGGCGCCGGGATGCCCATGATGCCCACGGTGCCGTGCGTCAGGCCCTCCCATTTCTCGATCACCAGGAACATGATGTAGCCCACGCACAGCGTGAAAATCGAGAAGTAATGCCCCTTGAGGCGCAGCGACAGGATGCCGATGAAGTAGCCCAGCGCGGCAGAGACCACGCCAGACAGCGCGAACGCCCCCCAGAACGACCAGCCATGGTCCACCGTGAGGATGCCCACGGTGTAGGCCCCCACGGCCATGAAACCCGCGTGCGCCAGGTTGAACTGCCCGGTGTAGCCGGTGATGAGGTTCAGCCCGATGGTGGCAATGGCGAAGATGTAGGCCGTGCCCATCACCGTGAGGTGGTAATCGTTGCCCGTAAACAGCGGAAATAGCAGGCCCGCAGCCAGCAGCAGGGCCCAGCCCAGTTTGCCTTGGAGGTAAGCCATGGTTAGCGCACTCCCCTGGTGAACAGGCCCTGCGGGCGCAGCGACAAAATGAACACCAGCAGCACGAAAGCGATGATGTCCTTGTAGTCGGTGGAGATGTAGAAGGCGCCAAAGCTCTCGGCAAACCCGATGATCAGGCCGCCGACAATGGCGCCCGGCACGCTGCCCATGCCGCCCAGGATGATGATGACGAAGGCCTTGGTGATCACCAGGTGCCCCATCGCCGGGTACACGAGGTTGATGGGCGCGTACAACGTGGCCGCCACGGCGGCGAGCACGCCCGAGATGGCAAAGGTGAGCATGGCCACGCGGTTGGCATCAATACCGACCAGCGAGGCGCCGTCGCGGTTCTGCGCCATGGCAATGATGGTCGAGCCCATCACCGTCTTCTTCAGGAACAGGTGCAGTACCACCATGAGCGTAAACGCGGCGGCAATGATGAGCAGGCGCTGCACCGGCGCCGTGACACCCGCCAGCTCAATGATGCCGTTGTAGGGCGTCTGCATGCGTTGGAAGTCCGCGCCCCAGATGGCCTGGGCTGCCGCCTCGAGAAAAAGCAGCATGCCGATGGCCGCAATCATCGGGTGCAGTCCCGAGGCATGGCGCAGCGGGTGGAACACCAGCCGCTCGGCCAGCACCGCGATCAGCGCCACACAAAGCGCCGAGCCGCCCATCGCCAGCCAGTAGTTCCAGCCCCAGGCCGACATGAGGTGGAACGACATGAAGGCGCCAAACATGTAAAACGCGCCGTGGGCAAAGTTGGGCACGTGCAGGATGCCGTACACCAGCGTCAGCCCCAGGGCCACCAGGCCATAGATACCGCCCAGGGTCAGGCCATTGAGCACTTGTTGCAAAAACATCTCCATCACCTGGCCCTCTTAGCGGTGGCATGGGCCGGGCACCTGGCCCGCCCCTCATACTGCGGCGACCTTGCCCTGCGGGCGTTGGGCCCCGAGTCCGGGAGTTTCTGCATCATCTGGCTCCTGTAGGTTGTCCGGCCGGTACGCACCGGAAATTGAGGTGAGTGCCGGCGCAGCTTAGCGCGCGACCCACCTCGCCAGAGGATTAATTCTGCAATGCAGAACCATTGCAGGGTAAACACCCATATTCCAACGGCACTTGAAGTCACACAGATGACTTTTGGCGGCTGTTACCGATTTTTGGACCCGTCTTTCGGGTGCCAACCTGCAATTCAGCCCATCTGCATTCCGCATTGCAGAATACAGATTAGCGCGCCAGTTCCCTATTCCCAGCGAATGGGGACGTATCGGGCTGCAGCAATCTCCACTGTCGATTTGCGGTGCCTTTCGGTAATGGAATGGACGCATGAACCGCGAGCTGGCCAAGGCCTTGGCACTGCTCACCACCAAGTCGGGTTATGCCGACCTGGCGCAGAGCCCGTTGCGCTGAACACCACCGAGTTCAAGATGCTGCTGCCCAATGAAGGCAAGCTGCTGTCCACGCGAATCAAGGAACAGAAAACATCGTCGACTGACGGATGCTGGCGACCCGCGATAGCGCCAAAATACTACTTTTTTATAGCTACCAGTGCTTTATAGATAAGCGTTAACGGCCATTTCAACGCATAACGCATGCGAACGGGTCGCGCGCTGGGGTCGCAGGCGCGCCATCAACCATCAGACCAGCTGAAACCCTTTGCCCTCCACGCGCACGGGCGCGCCTTCGGGCACGGGCTGCGAGCGCGTGAAGCGGCGCACCGAGCCATCGTCCATGCGCACGCGCACCTCGTACACCGTCTGGGTGCGCGTGCGCTGTTCTACCGTGTGGCCCACGTAGCCACCACCCACGGCGCCCAGCACCGTGGCGGCCGTGCGGCCGGAGCCCTTGCCCACCTGGTTGCCCAGCACGCCGCCGAGCACACCACCGGCGACCGCGCCCAGGCCGGTGGCGGGGGCGGCCTGCTGCACCGCCTGCACGGATTCGATGCGTCCGCACACCGTGCACAACGGCGCCCGGGCGGCCTCCTGGCGCACAGGGGTTTCGTCATACCGCGCGGGTTGGGGAGCCTGCGGGTAGGCACGGGCCGCAGCGCGTTGCCCGGTGGGTGTTGCGGGCCCCTGATTTGCTACATATTCATGGACTATTGGCGCTTTCTGGTCAAGCGCTACAGGTCTTTTTTCCTCAATGATTTCGTTGTCTGGCGTGCGCGCCGCAGGCGCCATCCGGGCTGCGCCTTCGGCCACCGCGTCCGGGCGCTGCTGCGCCACCAGCGTTGCGCCCAGCGCCAGCACGCACAGGCCCAGCGCGGCAATGGCGGCCCACAGCCATTTCAGGGGCACGCCACCGGGGGTTGCGGCCAAAGGGGCCTGGGGAGCAGCGGAGGGGGTGGGTTGCATGTTTTTGCCTTTCTCAACAGATCGAATACAGCCTCTGCGACAGCACTCGCAGACCTGCCCTGAAGTTACACACTGCACCGGCAGGATTGGATGCCTCCCATGTAAGCGGGGGTAAGAGCCTTCAGCAATTTCTCATGGCCGCGCGGCGGGGCCCAGCGCCTCTTCACAGGCGCGCGCGCAGCCGGCAGACAACAGCAGCACCGCCGACGCAAAATAGATCCACATCAGCAGCACCACCAGCGAACCCGCCGCCCCGTAGGCGGAAACCACCGCCGCGGTGGACAGGTAAACCGCCAGCACATGCCGCCCCGCCGTGAACAGCGATGCGCCCATCACCGCGCCCAGCCACAGAAACCGCAGCCGGGGCTTGGGGCCGGCGCTCATGCGCATCAAGCCCACAAAAAGGGCCGCGCAGACGCCAAACGCGGCGGCTTCGTTGAGCACCCGCAACAGCGGCGCTATCGGCAGCCAGTGGCCGGCCCAGCCGGCCAACAGGTTCAGCAGGGTCGAGATCACCAGGGACACCAGCAGCAAAAAGCCGAACGCCAGCACATACGCCACGCCACGCAGGCGCAGCGAAGCACCGTGCCACCACGGCAGGGGCTGCACCGCACCACGCCCGTGGGTCCACAGCCGCTGCAGCGCAGACTGCAGCTCGCCAAACACCCCGGTGGCGCCAAACAACAGCACGAAAAAACCCAGCAGCGAGGCCAGCAGCCCTTGCGCGGGCTCCTGGGCACTGGCCAGGGCCTGGTGTATGACCGTTGCCCCCTGCTCGCCCACAAGGGTGCCGATCTGCGCAATCAGGCCCTGCTGCAGGCTGTCGCGGTCCAGCCACCAGCCGAGCAGGGCCACCAGCAGCACCAGCAGCGGCGCCAGGCTCAGGATGCCGTAGAACGACATGGCCGCGCTCATGCGGGCGCCGTCGGCGTCCATCCACAACCACACCGCCCGCCGCAGCGGCCGCAGCACGCGGACGCCCCTGCGCGCCGCCGCCCGTACGGGCCGGTAAAGGTACAGGCCATTCATGCAGGCAAGGCTACCCAGGCGCAGCCCGCTTGCCCATCGGACAGATGGTGCAGCCTGGGTAGTCCGGCTCCCACAGCCTTACACTCTGCCTGCCTTTGGACAGGCACGAAGACAGGACACCATTTATGCAGATTCGCTGCGCACTGGTCGGCATGCCCGGCTCGGGCAAATCCACCGTCGGCCGGCAGCTGGCCCACCGGGCCGGGGTGCCCTTCATCGACCTGGATCACCGGCTGGAGCGGACCATCGGTACCACCATCCGCCACTTCTTCGAGGTGGAGGGCGAAGCGCGATTTCGCGACCTCGAATCACAGCTGCTGGCCGAGGTGGCGCAGCTGCCCGGCGGCCTGGTGCTGTCCACCGGCGGCGGCGCCGTGCTGCGCCCCGAAAACCGCGAGGTGCTGCGCCAGTTTGGCAACGTGCTGTATTTGCGTGCATCGCCCGAAGAAATCTACAAGCGCGTGAAGCACGACAAGACACGCCCGCTGCTGCAGGGTGGCAACCCCCTGGAGAAGTTGCGCGAACTCTATGCCCAGCGCGACCCCCTGTACCGCGAAACCGCGCACTATGTCATCGAGACGGGGCGCCCCTCGGTGAGCACCCTGGTCAACATGGTGATGATGCAGCTGGAGATGGCGCAAGGCGCCGCCGCTGCGCCCCCGGCTGCGCAGGCCTGATGGAAGATTGGCGGCGCCCACCCTGCCCTGTGCGGAGGCGCCAAGGCACGAGGATGGCCTGGCCGGTGCTGACAGCCACCGACAGCGTAGCCTCTCGCTGGAGCGCCGCCAGCAGGACACAAAAAAGGGGCCGAAGCCCCCTGTGCATGATCGGCGTACTGCGGCGACCCCGGGCCCTCAGTCTTGCCTGCTCTTGCGGCGCGATACGGCCACCGCACCCGCCAGAGCCAGACCCAGCAGGGCCAGGGAGCCGGGTTCGGGCACCGTGATCGACTCCACTTTCACCGCCATGTCCTGAAAGTCATTGTCGGTGCCATCTTCAAACGCAAAAATCCAGTTGGTCGACGTGCCACCCTGGAACGCCAGAAAATCGGTGGCTCCGCCCAGGTTCATGCTGTCAATGGAATAGGCGGTTTTTCCAGCACCCGTCGCGAAATAGAAGCCGAAACTGGTGGGATTGATCAGTGCGTTAGAAAACAGGCCGCAATTGACCTGTGTACCACACTGGCTCTGGAAGGTGGGGCCGGCGGAAATGATCATCTGGCCGTTGCCGATCCCGATACCCACGGCACTTTGCTGCAGGGTGGTTGAACCACCCACCGCACCGCCAAAGAACAGGTCAACGGTGTAAATGTTGCTGGTATCGGTACCAAACCACATACCGAATTTTTGGCTGCTGGCGCCACTGGTTTGTTCGATGATCAGTGTGGGGATCGTGGTGGCCGAACTGGTGGCAGAGCCCCACAGGCCTGCCGCGCTCTGGTCGTTGGCCGCGCTTACTGCGCCGGCGCCAAACACGTTATCCAAGACGGTTTGCAGCGATTGCTCGCCCGCCGCAGTCGCCCCGAGGGCCACAGGACGCACGTTGGTGTTGACAATCGGCACCGCATGAGCGGTTGCAGATAGGAGCATGCCTGCGACGATAGCTGCTGCGGTTTTGAATTCCATGGTGTGACCCCCTCTGTAAGTAGTCGCTGAAAACTGCGACCTCGACTTACAAAAGCACGCACCGTGCCACTCAGAAAAATCAACAACTTACGTTGCTTCACGGCCCGGATTGTCAAAATATTCGACACAATTCGCTACACGCCCCAGGTGCCGGGGCGTCCGCCGGGGTGCATCGAACCGGTATGCCCGCACCGTCCTTCAAAACCCAGCCCTGCGGACAACCCAAAGCCCCCCGCACGCAAGGTCTTCGGTTCTCAGGCGAGGACACTTGCACTGTATCGGCGAGCGCTTTCCGCGCTTTATTTCAGCGCCAGAGCATCACAGATTGGGCGCCAGCAGCTTGGCCAGCACCGCCTCGTCCATGCCCCGGCGCTCGGCCATGTCGTGCAGCTGGTCTTCGCCGATCCTGCCCACGTTGAAATACACGGCATCGGGGTGGCCGATGTAGAAGCCGCTCACGCTGGCGGCGGGCGTCATGGCCAGGCTTTCGGTGAGGTCCATGCCGATGTCCTCGCACTGCAGCTGCCGGAACAGGGCGGTCTTGGCGCTGTGGTCGGGGCAGGCGGGGTAACCGGGCGCGGGGCGGATGCCGTGGTACTTCTCGGCAATCATGTCCTCGTTGCTCAGCGCCTCATCGCTGGCATAGCCCCACAGGTCGGTGCGCACGCGCTGGTGCAGGCATTCGGCAAAGGCCTCGGCCAGGCGGTCGGCCAGGCTCTTGAACAGGATGGCCGAGTAGTCGTCCAGCGCGTCGATGAAGGCCTTTTCCTTCTTCTCGATTCCCAGGCCCGCCGTCACCGCGAACAGGCCCGCATAGTCGGCAATGCCGCTGCTCTTGGGCGCCACGAAGTCGGCCAGGCAGCGGCTGGGCCGGGTCACGCCGTCGATCACATGCTTTTCGGTCTGCTGGCGCAGGCCGTACCAGGTCATGGCGACTTCGGTGCGGGTGTCGTCGGTGTAGAACTCGATGTCGTCATCGTTCACGCTGTTGGCGGGCAGCAGGGCCATCACGCCACTGGCGGTGAGCCAGCGGCCTTCGATGATCTTCTTGAGCATGTCCTGGCCGTCGGCAAACACGCGCGTGGCCTCCACGCCCACCACCTCGTCGGTCAGGATGGCGGGGTACGGGCCGGCCAGGTCCCAGGTCTGGAAGAACGGGCCCCAGTCGATGTATTTCGCCAGTTCGGCCAGGTCGAAGTTCTGGAACACCCGGCGGCCGAGGGCGCGCGGCACGGCGGGCTGGTAGGCCTGCCAGTCGATCGGCGTCTTGTTGGCGCGGGCCTTGGCCAGGGGCCACAGCGGCACCTGCTTCTTGTTGGCGTGCTGGGTGCGCACCTTGTCGTAGTCGGCGTTGACTTCCTGCACATAGCTCTCGACGCCGTCACCGAGCAGGCTTTGCGCCACGCTCACGCTGCGCGAGGCGTCGGGCACATAGACCACGGGGCCCTCGTAGTGCGGCGAGATCTTGACGGCCGTGTGCACGCGCGAGCAGGTGGCGCCGCCGATCAGCAGCGGAATTTTCTTGATGCGGAAATGCTCGTCCTTCTGCATCTCGCCGGCCACGTACTGCATTTCTTCGAGGCTGGGCGTGATCAGGCCCGACAGGCCCACGATGTCGGCGCCCTCGACCTTGGCGCGCGCCAGAATCTCGTGGCAGGGCACCATCACGCCCATGTTCACCACCTCGAAGTTGTTGCACTGCAGCACCACGGTGACGATGTTCTTGCCGATGTCGTGCACGTCGCCCTTCACCGTGGCGATGACGATCTTGCCCTTGCTGCGCACGTCGCGGCCCGCAGCCTCGTCCTGGCGCTTTTCTTCCTCGATGTAGGGGATGAGATGGGCCACCGCGAGCTTCATCACGCGCGCGCTTTTCACCACCTGGGGCAGGAACATCTTGCCCGCGCCGAACAGATCGCCCACGATGTTCATGCCGTCCATCAGCGGCCCTTCGATCACATGCAGCGGGCGGCCGCCCCTGGCCAGGATCTGCTGGTAGGCTTCTTCGGTGTCTTCGGTGATGAAGTCGGTGATGCCATGCACCAGCGCGTGGCTCAGGCGCTCGCCCACGGTCTTCGGATGCTCGGGCGTGCCGCGCCATTCGAGCTTCTTGCTCTCGTCCTTGGCGCCGCTCTTGGCGGTTTCGGCAACCTCGACCAGGCGTTCGCCGGCATCCGGGCGGCGGTTGAGCACCACGTCCTCCACGCGCTCGCGCAGCGTGGGTTCCAGGTCGTCATAGACGCCCACCATGCCCGCATTGACGATGCCCATGTCCATGCCCGCCTGGATGGCGTGGTACAGGAACACGGTGTGGATGGCTTCGCGCACCGGGTCGTTGCCGCGGAAGCTGAAGCTCACGTTGGACACGCCGCCCGACACCTTGGCGCCGGGCAGGTGCTGCTTGATCCAGCGC
>JANJSZ010000124.1 GCA_024711405.1 Acidovorax sp.
TAGCTCATGTCCATCACCCGGCCCACGTCGCGGATGGCGGCCTTGGCGGCCATGGTGCCGAAAGTGGCAATCTGGCTGACGGCATCCTTGCCGTATTTGTCCTTCACATAGTCGATCACGCGGTCGCGGTTCGCCTGGCAAAAGTCAATGTCGAAGTCGGGCATGGACACCCGCTCCGGGTTCAGGAAACGCTCGAACAGCAGGTTGTATTCCAGCGGGTCCAGATCGGTGATCTTGAGTGCGTAGGCCACCAGCGACCCCGCGCCGGAACCCCGGCCAGGCCCGACAGGACAGCCGTGCGTCTTGGCCCATTGAATGAAGTCCCCCACAATCAGAAAGTAGCCGGGAAACCCCATCTTGAGGATGGTGTTGAGCTCGAACTCCAGCCGCTCCACATAGCGGGGTCGCTGCCCATTGCGCCGGGTCTCGTCGGGAAAAAGAAGCCGAAGGCGCTCCTCCAGCCCCTCGAAGGACACATGGCGAAAGTAGTCCTCCACCGACAGCACCTGCCCATTCACGGGGGGAATGGGAAAATTGGGGAGCTGGGGCTTTCCCAGCACCAGGGTGATGTTGCAACGACGGGCAATCTCCACCGAATTGGCCAGCGCGGCGGGCAGGTCCTCAAACAGCGCCTGCATCTGCGCCGACGACTTGAAATACTGCTCGCGCGTGAACTTGCGCACCCGACGCTGGTTGCCCAGTATCTCGCCCTCGGCAATGCACACCCGCGCCTCATGGGCCTCGTAATCGTCCGCAGTGGCGAACTGCACGGGATGCGTGGCCACCACAGGCAGATGCAGCCGTGCCGCCAGCTGCACAGCCGCCACCACATGGGCCTCGTCGTCGGCACGGCCTGCCCGTTGCAACTCCACATAGAAACGGTGGGGAAAGATGCCCGCCAGCCGCAACGCCAGACGCGCCGCCCCGACGTCATCGCCTTTCATGAGGGCCTGCCCCACCGCTCCTGCCTGGGCGCCCGAGATCGCGATCAGCCCTTCGCCCAGTTCCTCCAGCCACTCCCAGGTGCAGACGGCGTGGGTTTTGGACACATTGCGGGTCCAGGCGCGTGCCAGCAATTCGGACAGATTCAGATAGCCCTGGCGCCCCTGCACCAGCACCAGCATGCGCGACGGCGCTGCACCCGCCTCGC
Organism: Acidovorax sp.; assembly: GCA_024711405.1. Lineage (GTDB taxonomy): Bacteria > Pseudomonadota > Gammaproteobacteria > Burkholderiales > Burkholderiaceae_C > Acidovorax. Next base: position 1,151 of record JANJSZ010000124.1, read on the forward strand.
CTTCCAGAAAGATTTCAGCGCCCAGAATCGGCTTGACGCCTTTGCCGCGCATCTCCTTGTAGAACTTGATGGCGCCAAAAAGGTTGTTGAGGTCGGTGATGGCCAATGCAGGCTGGCCATCCTTGGCCGCTGCCTTGGCCAGGTCATCGATGCGATTGGTGCCGTCAACGACGGAAAATTCGGTGTGCAGGCGCAGGTGTACAAACATGGGCTCCATTGTAGGAAGCCCACCTGGCCCGGCTCGTGCAATAGCCGTTTCAGGCAAACGGGACCCGGCAGGCACCGTCGGTACAATGCCGGTGTCGGTTGAGATTGCGCCGCGGGCCAAGCCGTACCATGCCGGTGCGACCGCCGGTGCAGCGCCTCACGGGACACACGTTCACTTTTTGTCTGAAAGCTGCCTGCAATGCTGCGTGCCCCCCTGCCTTTTATCACTGCCCTGCTGACCGCCGGCTTGCTCGCGGGCTGTTCAAGCACTCCGGAAGACAAGACAGCGGGCTGGAGCCCCAACCGCATTTACTCGGAAGCCAAGGACGAGTTGAGCGGCGGCGCTTTCGACAAGGCCGTGCCCCTGCTTGAAAAACTGGAGGGCCGTGCGGCAGGTACGCCCCTGGCCCAGCAGGCCCAGCTGGACAAAGCCTATGCGCAGTACAAGGGCGGTGAAAAGGCGCAGGCCATCGCCACGCTGGACCGCTTCATGAAGTTGCACCCCGCAAGTCCTGCGCTCGATTACGCGCTGTACCTCAAAGGCCTGGTCAACTTCAACGACAACCTGGGTCTTTTTTCATGGATCTCCCAGCAGGATCTCTCCGAACGCGACCAGAAAGCCGCAAAGGATTCCTTCGAGTCGTTCAGCGAACTGGCGACACGGTTCCCTGATTCGCGCTACGCAAAAGACGCTCGCCAGCGCATGACCTACATCGTCAATTCGCTGGCCCAGTATGAAGTCCACGTTGCCCGCTACTACTTCCAGCGCGGTGCCTATGTGGCGGCCATCGGCCGCGCCCAGGCTGCACTGGCCGACTACCAGGGTGTTCCCGCACTTGAAGAAGCCCTGTACATCCTGATCCAGTCCTACGATGCCCTGGGAATGACCCAGCTGCGTGATGATGCCCGCCGGGTCATGCAAGCCTCCTACCCCCAGGGCGCTTACGCCACGGGTACCGTCACGACCAGGTCCAATCCGTGGTGGAAGTTCTGGTAAGCGCATCCAGCGCGGCCTCCAATCCCTCTGGGTTTTCAAGAACGCGCATGGGCGGCAGCGCGCGCATCAGCCGTTTGCCATAGCCCATGGTGGCCAACCGCGTGTCGCACACGACCAGCACACCGCGGTCTGATTCCCTCCGGATCAACCGCCCTGCGCCTTGCTTGAGCGCAACAGCCGCCTCGGGCACGGCAACCATCTGAAACGGGCGACCGCCAGCGGCTTTGATGCGCTGGCTGCGTGCCTCTATCAGCGGGTCGCCAGGGGGTGGAAAAGGCAGTTTGTCGATGACCACCAGCTGCAAGGCATCGCCAGGCACATCAAAGCCCTCCCAGAAGGAGGCCGAAGCCACCAGCACGCAACCCCGCCCGCCGCCAGAGGCGCCCTCGCGAAAGCGCTGCATGAGTTGGCGCTTGGGCCGGTCGCCCTGCACCAGCACCTCCGGCCCTTCCAGAGTGCTGAAACGGGCCTGCAACGCATCACCGATGGCGCGCAGGGCCTTGAGCGTCGTGGTCAGAACCAGCGTGCGCCCACCAAGGCGGCTGGCAGCCGCTCCAGCCAGCCCGGCCACTGCCACGCTATGGCCGGGATCAGACGGCTCTGGCAACTGCCGGGGCACATACAGCGCCGCCTGGGATGCATAGTCGAACGGGCTGTCAACACGCAGTATTTCAGCGTTCTGCAGGCCACAGCGCTCGGTGAACCATGTCAGCCCGGCATCGTCCCCCAGGGTGGCAGACGTAAAAATCCAGGCCCGGCCCGCATGCTGCGCGGGGGCCGGCCATCCGTCGCCGTCATCTTTTGCGGCGTCGGATTCAGCGGGCACAGCAAGCACGCGGGTTTGCATCGTCTGCGCGATATCCAGCGGCGACTCCACCAGCCGCAGCTGGCCGCCCACGTCCAGCCAGCGCACGGCGTCCGGACTGCAGGGCGCTGCAAACCGCCCCAGGCGCGCCAACAGTTCCGAGCCACGCTCATACAGCCGGACGAGATCAGGGGACACCTCGCTCAAAGGGTCCAGCGCTTCCATCGCTTGCGCGCACGCCGATGCCATGCCCCGAAGGGCCGCATGCCAGCCTGCAGGCGTGACGGCTTCGGGCACTTCGCCAGTCCAGCGCAGCTTGGTGCCGGGCCCCCTCGGTCCCACGGCAATACGCAGATCGCCACACGCCCGCTCCAGGTGTGCCGCCAGGGTGCTCCAGTCCGCAAGGCCGCGGGCGTGCTGCAAACCTGTCGCCAGCAGATCACGGGAATAATCCAACCATTGCCCTGTGGACAGGTGCGTGCCGAGAAACTGCACACCGATTTCATTGATCTGGTGTGCCTCATCCAACACCACGACCCGCACAGTCGGCAGCAACTCGGCCATACCCGACTCTCGCACGGCCACGTCGGCAAAGAACAGGTGGTGGTTGATCACCACCACATCGGCGGCCAGCGCTTCACGCCGGGCGATGTGCACATGGCACTGGCGAAAGCGAGGGCACGCCACGCCCAGACAGTTTTCACGGGTGGATGTGATCAGCGCGATGACGGGCGATCGCTCGTCAAGACCTGGCAATTCCGCCAGATCACCCGAGCGCGTGCTGTGCGACCAGACCTCCACCTTCGCCAGCACCCGCTGCACGTTGCGATCGTGCAGCGCGGTGTCCTGCCGTGCCTGTTCCATGCGGTGCAGGCACAGGTAACTCCCCCGCCCCTTGAGCAGTGCCGTGCGTACCGGCAAGCCCAATGCAGAGACCAGCTGAGGCAGGTCCCAGGCAAAAAGCTGGTCCTGCAAGGCCTTGGTGGCCGTGGAAAGCAACACCCGCTCGCCACTGAGCAGCGCCGGAACCAGGTAGGCAAAGGTCTTGCCAACGCCCGTGCCGGCTTCGACCACCAGGGCACCACCGAGCTCGATGGTTCTGGCCACCGCATCCGCCATGCGTATCTGCCCCGCGCGCGCGCGGTAGTGGCCCTCCGTTCGCTGCAGCACCCCTTCGGGTTGAAATGCCGCATGCACTGCGTCCGCAAGACCCATCACGCAGGTTCTTGGGGCTGGAGCGCACGCTCCAGGCGGTCGATTGCATCGCGCAATGCGAGGCGGCGCTTCTTCAGGCGCCTGAGCGAAAACTCGTCAGGCGCCGCCTCCCGCGCGCCATGGTCGATGCGGGCGTCCAGATCGGCATGGGCGATGCGCAGATCTATCAGTTGGCGGGGCAAGGAGTGGTGGTTCGATTTCAAGGCGGTGGCGGCGCCATGCGCCCATGGGCATGGCAAAAATGCCACACGCGAGCGGATAATACGCGCTCCGACACGCCTCTCCGATGGGTATTTGCGCCGCCGCCCCCCACAATCACCAGCATGACCAAAGCGTTCCGCCTCATCGCATCGACCGGCATCCACAAGGGTGACCGCGAATACCAGCAAGACCAGGTGGCCCTGATCTCGCACGACCGCTACAACGGATGCGTGCTCGGTGTGATTGCCGATGGCATGGGCGGGCGCAGTGGCGGGCGCAAGGCCTCCGACCAGGTGATGATGACGGCACGCCAGCTGTTCGAACGCTACTCGCCGGAAACCGACGACCCCGCCGCCATGCTCAAGAACATGGTGGAAGAGGCCCACATCGTCATCCGCCTCACGGCCATTTCATCCGAGCAGGAACCGCACAGCACGATCGCGGCTTTCCTGATCAACCCCCGCGGGGACTGCCACTGGGTCCATGCAGGCGATTCGCGCATCTACCACTTCGAGGGGGCCAGGCTGACCTTTCGCTCGAGTGACCACTCGTATGTTCAGGCCCTGGTCGATCGCGGCGAGTTGACCGAAGCCGAAGCCAACATCCATCCGCACTCCAACATTCTGGTGGGCTGCCTGGGCACCGAAAGCGACCCGCCCATCACCACCCACACCATCCAGCAATTGCGGCCGGGCGATGTCCTGCTCGCCTGCAGCGATGGCGTGTGGCACTATTTCTCCCCCACCGAACTGGCCTCGGTGGTGGATTCGCTGTCGCCGCGCGAGGCCACCGAATTCCTGATCGACAAGGCGCGCTCCCGCGCACGCGGCGGCGGCGACAACCTGTCGCTGGTCATTGTGAAGATCGAGACCCTGGTCGAAGAAAGGAAGATCGGGCGACTGGTCCCACTGTCCGCCGGAAACGCCTGAAGCGCACAGCGCCCAAGCGCACGCACCTGGCGCGTGCAAGCCATCAGCGCCCCACCACGCTCAGGGCTGAGCGGACGGAAGCCCTGAAGAGGCGGGCAAGGGTGCAGCCGGCTTGCGCCCTGCGGCGGCTGCTTCGGCCTGCATTTTCTGCAGTCGTTCGCGCCGCTCCTGCGCCGATTTCACATTTTCAGCATGGCGCGCGCGCGCAGCGGCCGCGCGTTCAGCGCTTTGCGTGGCGCGCTGTTCCTTGCCGGCAGCATGGGACTCCTGGCGGCTGCGCTGCTGCTGCGCCCTGTGTTGCGCCTCGCGTTGGTGCTGCGTGCGCAAATCTTCCACACCGGTGGCCGGACGCCCCGCCCCACGGGCCGCACCCTGGGGTTGCGAGCGGTCCGGCGCCACGCGCTGCTTTTCTTCAATCGAACGCAGCCGCTCTGCGGCCTTTTCCTTGCGCTCCGCGTCGTTGAGCTGCAACTCGCGCGCGCGCAATGGAAGCTCGGCGCGGCGCGCCTGGGCCCGCGCGTCGCGCAGGCAGTCTTCCACCGCAAACCGGCGATAGCACGCGGTTTCGTCACGCTTTCGGATCGCCATGATGGCCTGGCGCTCCTGGAGGATTCGGTCGCGCTCGGCCTGCCGCTGCGCCTGCTCGGCACTGTGGCGGCCTTGCGGCGGCGCAGATGCCGACGGTTGCGCCATGGCAGGCCCAGCCATCACACACACCACACCCCAGATTGCCCAAGCGCTTTTCATTACGTCAGTCCCGTGTCAACAGTGCGGCGATCAAGCGCCAGAAACTCCTTGGACTGCATCTCGTGGAGCCGAGACACCGTGCGCGGAAACTCGTGGGCCAGCGGCCCATCGGTGTAGAGCTGTTCTGGCGGCACGGCGGCCGACAAAATGAGTTTGACCCGCCGGTCATACAGCACGTCCACCAGCCAGGTAAAGCGCCGCGCAGGCGACGCCATGTTGACCGGCATGTAGGGCACATCCGACAGCAACACCGTGTGGAATTGCGTGGCGATCTCCAGGTAATCGTTCTGCGAGCGGGGGCCTCCACACAGCGTCCTGAAGTCAAACCACACCACACCCCCCGCCTTGCGCCGCGCCAGGATCTCGCGCGCCTCAATGTGCAGCACCGGGTCTTCGTCATGCACTTCGGCCAGCTGATCGAAGGCAGCGTTCATCTCGGCATCTGCCTGCTGGCCCAGGGGCGTGTGATAGAGCTTCACCTGCTCCAGCGTGCGGCGCCGGTAGTCGGTGCCGTTGTCCACGTTCACCACCTCCAGCTTTGCGTTCAGCAGTGCAATGGCCGGCAGGATGCGGTCGCGGTGCAAGCCATCGGGATAAAGCCCATCGGGCTTGAAGTTGGAGGTGGTGACGAAGCCTACCCCGTTGTCAAACAGCGCCGCCAGCAAGCGGTGCAGGATCATCGCATCGGTGATGTCGGCAACGTGAAACTCATCAAAGCAGATCAGCTTGTAGCGCTTGGCGATACGCCGGCCCAGCACATCCAGCGGGTTCTGCGTGCCCTGCAGGGCCGCCAGCTCGCGGTGCACCTCGCGCATGAACTCGTGAAAATGCAGGCGCACCTTACGCTTGAGCGGCACGGCATTGAAAAAGCAATCCATGAGAAAGCTCTTGCCACGCCCCACCCCGCCGTACATGTAAACGCCACGCGGAACCTCGGGGTGGTTGACGATCTTCTTGAGGGCGTTGGAGCGGCGCGACTTGTAGGCAGCCCAGTCGCGGGCGCAACGCTGCAAGGCGTCCACCGCGCGCAATTGCGCCGGGTCGCTCTGAAAGCCTTTCGCGGCAAGTTCTGCGAGATAGGTCTGTTTGACAGTCACGTTGAAATTGCCCAGCAACTATGCAGCTATAAAATAAATAGCTGCTAGCGCTTTATAAACAAGCGCTAGCAGCCGATTTGACGCAAAACAATCAGAAGTTCAGCGTGCGCTTGTCCACCGCCAGGGCGGCTTCCTTGGTGGCTTCGCTCAAGGACGGGTGCGCGTGGCAGATGCGGGCAATATCTTCCGCGCTGGCCTTGAACTCCATGGCCACCACCGCCTCGGAGATCAGTTCGCTGACCTGTGGGCCGACCATGTGCACACCCAGGATTTCGTCCGTGGTGGCATCGGCCAGGAACTTGACCATGCCCGTCGTGTCGCCCAGCGCGCGTGCGCGGCCATTGGCCAGGAACGGGAAGGTGCCGGCCTTGTACTTCACGCCATCGGCCTTGAGCTGCTGCTCGGTGCGGCCCACCCAGGCGATCTCGGGGCTGGTGTAGATCACCCAGGGGAGGGTGTTGAAGTTGACATGGCCGTGCTGGCCCGCCATGCGCTCGGCCACGGCCACGCCTTCTTCTTCGGCCTTGTGCGCCAGCATGGGGCCGCGCACCACGTCGCCCACGGCCCACACGCTCGGCAGGTTGGTCTTGCAGTCGCCGTCCACAGCGATGGCGCCGCGCTCGTCGAGTTGCAGGCCCACGGCTTCGGCATTCAGACCAATGGTGTTGGGAACGCGGCCAATCGAGATGATGAGCTTGTCCGCATCGAGGGTCTGGGCTTCACCCTTGCTGTTGGTGTAGGCGATGCTGACGCCCTTCTTGCTGTTCTTGATCTCGCCGACTTTCACGCCGAGCTCGATCTTGAGCCCCTGCTTGTCAAAAGCCTTCTTGGCTTCCTTGGCGATCTGTTCGTCCACGGCACCCAGGAAGGTGGGCAGACCTTCCAGCACCGTCACTTCCGCACCCAGGCGGCGCCAGACCGAACCCATTTCGAGGCCGATCACGCCCGAACCGATCAGGGCCAGCTTCTTGGGCACCGCGCCAATGCGCAGCGCACCATCGTTGGAGAGGATGTTCACTTCATCAAATTCCGCGCCGGGCAACGCACGGGCGTTAGAGCCGGTGGCAACGATGACCTGCTTGCCCACCAGGATCTCTTCGGCAGCGCCGGCCACCTTGATCTCGTAGCCGCCGCCCTCGGCAGCCTTCACGAACGAGCCACGGCCGTGGAAGAAGCTGACCTTGTTCTTCTTGAACAGGTACAGGATGCCGTCGTTGTTCTGCTTGACCACGCTGTCCTTGCGGGCCACCATCTTGGCCACGTCCATCTTCACGCCGGTGGCGGTGATGCCGTGGTCGGCAAAGTGCTTGTTGGCGTGCTCGAAATGCTCGGACGACTGCAGCAGCGCCTTCGAGGGGATGCAGCCCACATTGGTGCAGGTGCCGCCGGGGGCCGGGCCGCCCGCAGCGTTCTTCCATTCGTCGATGCAGGCCACGTTCATGCCCAGCTGCGCTGCACGGATGGCAGCGATGTAGCCACCGGGGCCGCCGCCGATCACGACGACGTCAAATTGTTTGCTCATGAAAAATCTCACTCAGTCAGTGGGTGAAAGACCCACCGGCGGGCCGGACCGCAAAACGGTCCGCGCGGGTGGGTCGATGCATTGCAGTGCTTAGATGTCGAACAGCAGGCGCGACGGATCTTCCAGCGCATCCTTCATGGCCACCAGGCCCAGCACGGCTTCACGGCCGTCGATGATGCGGTGGTCATACGACATCGCCAGGTAGTTCATCGGGCGCACCACGACCTGGCCGTTTTCGACCATGGCGCGGTCCTTGGTGGCATGCACGCCCAGGATGGCCGACTGCGGCGGGTTGATGATGGGGGTGGACATCATCGAGCCGAAGGTGCCGCCATTGGAGATGGAGAACGTGCCGCCGGTCATTTCCTCGATACCCAGCTTGCCTTCGCCCGCCTTCTTGCCGAATTCGGCGATCTTCTTCTCAATGTCGGCAAAGCTCATCTGGTCGGCGTTGCGCAGGATGGGTACCACCAGGCCACGGGGCGAGCCCACGGCGATACCGATGTCGAAGTAACCGTGGTACACGATGTCATTGCCATCCACCGACGCGTTCAGCACCGGGTACTTCTTGAGCGCATGCACGGCGGCCTTCACGAAGAACGACATGAAGCCCAGCTTGGTGCCGTGTTCCTTGGTGAACTGGTCCTGGAACTTCTTGCGCAGCTCCATCACGGGCGCCATGTTGACTTCGTTGAACGTGGTCAGGATGGCATTGGTGGACTGCGACTGCAGCAGACGCTCGGCCACGCGGGCGCGCAGGCGGCTCATGGGCACGCGCTGCTCGGGGCGGTCGCCCAGGTTCAGCGTGGACGAAGGTGCCGCCACCGGCGCAAGCGCCTTGGTAGGAACGCCCGTGGGGATCACGGCGGCCGTCGACTTCACGCCACCGGCCACGGCGGCCAGCACGTCGCCCTTGGTCACGCGGCCATCCTTGCCCGTACCCGCCACGGCGCCCACCGACAGGTTGTTGTCGGCCAGCAGCTTGGCGGCGGCAGGCATGGCCACATCGGCCTTCGAACCACCGGTCGCCGCAGCTGCCACGGCCACTGCGGCGGCAGGTGCCGCCGCAGGCGCTGCTGCAGCAGGCGCGGCTGCCCCGGCCTTGCCTTCGGTGTCGATCCTGGCGATCAGCTGTTCAGCCACCACGGTGGCGCCGTCACCCTGGACGATTTCCGCCAGCACGCCGGCAGCCGGTGCGGGGACTTCCAGCACGACCTTGTCGGTTTCGATCTCGATCAGGATCTCGTCCACGGCCACGGCCTCGCCGGCCTTCTTCTTCCAGGTCAGCATGGTGGCCTCGGCCACGGATTCGGACAGTTGCGGTACTTTGACTTCTACGATAGCCATATCAGTTCTTTCGGAATGGGTTTTGTTCTGGAGAGGGGTTGCCGGCCTTACTTGGTCAGGACAAAACCCTTGAGCTTGGCAAACGCGCCTTCGACCAGCGCCTTTTGCTGTTCCTGGTGCAGGTGCGAATAACCCACGGCCGGCGAAGCGGACGCTGCGCGGCCCGAGTAGCCCAGCTTCTGGCCATCGAGCATGTTCTCGTGGATGTTGTGCTGGATGAAGAACCAGGCGCCCTGGTTCTGCGGCTCGTCCTGGCACCAGACGATGTCGGTGGCGTTCGGATACCTCTTGAGCGCAGCAGCAAAGGCCTTGTGCGGGAACGGGTACAGCTGCTCGATACGGATGATCGCCACATCGGTCACTTCGTTCTCGGTGCGCTTCTTCACCAGGTCGTAGTACACCTTGCCAGAGCAGGCGATCACGCGCTTGACCTTGTCGGCCTTCTTGTCGATGGCATCGTTCTGCTCGGGGATCACCGTCTGGAAGCTGCCCTTGGTGAATTCGGACAGGGGCGAGGTGGCATCCTTGTTGCGCAGCAGGGACTTGGGCGTCATGATGACCAGCGGCTTGCGCAGGTCACGCACCATCTGGCGGCGCAGCACATGGAAGATCTGGCTGGCCGTGGTGGGCTGCACGATCTGCATGTTGGCGTCGGCGGCCAGCTGCATGAAGCGCTCCAGGCGTGCCGAGCTGTGCTCGGGGCCCTGGCCTTCATAGCCATGCGGCAGCATCAGCGTCAGCCCGTTGGCGCGGCCCCACTTGACCTCGCCCGAGGCGATGAACTGGTC
>JANJSZ010000134.1 GCA_024711405.1 Acidovorax sp.
CTGCTGGGCCGCCGCCCCGACGTGGTGGCAGCCCGCTGGCGCGTGGAAGCCGCCATCCAGGGCGTGCACAGCGCCAAGAGCGAGTTCTATCCAAACATCAACATTGGCGCCTTCATCGGCCTGAATGCGCTGGGGCTCGACCCGCTTTTCAACGCCGGCTCGCGCCAGATGGGCGTGACACCCGCCCTGCGCCTGCCGATTTTTGATGGCGGCCGCCTGCGCGCCCAGCTCGGCGGCCGCCAGGCCGAGCTGGATGCAGCCATTGCCCTGTACAACAGCGCCGTGCTCGATGCGGTCAAGGAAGCGGGCGATGCCATGGCCTCCGTCCAATCGCTGACCCGCCAGCAAACGCTGCAGGACGATGCCATGGCCAGCGCGGAGAAGGCCTACCGTTTTGCCCAGGAGCGCTACCGGGCAGGCCTGGGCAACTACCTGGTGGTGCTCAGCACCGAAAGCCAGGTGCTGGCCCAACGCCGCATGGCCGTGGACCTGCGTGCCCGCCAGCTTGATACGCGCCTGGTGCTGATGAAGGCCCTGGGCGGCGGCTGGACGGATGACACGGCCTTATGAGACACCCCCTGAGCCGCTTCGCGTCTTCCCCCTCTCTCTCTTCGCGGGAGGGGACGCACCCGGTGGCCTGGCAAAGCCAGTTCCACGGGTGCACTGGCCTCGGGCGGGCCAGTCGCGTACCTAGCAGGCAATGAACAGCCCCTTCTTCAAAAACCACAAACAACACAGTCCTGAAAGATCACCGCCATGAGCGAACCCCTTACCTCCCACGACGCCAGCACCGCCCGCCGCCGCGGCCTGACCGTGATTGCCGCCGCCGTGGCCATTGCGGCGCTGGGCTGGGGCGGCTGGCACTGGTTCAATGCGCGCCACGCCGAGACCACCGACAACGCCTATGTGGCCGGCAACGTGGTGCAGATCACGCCCCAGGTGGGTGGCACCGTGGTGTCGATTGGTGCGGACGACACCGACTACGTGCGCGCGGGCCAGCTGCTGGTCCAGCTCGACCCGGCCGACGCCCGCGTGGCGCTGGACCAGGCCGAGGCCCAGCTGGCGCAAACCGTGCGCGAGGTGCGCACGCTGTATGCCAACAATTCCACCCTCCAGGCCCAGGTGAGCCTGCGCCAGGCCGACCTGGCGCGCGCCCGGGCCGATGCCGCCCGCCTGCAGGACGACGTGAACCGCCGCGCCCCGTTGATGGCCAGCGGCGCCGTGGGCAAGGAGGAATTCCAGCACGCCAGTGCCCAGCTCACCGCCGCCAAAAGCACCGTGGCCGCGGCCCAGTCGGCCGTGCTGGCCGCGCAAGAGCAACTGGCCGCCAGCCAGACGCAGACCGAAGGCACCACGATCGAGCAGCACCCCAACGTCCTGCGCGCCGCGGCCCGCGTGCGCGAGGCCTACCTGGCCGTGCAGCGCGCCCAGCTGGTGGCCCCGCTCGACGGCCATGTGGCCAAGCGCGGCGTGCAGGTGGGCCAGCGCGTGCAGGCCGGATCACCGCTGATGACATTGGTGGCGCTGAACGACCTGTGGGTGGATGCCAATTTCAAGGAAAGCCAGCTGCAGAACCTGCGCATGGGCCAGCCGGCCGAACTGGTGGCCGATGTGTACGGCACCAGGGTCACCTACCACGGCAGCATTGCCGGCCTGGGCGCCGGCACGGGCGCGGCCTTTGCGCTGCTGCCCGCACAGAACGCCACCGGCAACTGGATCAAGGTGGTGCAGCGGGTGCCCGTGCGCATTGCGCTGGACCCCAGGGAAGTGGCCGAACACGCCCTGCGCGTGGGCCTGTCGATGGAAGTGAAAGTGAACACGGCCGACCAGAGCGGCAAGACCCTGGCCGACACCCAGCGCACCGCGCCCGTGGCCGCCACCACGGTGTTTGACGAACAGCTCAAGGCCGCGGATGCCGATGTGGCACGCATCATCGCCGCCAACCTGGGCCGCAAGGCGCAGGCAGGCACGGTACCCACCGCACGCAAGTCCACCGCGCCCACCACTGCCGCGCTGGCCGCCCCGCTGGCCGCAGCGCCCCTGTGCGCTGCCGTGGTGCAGTAAGCCAAGGCCCGCATGACTGCCGCCAACCCCACCGCCGGCCCGGCCCAGCCACCTGCGCCTGCTACCCCGGCTGCGCCCGCAGCGCACCCGCCGCTGCACGGCACCGCCCTGCTGCTGGGCACGCTGTCGCTGTCGCTGGCCACGTTCATGAACGTGCTGGACTCGTCGATTGCCAACGTCTCCATTCCCGCCATCGCCGGTGACCTGGGCGTGAGCCCCGGCCAAGGCACCTGGGTCATCACCAGCTTTGGCGTGGCCAACGCCATCTCGGTGCCGCTCACCGGCTGGCTCACCCAGCGCTTTGGCGCGGTGCGGCTGTTCACCATGAGCGTGCTGCTGTTTGTGCTGACCTCGTGGCTGTGCGGCTTTGCCTCGTCGCTGGAGATGCTGGTGGTGTTCCGCGTGTTGCAGGGCCTGGTGGCCGGTCCCATGATTCCGCTGTCCCAGACCCTGCTGCTGGCCAGCTACCCGCACGCGCTGGCGGGCACCGCCCTGGCCCTGTGGGGCGTGACCACGCTGGTCGCCCCCGTGGTGGGGCCGCTGCTGGGCGGCTGGATCACCGACAACATCGCGTGGCCGTGGATCTTCTACATCAACGTGCCCGTGGGCCTGCTGGCCGCCGCCCTGACCTGGGGCATTTACCAGAAGCGCGAAACACCCACGCGCAAGCTGCCCATCGACACCGTGGGCCTGTC
>JANJSZ010000248.1 GCA_024711405.1 Acidovorax sp.
TCATGAACCTGCAGCGCGCCGACAAGCTGGTGCCGGCCACGCAGCCGGGCGGACTGATCGAGGTGCAGCTGGCCAACGGCGGCACGCTCAAGGCCAAGACGGTGATCCTGTCCACCGGTGCGCGCTGGCGCAACGTCAATGTGCCCGGCGAAGCCGAGTACAAGAACAAGGGCGTGGCCTACTGCCCGCATTGCGACGGCCCGCTGTTCAAGGGCAAGCGCACGGCGGTGATCGGCGGCGGCAACTCGGGTGTCGAGGCCGCCATCGACCTGGCCGGCATCGTGGCGCACGTCACGCTGGTGGAGTTTGCCGACCAACTCAAGGCCGACGCCGTGCTGGTCAAAAAGCTCCAAAGCCTGCCCAACGTGACCATCCACACCAACGCGCAGACCACCGAAATCACGGGCGCCGACGGCAAGGTCAACGGCCTCAAATTCAAGGACCGGGCGACGGGCGAAGAACACCTGGTGCCTTTGGCTGGCGTGTTCGTGCAGATCGGCCTGGTGCCCAACACCGACTGGCTCAAGGGCACGGTGGCCCTGAGCAGGTTTGGCGAGATCGAGATCGATGCCAAGGGCCACACCAACGTGCCCGGTGTGTTTGCCGCCGGCGACTGCACCACGGTGCCCTACAAGCAGATCGTGATTGCTGCCGGCGCCGGCTCCACGGCCGCGCTGAGCGCGTTCGACCATTTGATCCGCACCAGTGTGCCAGCGTGATTTTTAGAAAAATCGACCGGTAGCGCTTATGTGGTGAGTGCGGGAAGCCATCCCATTGGAAGCGGCGGAGCTGTGAGGCGCAGCCCCGCCGTTTTTTTGCGCTCTGAATGTCACGGGGTCTGGAGCCCGGTCAGAAGGTGTGCAGCATGCCGGTGGTGATGCCGGTGGCGCGGTCCTTGTGGGCGGCGCCCTGGAAGCCGTCGCGCCAGCGGGTGCGGTCCAGCTCTGCATACAGTTTGGTGCGGCGCGAAAGCTTGTACTCGGCAAACAGAAGGGCCCGGGTGTAGCCGTCGTCCCGCTTGCCGGTTCGCTGGCGGTCCAGGCGGTACACGGCGGTGGTGAGGTCCACCGCGCCGGTCACCGACCACGTCGCACCCGCTGACTGCACCCGCTGTTCCGTGCGCGCCGTGGTGGACGTGTCGGCTTCGCTGCGCGCGGTGTTGGCGGCCAGGCGCACGCGGCCCAGCTGGTAGGCGGCGCCCAGCGTGAAGGCTTGCAACGACAGGTTGCCTGCCGTTTTGAAGTGCTGGACGGCGCCCGAGACGGTCCAGTCCCCCGCGGCATGGGCCAGACCCGCTCCTGCCGAGGACTGGGCCGAGGTGCTTCCGGCGTTTTCTCCGAAGCTGTACATGGCGCGCGCGGTGAGGGGCCCGAACCGGCCTGTGTATTTGAGGGCGTTGTCCAGCCGGTAAGAGCCGCTGGAAGAACCTGCCGTTCCATATTCAACGCCCAGGCCATGGCTGCTCAAGGCCGCCGTGGCGATGTTGGGGTTGAACGACGCGAAGCGCATGCCCGCAGCGTCAACGGGGCTCACCGCATCGGCCAGCAAGTTGGTCTGCCGGCCCACCGTGACCTGGCCCCAGGCGCCGCCCAGGCCGACGATGGCGGCGCGGTCAAAGAACTTGGCGTTGGCGGTGCTGCCGCTGTCGATGTTCAGACCGGTTTCGAAGTGGAAGAGTGCGTAGAGGCCGTCGCCCAGTTCTTCGCGGCCCCGCAAGCCGAAGCGGCTGGTGTTGTTGACGCCGCTGGCCAGGCTGTTCGCAGAGGCGGTGCTGGGCGCGTTGGCGGCGGTCATGCCGGTGGTGTGGCGCACGCCGGCATCGGCAATGCCGTACAGGGTGGTGCTGCCCTGAGCCAGGGTGAGCGCGGGTGTGGCCAGTGCGGCCAGCCATGCCAGGTGTTGGGGTTTCATGGGTCTCCTTGTCGTTGTGGGGGCGCGCGCAGCGGTGCGCCGCACGGGGTGTCCGTGTGCGGTGGGGGTGGGATCGTTTGGGAGGGAGCGCCGCCGAGGCGCACGCCTGGCGCGCGGCGCCAGGATGGCTGCCGCGCTGTCGGCTGAGCGTCAGCGGACGGCCGCAGGCTCCATGCCGGTGCTGCGCACGATGGAGGCTGCTGCAGGTGCCGCCAGGAAACGGATCAGATGCCGCGCCACGTCGGGGTTCTCCGCGCCTGCGGCCACGCCCGCCGAGAAGAAAACGCGCTGCTGGACTTCGTCCGGCAGCGGTCCGACGAACTCCAGCTCCTTGAAAGGCAGCAGTTCGCTGACCTGTTGGAAGCCGATCTCGGCGTCGCCACGCAACACCACCGCGCCCACGCGCTCGCTGTAGATCTTGGTGGCCTTGTCCTTGATCTGCTCGGCCACGCCCAGGCGCGGGAACAGTTCGTTCGAGAGGTAGGTTCCGCTGGCGCTGGCGGAATAGGCGATCGACCTGGCGTTCAGCAGGGTCTGCTTGAGTGCTTCCACGGTGCTGATGTCGGGCTTGGGCGTGCCCTTGCGCACGCTCATGCCAATCATGGAGCGGGCCAGGTCCACGCGGCTGCCGGGCTGCACCTTGCCTTGTGCCACCAGGGCCTCCAGCCCCGCGTCGGCCAGGATGACGATGTCGAACTGCTCGCCGCGGGCGAAGCGGCTAGGGATGGAGTCGGGTGCCTTGCCCATCGAAGCGCCCCGTGCAGTGACCACTTTGTGGCCGGTGGCCTGCTCGTACAAGGGAATCAGCTGGTCGTAGGCAGCGGAGAAACCGCCCGAGGTGACGACGCGGATTTCTGCCGCCTGGGCGCTGGAGGGCGTTGCCGCTCCCAGGGCCAGGCCCAGGCTCAACGCGGCGCCGAGCAGGGCGCTCAGCGCCCGGCGGCGGGGCATTTCGATGGGGCTCACAGTGGCTGGCTTGAAGGTTTGCATGTCATGTCTCCTGATTGATGTCGTGGGGGTTGCGGGCCGCTGTGTCAGTCGGCGGTGATCTTGCGCTCGTGGATGATGCGGCCCCACTTGCTGTATTCGGAGGCGATGAATTTGCCCAGCTCATCGCGGGTGCTGGGCGATGCGGTCTGGCCATGCTTGAGCAGGCTTTCGCGCACTTCGGGGGTGTTGAGCACCTTCACCAGTTCGACATTCCAGCGGTCCAGCAGGGGCTTGGGTGTCTTGGCCGACGCCACGAATGCATACCAGTTCGTGGCGTTGAAGCCCGGAAAGGTCTCTGCCACCGTGGGTACGTTGGGCAGATAGGCAGGACGCGTCAGTCCGGTGGTGGCCAGTGGAATGAGCTTGCCCGACTCGATGTGGGGCAGGGCGGTGGGGGGCGCTGCATAGAACGCGGTCACACGCCCTCCCAGGACATCCTGCAGCGCAGGGGCGCCGCCCTTGTAGGGCACGTGCACGGTGTCGATCTTGGCGACGTCGTTGAGCAGTTCACCGGCCAGGTGCGCAGCCGAACCGGGGCCGGTGGAGGCAAAGTCGAACTTGCCCGGCTCGCGCCTGGCCTTGGCCACGAATTCGCCCAGGGTCTTGATGCCGGTGCTGGCGGGCACCACCAGCACATTGGGGAAGCTCACGCCCATGGTGATGGGCGCCAGATCCTTGAGCGGGTCGTAGCGGATGCTCATGAAATGGGGGGCGATGCTGAGCGGGCCAATGGAGCCGAACAGCAACACCGAGCCATCCGACGGGCCCGTGGCGACCTGGGTGTGGGCCAGGTTGCCCCCCGCGCCGGGCTTGTTGTCCACCACCACGCTCTGGCCGATGTTCTCGCCCAGCTTCTTGGCGATCAACCGCGCCGCGATGTCCGCTGAACCGCCGGCGGCAAAGCCGACCACCAGGGTCACGGGCTTCTTGGGAGGAAAGTCCTGGGCCTGGGAGGCTGTGTGGACCAGGGGGAGGCATGTGGCCAGGATGGCGGCCACGATCAGGGAGCGTCGTTGCATGGTGGATTCCAGAAGTGGCCGATGCACGGTCGGCCTTGCGAAAGGACGCCAGTCTAGGTAGCACGCAATAATCTGTGAATTGCAATTTATGACAGGACTATTGCATGCTGCGCATCAAATTCGATCTGGGTGAACTGCAGGCATTCGTGGTCACTGCAGAGAAGGCGAGCTTTCGCCTGGCGGCAGAAGCCCTGTGCCTGTCGCCGCCGGCCCTCAGCCGCCGCGTCGAGCGGCTGGAAGCGGCTCTGGGTGTCCGGTTGCTGGAGCGCACGACCCGCAGCGTGGAGTTGACCGCGGTGGGGCAGGAGTTTCTGCACGAGGCGCGTACGGCCCTGGTGGGCCTGGATGAAGCGGTGCAGCGCGTGAATGACCAGGTCCATCTGCGCCGCGGGCGGGTGGCGATCGCCTGCATTCCGTCGGTGGCGAGCCATCTGTTGCCCCGTGTTCTGCGGGCCTTCGCGGTGGCGCAGCCAGAGGTGCAGGTGCACGTCATCGACGAAAGCGCCAACCAGGTGCTCGATGCCGTGGTGCGGGGGGACGCCGATTTCGGGCTGAGTTTTACCGGCAGCCAGGAGTCGGCACTGCGCTTCGAGGCACTGATGCGCGAGCGCTACGTCCTGGCCATGCAGCGTGGGCACCGCTGGGCCGGGCGCAAGGAGGTGGCGTGGGCTGAACTGGCGGGGCAGCGCCTGGTGTCGGTCTCGCGTGACAGCAGCAACCGGCTGCTCCTGGACCAGGCCACGGCCGATCTGCCCCAGCAACCTGTGGCTTGGTACGAGTGCAATCATGTTGCCGGAGCGCTGGCCCTGGTGGAGGCCGGGCTGGGCCTGGCCGTCCTGCCGCAACTGGCGCTGCCGGCTGAGCACCCCCAGGTGTGCGGCGTGCCGCTGATAGACCCCGACCTCTGGCGTACTTTGGGATTGCTGCAGCGGCGCGACCGCGTGCTGGCTCCCGCTGCGGAAGCCTTGCGCCAACGCCTGATCCAGCTGCATGCAGGGGGTTGAAGGGGGCGTGGGGCGTGAAACGGGGGCGGGCGCGCGGATGGGTCCCGGGGCAGGCGGTCCATCGGCCGAAAGACGGTGGACCCCATTGCCCAGCCCGGGGCTTTGGCAGGGCGATGCGCTCCGCGCCGAACGTGGTTCGCTGCCCATCTATGGATGGCTGCGATCGCTCACCCGTCCAACGCTGCGGGTCGATAAGCCTTGGTTGGTGCGGCGTGGACCGCGCTCGGACCGATACCTGTCCAGCCGGCCCGGCCCGGCTCCGCGCACGGCCGCATCAATACACCAGCCGGTCCGGCTGGAGCTCCTGCAGGATGGTGGTGGCGATCTCTTCAATCGACTTGGTGGTGGTGGACAGCCAGCGGATGCCGGCGCGGCGCATCATGGCCTCGGCTTCGGCGACTTCGTGGCGGCAGTTCTGCAGGCTGGCGTAGCGCGAGTCGGGGCGGCGCTCGCTGCGGATTTCGGACAGGCGCTCGGGGCTGATCGTCAGGCCGAAGATCTTCTTGCGGAACTCCATCAGGGCGGGCGGCAGCTGGCGGCGGTCAAAGTCCTCGGGGATCAGCGGGTAGTTGGCGGCCTTCAGGCCGTGCTGCATGGCCAGGTACAGGCTGGTGGGGGTCTTGCCGCTGCGGCTCACGCCCACCAGGATCACATCGGCGCCGGCCAGATCGCGGTGGCTCTGGCCGTCGTCGTGCGCCAGGCTGAAGTTGATGGCCTCGATGCGGTCGGTGTATTCCTGGCTGCGGCTCACATCGCTGAAACGGCCCACCCGGTGGTGCGACTTGACACCCAGTTCTTCTTCCAGCGGGTGCACGAAGGTGCCAAACATGTCGAGCAGCATGCCCTTGCAGCCCTCCTGGATGACCTTGAGCACCTCCATGTTCACGAGCGTGGTGAAGACGATGGGCTTCTTGCCCTCCAGCTCGGCGGTGTGGTTGATCTGGCGCACCGCCTGATGGGCCTTGTCCTCGGTGTCCACGAAGGGCAGGCGCACGCGGCGCGGCACCAGTTCGAACTGGGCCAGGATGGCGTTGCCGAACGTTTCGGCGGTGATGCCGGTGCCGTCCGACACAAAGAATACGGTGCGCGAATGCATGGGGGCCTTTTCAAGAGCGTCGGGCGGTTGCCGGTGCGGCCCGCCTACAATTGCGTCAATTATCCAATTCTCACCATGCACCCGGTCGGCCCACAACCACAACCACAAAGCTGCAGCCCGTGCATGGCCGCTCGCTCCCTGCTCCTGTCGGGCGGGCGCGCAGACCCGGTTTTAACTTCTGGAGCTTTCCCATGTCTGCACTTTTCAGCCCGACCGCCCTGGTCGTACCGTTTGAAAACCTGAGAATGACCGACGTCGAGGCGGTAGGCGGCAAAAACGCCTCCCTTGGCGAAATGATCTCGCAGCTGCCCCATGGCGTGCGTGTGCCTACGGGCTTTGCCACCACGGCCCACGCGTTCCGCGAATTTTTGGCCTTTGAGGGCCTGGCCGACCGCATCAGCGCCAAGCTGGCCGCGCTCGACACCGAAGACGTGCGCGCCCTGGCTGCCGTGGGCGCCGAGATCCGTGCCATGGTCGAGGCCCAGCCTTTCCCGGCCGATTTGCAAAAGGCCATTGCCGAGGCTTTTGCCACCCTGTCCGAAGGCAACCCCGAAGCCAGCTTTGCCGTGCGCTCGTCCGCCACGGCCGAGGATCTGCCCGACGCATCGTTTGCCGGCCAGCAGGAAACCTTCCTGAACGTGCATGGCATCGACGCAGTGCTGCACAAGATGAAAGAGGTGTTCGCCAGCCTCTACAACGACCGCGCCATCAGCTACCGCGTGCACAAGGGCTTTGCGCACGACGTGGTGGCCCTGTCGGCCGGCGTGCAGCGCATGGTGCGCTCCGACCTGGGCGCCGCCGGCGTGATGTTCACCATCGACACCGAATCGGGCTTTGAAGACGTGGTGTTCATCACCAGCAGCTACGGCCTGGGTGAAACCGTGGTGCAGGGCGCCGTGAACCCCGACGAGTTCTATGTGCACAAGCCCATGCTCAAGGCGGGCAAGAAGGCGGTGATCCGCCGCAACCTGGGCAGCAAGCTGATCCAGATGGTGTTTGCCACGCCCGAAGAAAAGGTGCAGAGCGGCAAGCTCATCAAGACCATCGACGTGCCCACCGAGCAGCGCAACCGCTATTCGCTCACCGATGCCGATGTCGAGCAACTCGCGCACTATGCCGTGGTCATCGAGCAGCACTATGGCCGCCCCATGGACATCGAATGGGGCAAGGACGGTACCGACGGCCAGCTCTACATCCTGCAGGCCCGCCCTGAAACGGTGAAGAGCCAGGCCAAGGGCCAGGCCGAGTTGCGCTACAAGCTCAAGGGCCACGGCGCCGTGCTGGCCGAGGGCCGTGCCATTGGCCAGAAGATCGGCACTGGCCCCGTGCGCCTGGTGCACCACATTTCCGAGATGGACAAGGTGCAGCCCGGCGACGTGCTGGTCACCGACATGACCGACCCCAACTGGGAGCCCGTGATGAAGCGCGCCAGCGCCATCGTCACCAACCGGGGCGGCCGCACCTGCCATGCCGCCATCATCGCGCGGGAGCTGGGCATTCCGGCCGTGGTGGGCTGTGGGAATGCCACCGAGCGCCTGAAGGACGGCACGCTGGTCACGGTGAGCTGCTCCGAGGGCGACACCGGCCGCATCTATGACGGCCTGCTCGAAACCGAGGTAACCGAAGTGCAGCGCGGCGAGATGCCTGCCATCCAGACCAAGATCATGATGAACGTGGGCAACCCCCAGCTGGCGTTTGACTTTGCCCAGCTGCCCAACGAAGGCGTGGGCCTGGCGCGGCTGGAGTTCATCATCAACAACAACATTGGGGTGCACCCCAAGGCCATCCTGGATTACCCCCAGATCGATGCCGACCTGAAGAAGGCCGTCGAATCCGTGGCCCGGGGCCATGCCAGCCCGCGCGCTTTCTACGTGGACAAGGTCGCAGAGGGTGTGGCCACCATTGCTGCTGCCTTCTGGCCCAAGCCCGTGATCGTGCGCCTGTCGGACTTCAAGTCCA
>JANJSZ010000264.1 GCA_024711405.1 Acidovorax sp.
GGGCGTGTTGGGAACATAGTGGTACAGCGCCGCCATGCCGGCTGCCAGCACGAAGAATTCGATGGAATCGAACAGCAGGCGCACGCCGTCGGGCACGGCCCGCACCAGCCCGCCCGAGGCCGACATCACATACGAGGTGAGCGCCAGGCTGGCGCCCAGCACCACGGGCCCCAGCGTGATCGCGGCCCAGTAGATCAGCACCCGCTGGCCCAGCGGCCGCAGGCGCCGCACGCGCCAGATGTTGTTGAGGGTGCGGTCGATGGTCAGGATCAGCGCCAGCGCCGTCACCAGCAAGATGCTGAAGCCCGCCACCCCCAGCCGACTGGCCTGGGCCGCGAACTGCGTGAGGTAGCCCAGTACCTGGCGCGAGATGCTGTCGGGCACGAGGCTGTCCACCAGCCAGCGCTGCAGCACCTCCTGCAGCTTGCCGAAGATGGGAAACGCCGTGAACACGGCCAGCGCCACCGTCACAAATGGCACCAGGGCCAGCACGGTGGTGAACGTAAGGCTGCTGGCGGTCAGGCCCAGGCGGTCTTCACGAAAGCGCTCGCGCAGCGTCTGGGCGGTGGTTTTCCAGGGAAAGTGCGACAGCTCGGCCAGCAGCGCCTGCAGGCGCTGGACCACGGTCTGTGGGGTCAAGGACATGGCCGATATGATCCTGGGGCTGCCAGGTGGATGAAAAAACGCTGCATGGACGCTGCCGATTGGTGCTGAGATCGAGCGCGCATTGTGGCCCCAACCGCCTGGCTTGAGCGCAATCCGCGCCACCCCCTCCCGACCACCTATTCCATGAATTCATCCCGCCCCTCTCCTGACAACGCCGTTGCCGCCACCCGCTGGCTCGCCGCGGGCAGCCTGCTGGCGCTGATCGCCCTGTGCCTGGCCTGGGAGCTGGTACTGGCCCCGCTGCGCCCCGGCGGCTCTTGGCTGGCGCTCAAGGCACTGCCGCTGTGCATTCCGCTGGCCGGCATCCTCAAGAACCGCATGTACACCTACCGCTGGGTCAGCCTGGTGATCTGGCTTTATTTCATCGAAGGCGTGGTGCGCGCCTGGGGCGACGCCCGCCCCGGCTCCTGGCTGGCGATGGGCGAGATCGTGCTGTGCGTGGTGCTGTTCACGGCCTGCACGCTGCATATACGGCTGCGCCAGCGCAATGCCCGGGCGCAGGCCAATGCCGACCCTGCAACCAGCGCGCCCTGAGATCTCCCTCTCCGCACCCTTCACTGTTCCATTGAAAGAGCCATCCCCATGTCCACCCTGCTCGACACCTTGCGGCGCATTGTGGGTGCCGCCCATGTTCTGACCGACGGCGACCTCAGCGCCTGGGAACAAGACTGGCGCCGCCGCGTGCGTGGCAAGGCGCTGGCCGTGGTACGCCCGGGCACCACCGACGAGGTGGCGGCGGTGGTGCGCGCCTGCGCCGCCGCGGGCACCGCCATCGTGCCGCAGGGCGGCAACACCGGCCTGGCCGTGGGCGCGACGCCTGATCTATCGGGCACCCAGGTGGTGCTGAGCCTCACGCGCATGAACGCCGTGCGCGACCTCGACAAGGACAACCTCACCCTGACGGTGGAGGCCGGCTGCATCCTGCAGAACGTGCAGGACGCGGCCGACAAGGCGGGGCTGCTGTTCCCCCTGTCGCTGGCGGCCGAGGGCAGTTGCACCATTGGCGGCAACCTGGGTACCAATGCCGGCGGCACGCAGGTGGTGCGCTACGGCAATGCCCGCGACCTGTGCCTGGGCCTGGAAGTGGTCACCCCCCAGGGCGAGGTGTGGAACGGCCTCAAGGGCCTGCGCAAGGACAACACGGGCTACGACCTGCGCAACCTGTTTGTCGGCAGCGAAGGCACGCTGGGCGTCATCACGGCCGCCACGCTCAAGCTGTATCCCAAGCCCGCTGCGCAGCTCACCGCCTGGGCCGCCGTGCCCTCGATGGAACATGCCGTGGCGCTGCTGGGCCTGGCGCACCAGCACCTCGGTGCGGGGCTCACGGGCTTTGAGGTGATGGGGCGCTTTGCCTTGTCGCTCGTACACAAGCACATGCCGCAGCTGCGCGTGCCCTTCATCGGACAGGAAGACGTACCCTACGGCGTGCTGCTGGAAAACTCGGACAGCGAATCCGAGGACCACGCCCGCGCGCGCTTCGAGGCGCTGCTGGAGACCGCCTTCGAGGCCGGCTGCGTGACCGACGCCGTGGTGGCCGAAAACCTCACGCAGGCGCACAACCTGTGGCATATCCGCGAGAGCATTCCACTGGCGCAGGCCGAAGAGGGGCTGAACATCAAGCACGACATTTCGGTGCCCATTTCGCGCATTCCGGCATTTGTCGAATACGCCGACGCACTGATGGTGCGCGAGATCCCGGGCGTGCGCCTGGTCAACTTCGGCCACCTCGGTGACGGCAATCTGCACTACAACGTGCAGGCCCCCGAGGGCGGCGACGCCAAGGCCTTCCTGCGCGAGCAGGAAGACCGGGTGAACCACCTCGTCTACGAGGCCGTGGCCCAGTTCGGCGGCTCGTTCTCCGCCGAACACGGCATTGGCGCGCTCAAGGTGGAGAAGCTGGAGAAATACCAGTCGCCCACGGCGCTGGCGATGATGCGCGCCATCAAGGCGGCACTGGATCCGCAGGGCATCATGAACCCGGGGCGTGTACTGGGCGCCGCATGAGTCTCATCCAGGCCCTGCCCTCGGGACCGCTGGACATCGTCGGCGACATCCACGGCGAAATCGATGCGCTGGAACCGTTGTTGTCCCACCTGGGCTACGACACCGAAGGCCGGCACCCGGGCGGCCGCACGCTGGTCTTCGTGGGTGACTTCTGCGACCGGGGCCCCGACAGCCCCGCCGTGCTGATGCGTGTGGCACAGCTGGTGGACAATGGCCGTGCCGTGGCCGTGATCGGCAACCACGAGATCAACCTGCTGCGCAACGACGCCAAGGACGGCGCCGGCTGGTACTTCGATGCGCGCCTGGCCTCCGACCACGCCAAATACGCGCCCTTTGCGCGCCCCACCGCAGCCGAACGCGCGGCCATCGTCGCCTTTTTAAGCACCCTGCCGGTGGCGCTGGAGCGACCAGACCTGCGCATCGTGCACGCCGCGTGGCTGCCCGGCCAGATCGCCGCCGCACGCCAGCTGCCGCCCGGCAGCGTCCGCAGCGA
>JANJSZ010000279.1 GCA_024711405.1 Acidovorax sp.
CGGGCATCGGCAAGTCCACGCTGCTGTTGCAGGCGCTGGATGCGCTGCAGCGCACGGGGCTGCCCACCCTGTATGTGACCGGCGAGGAAAGCGGTGCCCAGGTGGCGCTGCGTTCGCGCCGGCTGGGACTGGACCACAGCCAGGTGAATGTGCTGGCCGAGATCCAGCTGGAGAAAATCCTGGCCACCATCGAATCGATGCAGCCGGCCGTGGCCGTGATCGACTCGATCCAGACGGTGTATTCCGACCAGCTCACCTCGGCACCCGGCTCGGTGGCCCAGGTGCGCGAGTGCGCGGCGCACCTCACGCGGGCCGCCAAGGCGTCGGGCGTGGCGGTGGTGCTGGTGGGCCATGTCACCAAGGAGGGCGCGCTGGCCGGCCCGCGCGTGCTGGAGCACATGGTGGACACGGTGCTGTATTTCGAGGGCGACACCCACAGCCAGTTCCGCCTGGTGCGCGCCATCAAGAACCGCTTTGGCGCCGTCAACGAAATCGGCGTGTTCGCCATGACCGAAAAGGGCCTCAAGGGCGTGAGCAACCCCAGTGCCATCTTCCTGAGCCAGCACAGCGATCCGGTGCCGGGCAGCTGCGTGATGGTCACGCTCGAAGGCACGCGGCCCCTGCTGGTCGAGATCCAGGCCCTGGTGGACAGCGGCGGGCCCAGCCCACGGCGCCTTTCCGTGGGGCTCGACAAGGATCGCCTGGCCATGCTGCTGGCCGTGCTGCACCGCCATGCCGGTGTGGCCTGCATGGACCAGGATGTGTTTGTGAACGCCGTGGGCGGCGTGCGCATCAGCGAGCCCGCCGCCGATCTGGCCGTGATGCTGGCCATCACCTCCAGCCTGCGCGGCAAGGCCTTGCCGCAGGGGTTCATCGCCTTTGGCGAGGTCGGGCTGGCGGGCGAGGTACGCCCCGCGCCCCGCGGGCAGGAGCGCCTGCGCGAGGCGGCCAAGCTGGGCTTCAGCGTGGCGGTGGTGCCCAAGGCCAATGCCCCCAAGAAACCGATCGAAGGCCTGACCATCCACGCCGTGGAGCGGGTCGAGGAGGCCATGAACGTGGTGCGCGGCATTGCGTGACCTGTGCATACGCACTCCCCACAGTGCTGGGCGAGCGGCGTCGTAAGACAATGGGGCCATGAATTTTCGAAATATCCTGGTGCCCGTGGGGCTGGTGATTGTGGTGGTGGCGGGCTTTCGGTCCTATGGCTGGATGGGCGTCGCGGCCGTCGGCGGGGGTGTCCTCATGTGGGCCCTGCTGCATTTCACGCGGCTCATGAATGTCATGCGCAAGGCGGCCGACCGCCCCATCGGATATGTCGGCAGTGCCGTCATGCTCAATGCCAAACTGCAGGTGGGGGTGAACCTGATGCATGTGGTGGCCATGACGCGTTCGCTGGGGGTGCTGCAGTCGCCCGAAAACGAACAACCCGAGGTCTACCGCTGGACCGATGGCACCCAATCGCATGTGACCTGCGAGTTCCACGGTGGCAAGCTGGTGAAATGGACGCTGGAACGCCCTGTGGCGCCTGCGGATGCGCCAGAAGGCGATGCGGGATCTGCCGCCCCGTAAAATTGGCTCTTTTGCGACACCCAGCAACCCAAAGGACACCCATGAGCCCCGTAGTTCCCTCGATGGCCGACCGTGACGGCAAGATCTGGATGGACGGCCAGATGGTCGACTGGCGCGATGCCAAGATCCATGTACTGACCCATACCCTGCATTACGGCTGCGGCGCCTTCGAAGGCGTGCGGGCCTACAACACGGCTGGCGGCACGGCCATCTTCCGCCTGCAGGACCATACCGAGCGCCTGTTCAACAGCGCCAAGATCCTGCGCATGAAGATCCCTTTCACCCAGGACCAGGTGAACGCAGCCCAATGCGCCGTGGTGCGTGAGAACCAGCTGGAGTCGTGCTACCTGCGCCCCCTGACCTGGATCGGCGACAAGAAGCTGGGCGTCTCGCCCAAGGGCAACGACATCCACCTGATGGTGGCCGCCTGGGCCTGGGGCGCCTACCTGGGTGAAGACGGCATGGCCCGGGGTATCCGCGTCAAGACCAGCAGCTACTCGCGCCACCACGTCAACATCACCATGAGCCAGGCCAAGGCGGTGAGCAACTACACCAATTCCATCCTGGCCAACACCGAAGCCACCGATGATGGTTACGACGAAGCCCTGCTGCTGGATACCTCGGGTTTTGTGTCCGAAGGTTCGGGCGAGAACGTGTTCATCGTCAAGGATGGCGTGGTCTATACCCCCGACCTGTCGGCCGGTGCGCTCAAGGGCATCACGCGCGACACCGTCATGCACATCTGCAAGGACCTGGGCCTGGAACTGGTGCAAAAGCGCATCACGCGCGACGAGGTGTATATCGCCGACGAAGCCTTCTTCACCGGCACGGCCGCCGAAGTGACGCCCATCCGTGAACTCGATCGCATCGAGATCGGAAAAGACGACTATGTGGGCCGCCGCGGCCCCATCACCGAGAAGATCCAGAGCGCGTTCTTTGACATCGTCAATGGCCGCAATCCCCAATATGCCCACTGGCTCACCAAGGTCTGACCATGTCGCAAGCAGCCATTGAACTTCTGGCCAAAGACCTGAACGCCCAGGGCGGTGTGTTCTGTCCCAACCCCAAGGCCGACATGAAACTCTGGAACAGCCACCCCAAGGTGTACCTGGACGTGGCCCATGCCGGCGAAGCCAAATGCCCGTATTGCGGCACGGTGTACCGGCTGAAGGCCGGCGAGGTGTTCGCGGGCGGGCATTGATCGGGCCTTTGTCGGCCGAATGGCACCAGGCATGGCCTCGATCAGGCCGGTTTTGGTGCTTTTTTCTTGGGTGAATCATGCGCATCCTGCATTTCGTCACAGGCGGGTTTTCCGGCGCCACGCAAGTGGCCATCGATCTGTGCCTGGCCGCCCGGCAGACCCCGGGCACCGAAGTGCTGCTGGTGCTGCGGCGCAAGCGCACCACACACATGGACCGGGTTCAGGCGCTGCGCGACCAGGGGCTGGAGGTCCGCATCGTGTCGAACTGGCTGCATGTGCTGACGGTCTGGGAGCTGCGCAAGATCATTCGTGCATGGCGCCCCGATGTGCTGTTTGCGCACGGTTTCAGCGACCATATCTGGGGCCGTCAGGCCGCCCGGGCCGAGGGCGTGGCGCGGATCTTTCATGTCGAGCACAACTCGCGCGAGCGCTACACCCCGCGCCGTCTGGCCCAGGCCCTGGCCTTGGCTCCGTGTACCGAGGCCAGCATTGGCGTCTCGGAAGGGGTGCGCAGCAGTCTGATTGCGCACGGTTTCCCGCCGGACAAATGCATTGCCATCCCGAACGGCATCGCGCTGGAGCGCTTTCCAGAACACCTGATGCGGCCGTGGGCTGAACGCGACGCCGCGATCCTGATGGCATCGCGTTTCGCGCGCCAGAAGGACCATGCGACCCTGATCCGGGCGCTGGCCTGGCTGAAGCAGCGGGGCCTGATGCCCACGCTGTACCTGGCTGGCGGTGGCAAGAAGCGCCTGCTGAAGCAGGCGCGGCAACTGGCCCAGGCACTGGGCGTGCAGGCCCAGGTGCAGTTTCTGGGCAATGTGGGTGATTTGCCGCAGCGCTTGGCGGCAACCCAGATCTTTGTGCTGTCCACGCACTGGGAAGGCATGCCGCTGGCCTTGGTGGAGGGCATGGCCGCCGGTTGTGCCTGCGTGGCATCGGATGTGATCGGTGCGCGCGAGGTGCTCAGCGATGGCCTGACTGGCCGTCTGGTGCCCGAGTCTGATGCTGGCGCCTTGGGACAGGTTCTCGCGCAATTGTTGCGGCAGCCGGAGATGGCGGCCCAACTGGGACAGGCCGCGCGGCGCAAGGCGTTGTCCTCCTATGGCCGTTCGCATATGTGGGCGCAGTACCAGGCGCTTCTGGCGCAGGGCGGGCATTCGTAACCCGTCCTGGCGCGTGTCAGCGGTGCAAGGCGTTGCCCAGAGTCAGGCGCAGCTTCATCAGCAGCTTGCGTCGGCGTTGCGACAGCGTGAGCCGGTCGCGTTGCTCCCAAATGCTGCTGACTTCACTGGTGTCATCCAGCGCCATGACGGAGGGGTAGACCCCGGCGACCCGCAGGTCGTTTTCGAACCAGAAACGGAAATCCACATCCACCGGGCGACCGAATGGCAGGCGGGATGCCAGCAACTTCTGGGCGCCGGCACGGGTGATCACATAGCCTGCCGCAAAGCTGGGGATGCGCTGGTACGTGATCAAGGAATGGGTGGTGAACAGAGGGAATTTGTTGCAAATTTTTTCCTGATCCCGGCTGTACAGTTTGATCATGTCCCAGCCAGTCGTTCGTTGGGCCAGGGCTTCCAAGGCCGGGATAATGTCCGGCAGCAGCTTGACGTCGTCCTCGAAAATTGCCATGGCCGGTGCGGCGCTGTCCAGCAACGCCTGCCAAGCCTTGATATGGCTGCAATAACAGCCCTTCTCGCCATTGGCCAGGGCCTTGAAGTATTGCGTCTGGTTCAGCGTCTCGCTGTAGTACTGGTTTTGCTCCTCTCGCGCCAGGTCTGGCCACCAGACGGCTGGCAACCGCTGGGCAGCCAGCTGGAGGTGGTTGAACTGGGCTTGCATGCGCTGTCTGCGTTCAACATCTTTGTCGAGGTTGATGTAGAGGATGGGAAAAGGTGCCATGGTGCGGAAAGCGGGCTTTGCGGCATTGCGCGCAGTGTTTTGGAACGAAAGGTGTGATGAGAAAAGATACGGTCAATCTGTACCAGCGCATCGTCGGATGCGGAATGAGCATTTCGTGCTTTGTTTTTTTTGCATTGTCGCTGGCCGTGCCTTCCGGGTACTCTTATGGCGCAGCAGCTTGTGTCATTTTCGCGCTGGCGGGCGTGGGGTTGTGCCGCCACAAGACCTGGGCGACCGAGTTGAAAGCCCTGTGCGCCGTGGTGGTGCTCATGGGGTTGATCTGGGGGTTGTCGTTTGACGGCTGGTGGTCGTGGACCGGTTCGGACTATCTGCTCAAGTACTGGCTGGCCGCGTTGTGCCTCGGTGTTGCCTACCAGGTCGGCGTGCATGCAGGCAGCGCCGTGTGGGGTTGCGCGCTGGGTGCTGCGGGGGCTTTAGGTATTGCCGCCTATCAATCCCTTGTATTGGGGTGGAGCAAGGCCATGGGGCATACCAATGCCATCCAGTATGGCGGAATCGCCATGTACCTTGGGATCGCCACATGGGCCATGGCTTCGTTTGGCGCCTGGCCGCGCAGGCAGTTTCTGCTGTTGTGGCTGTTGGGCGGGTGCGGGGTACTGGCGTCTTTGCTGTCCGGATCACGGGGTGCATGGGTTGTGGCCCCCCTGCTGATGGCGGTGGTGCTGGGCCTGATGTGGCGCCACGGCCAACGTCGGCGGGCCATGTGGACGGCCGTTGGTGCCGCCCTGTGTGTTGCGGCCATGGTGATTCCCGCAGCGGGCAAGTTCGGGGCGCGCGTGGACCAGGCCATGGCGGAGGTTCCGTTGTATTGGACCCACCCGCAGCAGGGCGCGACAACCTCGGCCGGTCAGCGCCTGGAGCAGTGGCGCCTGGCCTTGCACATGGGCGCGCAGCGTCCGCTGACGGGCTGGGGCGTGAGCGGCGTGGTCGTGCAAAAGCAGAAGATGGTCGCGGCGGGGTTGGCGCATCCGTCGGTTCTGGAGTATGGGCATGCGCACAATGAAATCTTGGACATGTGGGCCAAGCGCGGCCTGATCGGCGTGGCCGTGCTGCTGGCCTTCTATGCGATTCCGCTGGCTGTGATGTGGCCGACTCGCACCCGGCTGGCCCGGGCGCTGCCAGCGCAGCGGCCCTCGCTGCTGGCTGTGCGCGTGGCGGCCTCCCTGCTGCCCATCGCCTACTTCGGCTTTGGCTGGACGCAGGTTTTCTTGGCACACAACAGCGGCAATATTTTCTATACCTTCAGCTTGGTGGCGTTCGTGGGCTGTATCCGTTGGCTGGAGCAGCCGCGGGGAGGACGGTCCGGATGAGCGCGTCCAGATCGTTCTGAAGGTCAGGCCCTCAACCCAGCAGCGCCCGCGCCTGCGCATCCATGCGCTGAACCAGCGCACCCGCCGCCGGCAGGTCGTGGATGAGCCCGACAGCCTCTCCCGCCGTGGCGTGCGCGACCTCAAAGTTGCCGCTGCGCACGCCCTCGTCGTAGGCGGCCCGTGCCGCCCCGGGGTCGGCGCGCAGGGCGTCGATGCGATCTTCCCACTGCCGGTGCAGCGCGTTGCGCAGGGCACGGAAATCGTAGGGTGCAGGCCAGTTCTTGCGGCGCAGGATGTCGAAGATGGCCGTGCGCGCCGTGCCGTCGCCGTCGGTGGCGACGGCCATGTCCTTGGCGCCTTGCGGGGCGAGGCTTTCCTGCGTGGCCCACAGGCGTGAGCCCACGAGCGCCCCATCGGCGCCCAGCACCAGGGCTGCCGCGAGCGTGCGCCCGTCGGCAATGCCACCGGCGGCCAGCAGCAGGGTGGCGGGTGAATGGGCGGACAGCCAGTCGGCCAGCTCGGGCACAAAGGCCATGGTGGAGCGGCCATTGAGCGCGTTCATGCCGTGGCCCCCGGCCTCCGCTCCCTGCGCCACGATCACCTGCGCACCGGCCTCGATGGCCTGCGGGACCTGGTCCATGCGCTGCACCTGGCAAATGAGCGCGGCGCCGCTGTCGGCAATGCGGCGCGCATAGGGGCGTGGGTCGCCAAACGACAGCATCAGCGCCCGGGGGCGCTGGCCGGGCGGCCGGTCCAGCACCCAGTCGAGGGCCGAGGCGTCTTCGTCG
>JANJSZ010000281.1 GCA_024711405.1 Acidovorax sp.
CTTTATCCATGTGTTTTTGAGGAGTCCCGTGATGGGCAACAAACTGTATGTCGGCAACCTGCCTTATTCGGTGCGCGACAGCGATCTGGAACAGGCCTTTGGTCAATTTGGTGCCGTAACAAGCGCCAAGGTCATGATGGAACGCGATACCGGCCGTTCCAAGGGCTTTGGTTTCGTCGAGATGGGCAGCGATGCCGAAGCGCAGGCCGCCATTCAGGGCATGAACGGTCAGCCCCTGGGAGGCCGTGGCATCGTCGTCAATGAAGCCCGCCCGATGGAACCACGTCCGCCCCGCAGTGGTGGAGGCTTTGGTGGTGGCGGCGGCGGCGGCTACGGCGGCGGCCGCAGCGGTGGTGGCGGAGGATACGGCGGCGGTGGTGGTGGCTACGGTGGTGGCCGTGAAGGCGGCGGTGGCTATGGAGGTGGTGGCCGCGGTGACGGTGGCGGCTACGGCGGCGGCCGCAGTGAGGGTGGTTTCCGCAGCCCGTATGGCACAGGCTCACGCAATGGCGGTGGCAATGGTGGCCGCAGCGGTGGCGGCTATGGCGGTGGCGACAGTTACTGAGCCACTCGCCTGCAGTTTGTCTTGAGTGGAAGCCCCTTCGGGGGCTTTTTTCATGGCCGAAAGCTTGGGATGTTCGCGCCAGCGCGCCCAGTTTTCCGGAACCGGCACGCCATCCCCAAGACCGCCTTGCTCCCGCCCACCGCAGCTAGGACCCTGCACCCTGGCGTTGCTTGCGGGGACGGCCGGCCAGCAGTGGGTCGAACACTGCGTTCG
Source organism: Acidovorax sp. (assembly GCA_024711405.1). Classification (GTDB taxonomy): domain Bacteria; phylum Pseudomonadota; class Gammaproteobacteria; order Burkholderiales; family Burkholderiaceae_C; genus Acidovorax. The sequence continues at coordinate 779 of JANJSZ010000281.1, forward strand.
GGAGCAGGCGCAGCAGCTTGGCGACCACGCCCATCTGCCAGGGAATGACACGGTAGCGCGCACCGGCGGCGATGGCCTTGAAGGCGCGGTCGGCAAAATCATCGGCACGCATCAGAAACGGCATGGCATAGCGGTTCTGGCGCGTGAGCGGTGTATCGACATAGCCCGGTGAAATGGTGACCACGCGCACCCCATGCGGGCGCATTTCGCCACGCAGGCTCTCGCAGTAGCTGATGACCGCCGCCTTGCTGGCGCAATACGCCCCATGCCCTGGCAAACCGCGAATTCCCGCCACGCTGCCGATACCCACCAGGGTGCCGCTGCGGCGTTGCACCATGCCCTCCACAAACGGCTGGAAGGTGGCCGCCATGCCGATGTTGTTGGTGGCAAAGGTGCGTGCCATGACATCGATGTCGGCACGGACGGCGGTGTCCATGCCCACGCTGATGCCGGCGTTGGCAATCACCACATCGGGCAACCCCTGGCGCGCGATGCAGTCCTGGCCTGCCGCCATGATGCTGGCGGGCACCGACACATCAGCACTATAAATTTCATAGCTAGCAGCGCTTATCCCTTGTTTTCTGGCCCATGATTTGATCTCTACCATGCGCCGTGCCACCAGCGCCAGCCGGTAGCCTTGCCGGTGAAAGCGCAGGGCCAGGGCCTGGCCAATGCCGCTGGAGGCACCCGTGATGAAAACAAGAGGAGCCGTCATGGGGACCGCCAGGGTGCTGCGGGCAAGCTATCGCGTCGCAGCGGGCATCAGCACGCCCCGCACACGCCCGCGCAGCTGGAGCACCTGGTCCAGGTGGTCATATTCCATGGCATCGGCCGTGAACCGGTCGTTGCCACGCGTGAGCACGACGGGCTGGTCGGAACGAACACGCTCGGCCTGGGTGAACGCATGCAGGAATTCGCCACGGAACTCCAGGCGCGGCTGGCCCTCGCGCGTGACCACCGCGTTGCCAAAAAGCTGCACCTCCGAGCCGTCGCCATTGCTCAGGGCGCGACGGGCCGTGGCGACGGTGGGCACGCCCTGCGGCGTCACCGATCGCATGCGCACGTTGTCGATCTCCAGGGTGTCGGTGTCGGGATAATGCCACCCCACGTCACCCGTCACCTCGCTTTGCATGCGCCCCGTGGCATCAAAGCTCTTGACCGAAAAACCCTTCATGAAATAGTCGGGCTCGTGCAGTTGGCTGGGTTCGCTCGCTGGTGGCAGGGGCGCGGGGGCATTGCGTACCAGCCACCAGGTGCCCATGGCCAGCAGTCCCATGAGGATGATCGGGAGATACAGCGTGAACCGCTCCCAGCCTTGGCGCAGCACGGGGCTCATAGGGTGTAACCCGCCAGCAGGGCTGCATAGCGGCCACTGGCCACCAGCAGCAGGTCGCAGAACTCGCGCGCAGCGCCTTCTCCGCCGCGCGCCTGGGTGGTGTAGTGGGCGGCATGGCGCACCTCCACATGGGCATTGGCGGGTGCACAGGCCAGAGCGCAGCGGCGCATGACGGGAAGATCCGGCCAGTCGTCACCCATGGCGGCCGCCTGCGTCCAGTCCAGTCCCAGATTGGCCAGCATCTGCTCGGCGGCGGGCCGCTTGTCTTCGGTACCGAACACGGCATGCTCGACGCCCAGCGCCTGCAGCCGCAGGCGCAGCGGGGCAGAATCGCGGCCGGTGATCACGGCCGGGGTGATGCCGGCCTTTTGCAGCAATTTGAGACCGTGCCCGTCCAGGGTGTTGAAGCGCTTGAGCGTTTCGCCGGCTTCGCTGATGTACAAGCCGCCATCGGTCAACACCCCGTCCACATCAAAAAATGCCACGCGCACGCCCTGCGCCTGCAGCAGCAGCGCGGGGGGAAATTGCAGTATTGGAAAGGTCACGTCAGAGGTCATCACACAGCGTTTGAACAGGGACGGACAAAGCCAGTGCACCCGTGGAACCGGCTCCGCCGGTCCAGGGGATGCGTCCCCACTTCAAGGGGGGAAGGAGCGAAGCGACTCAGGGAGGTCATATCACCTTCGCACGCATGAGGTCGCGGATGTGGACCACGCCTTCCAGCGCGCCGTCGGCACCCACCACCAGCACGCTGGTGATGCCGTGGGTTTCCATCATTTCGGCGGCATTGACGGCCAGGGCGTCAGGCGCAATGCGGCGGGGTGTGGCATGCATGACCTGGGCGGCCGTGGCCGTGCGCAGGTCGGCACCCGCTTCGATGCGGCGGCGCAAGTCACCGTCGGTGAAGATCCCCAGCACCTGCCCCGCACCATCGACCACGGCGGCGCAGCCCAGCCCCTTGGCACTCATCTCCCGCATCAACGCACTGAACGAGGCCTCGGGCAGCACCCGGGGAACGGCGTCGCCGGAGCGCATGACATCGCTCACGTGCGTCAGCAGCTTGCGACCCAGGGCACCGCCAGGGTGCGAGCGGGCAAAGTCTTCCGGCCGGAAACCCCGCGCATCGAGCAGGGCCACGGCCAGGGCATCGCCCATGGCCAGCTGCGCGGTGGTGCTGGCCGTGGGCGCCAGGTTCAGCGGGCAGGCCTCGCGCTCCACGCTGCAGTCCAGCGTGAGGTCGGCGTGGCGGGCCAGCGTGGAGTGCGGGCCGCCCGTCATGGCGATCAGGGGCACCCCCAGGCGCTTGAGCACCGGCAGCAGCGCCGTGAGCTCGCCGCTTTCGCCGCTGTTGGAGATGGCCAGCACCAGGTCTTCTGCCGTCACCATGCCCAGATCGCCGTGGCTGGCCTCGGCGGGGTGCACAAAGAATGCCGGCGTGCCAGTGGACGCCAGCGTGGCCGCGATCTTGCGCCCGATATGGCCGCTCTTGCCCATACCCATGACCACCACGCGCCCCACGGTCTGCAGCACCCGCTGCACGGCCTGCACGAAACTGCCGTCCAGGCGTGCCGCCAGCCCCGTGAGGGCAGCGGCCTCGATGTCAAACGTTTCCCGCGCCAGGCGCAGGACCTGATCCGGATCAAGGGGAAAATGGGCGGCGGAAGTCATGCGCGGATTCTATCGACCGGGGTGCACGGGCTCGGATAGCATCGCTCCATGTCCTCACTCGCGCTGACCTTGCTGTACCTCCTGGCCGCAGTGTTGGGCGTGGTGGTGTGCCGCAGCCTCAAGCTGCCGCCCATGCTGGGCTACCTGGCCGCCGGGGTGCTGATCGGCCCCCATGCGCTGGCGCTGGCCCAGAACTCGGAAGGCGTGCGCCATCTCGGCGAGTTCGGGGTGGTGTTCCTGATGTTCACCATCGGGCTGGAGTTCAGCCTGCCCAAGCTGCGCGCCATGCGCCGCCAGGTGTTCGGCCTGGGGCTGCTGCAGGTGGTGCTGAGCATGCTGGTGGTCACCGCCCTGGCGCTGGCGCTGGCGCGCTTGGTGGGCGGTGTGTGGGAGATGCGCTGGCAGTCGGCTCTGGCGCTGTCGGGCGTGCTGGCCATGAGCAGCACGGCCATCGTCGTCAAGCTGATGGCCGAGCGCTCCGAACTCGAAAGCGAGCATGGCCGCCGCGTGATGGGCATCCTGCTGTTCCAGGACCTGGCAGTGGTACCCCTGCTGGTGCTGATTCCGGCCCTGGGCTCGTCGCCCGACCACCTGCTGACGGCCCTGGGGCTGGCCCTGCTCAAAGCCGTGGTGCTGGTGGGCCTGCTGCTGTCGGGCGGCCAGCGCCTGATGCGCTGGTGGCTCACGCAGGTGGCGCGGCGCAAGAGCGACGAGCTGTTCATGCTGAACCTGCTGCTGATCACGCTGGGGCTGGCCTGGCTGACCGAGCTGGCCGGCCTGAGCCTGGCCCTGGGCGCCTTCATTGCCGGGGTGCTGGTTTCTGAGACCGAATACCGGCACCAGGTGGGCACCGACATCCGCCCGTTCCACGACGTGCTGCTGGGCCTGTTCTTCATCACCATCGGCATGATGCTGGACTGGCACATCCTGGTGGACCGCTGGGCGCTGGTGCTGGCGCTGGTCACGGTGCCGCTGCTGCTCAAGCTGGTGCTCATCCTGGTGCTGGCGCGCAGCATGGGCGCCACCACCGGGGTAGCCTTGCGCACGGGGCTGTACCTGGCGCAGGCGGGCGAGTTCGGCTTTGTGCTGCTGTCGCTCACACAGAGCAACGGCCTGGTGCAGCCGGCACTGATGAACCCCATTCTGGCGGCCATGGTGCTGTCGATGCTGGCCACGCCGTTCCTCATCATGTACAGCAACCGCATCGTGATGAGGCTGGTGGCCAGCGACTGGCTGCAGCAGTCGCTGCAGATGACCACCATCGCACGCAAGTCCATCAACACCAGCAAGCATGTGATCATTTGCGGCTTTGGCCGCTGCGGCCAGAACCTGGCCCGGATGCTGGACCGCGAAGGCATCCCCTACATGGCGCTGGACCTGGATCCCGACCGCGTGCGCCAGGCCGCTGCGGCGGGCCACTCGGTGGTCTATGGGGATGCCACCCGCCTGCAGGCGCTGATGGCCGCCGGCCTGGTGCGCGCCAGCGCGGTGGCGGTGACCTACCTGGATGTGCCGTCGGCGCTCAAGGTGCTGGCCAGCGCGCGCGCCCATGCACCGCAGGTGCCCGTGGTGGTGCGCACCCAGGACGACCTGCACCTGGACAAGCTGCAGGCCGCCGGTGCCACCGAGGTGGTGCCCGAAGCCATCGAGGGCTCGCTCATGCTGGCCAGCCACGCGCTGGCGCTGGTGGGTGTGCCCATGCGCCGGGTCTTGCGGCTGGTGCAGGACCAGCGCGATGCGCGCTACCAGCTGCTGCGCGGCTACTTTCATGGAGCCGACGACGACACCGTGAACGAGCGCGACCAGGAGCGCCTGTCCACCATCACGCTGCCGCCCGGGGCCAAAGTCATCGGCGAGCCGCTGGGCGGGCTGGCGTTGCCCGCCATGGGGGTGCGGGTGGTCAATCTGCGGCGGGGCGACGGCCATCCGGGTGCCGCAGTGGCCGAAGCCTTGCTGGCAGCGGGAGACACGCTGGTGCTGTCGGGGCACCCGGCAGCGCTGGCGCTGGCCGAGGACAAGTTGCTGCGGGGGTAGCTGGGGCCATTCCCCTGAGGCGCTGCGCGGCTTCGCCGGGAAGGGGGACGATGCCCTCGCTGCGGAGCGGCCCTTGCTCGGCATCCCTGGCTGGGAGCGTGCCAGTTGCTGGGGTTGGCACCAGAATTTGAGGGAAATGTGACCCAAGCGCTTATTTATCAAGCGTTAATTACCATATTTTTAATAGCAATCTAGAGCCATTCCACCGGCCCAGGCCGCCCGAACAGGTAGCCCTGGAACTGCTGGCAGCCGTTGCGCAGCAGAAATGCGCGCTGCCCCTCGGTTTCCACCCCTTCGGCCACCACATCCAGCCCCAGGCTGCTGGCCAGCGTGATGATGGTGCAGGCGATGGCCGCATCGTTGGGGTCGGTCAGCACGTCGCGCACAAAACTCTGGTCGATCTTGAGCTGGTCAATCGGAAGGCGCTTGAGATAGCCCAGCGATGAATAGCCCGTACCGAAATCATCCAGCGAAAACCCCACACCCAGGGTGCCCAGGGCCTGCATTTTCAGGATGCTGTCTTCCACGTCGTGCAGCATCAGGCTTTCGGTCAGCTCCAGCTTCAGCCGGTCAGGCCTCGCGCCGGACTCGCGCAAGGTATCCAGCACCTGCGGCACAAAGTGGGGGTGCCGAAACTCCTGCGCACTGACGTTCACCGCCACGCTCCAGCCGGCGGTGCGGGGCTGGGCCGCCCACAGCGCCAGCTGGTCGCAGGCCAGGCGCATGACCCGCCGCCCCAGCGGCAGTATCAGCCCGGTCTGTTCGACCAATGGAATGAAATCGCCCGGTGGCACCATGCCGCGCTGCGGGTGCATCCAGCGCACCAGGGCTTCGGCGCCCAGCATATCGCCCGCTGCGTTCACCACGGGCTGGTAATGCAGCAGGAATTCGTTGCGCTGCAGGCCCTGCCGGATATCCCCCTCCAGCGCAGACCGCGCGCTGGCGGCTGCCTGCATGGCGGGATCGAAGAAGCACAGCGTGTTGCGGCCCCGGGCCTTGGCCTGGTACATGGCCAGGTCTGCCCGCTGCAGCAGTTCGTGCACCGGTTGCTGCGCGTCCCGGAACAGCGCAATGCCGATGCTCGGCGTGCTGTGCAACTCGCGGTTGTCCACCAGGAAAGGCACATTCAGCGAGGCGATGATCTTCTGGGCAATGGCTTCCGCTTCGACGGCCGCCTCGGGTTCCACCCCGTGCAGGTGCTGAAGAATCACCACGAACTCGTCACCTCCCAGGCGTGCCACGGTATCCACCGCCCGCACACAGGCCTGCAGGCGCGCGGCCACCTGGACCAGCAGGCGGTCACCCCATTCGTGGCCCAGGGTGTCGTTGATGGCCTTGAAGTTGTCCAGGTCCAGAAACAGCAAGGCGCCATGGCATTCGTCGCGCGCACCGCCCTGGGTGGCATGCTCCAGCCGGTCGAGCAAGAGCCTGCGATTGGGCAAGGCCGTGAGTTCGTCATAGAACGCCAGGCGCTCAATCTCGGCCTCGGCCTTCTTGCGTTCGGTGATGTTGCGCGCAACACCGCGATAGCCGCTGAACCGGCCTTCGGCATCAAAAATGGGTTCGCCACTGATGGACACCCAGATCGGCGTGCCGTCGGCGCTGGTGCGCTGCATCTCGAAGTCATGAAAGACCTCGTGGGCTTGCAGCTGTTTGCGGTGCTTGCACCACTGCCCCGGCGCCACGGCGGTCTCGGACAGTTCCCAGCGGGTCAGCCCATAGTGCGCTTCATCCGGGATACCCCGCTCGCGCTCGGACCTGCCGTCAAACCGGACAAACCGGAAGTCGGCATCCTGCTCCCAATACCAGTCCGAGGAAAGATGGGTAAGGCTGCGCCAGCGCGCCTCGCTCTCGCGCAACGCCTGCAGCGTGCCCAGGTAGTCGCTCACATCCGTGAAGGTGCGCACGCGCCCCCCCGCCTCCAGGCGCCGGGTGCGTACTTCCAGGAAGCGCCCGGCGCGGGTTTTGCGGATATAGGTCGCGGGCACATCGGGCCCGTCGATACGCCCGCCGGTGTGCCCAGATGCCACATAGGCCCGTGCGGGCGCTTCGACCAGTCCGAAATCAGGGCCGAAATCTCCCCGTTCGGCCTGGAATCGCACCACTTCTTCCACCAGTGGCTGCGTTTCCAGCAGCGCTTGCGGCAAATCGAGCAGTTCCAGATAGCGCTGGTTGTAGACACGGATGCGTCCCGTTGCATCCACATTCGTGATGCCCTGGGAAACGCTGGCCAGCGTGCTTTCGAGCGCCCGGGTCTTTTCGGCCAACAGCGCGCTGGTGCGGGCCAGCTGGGCTTCGACTCCGCTGCGCGCCAGCGCAGCCCGGCGGGCCAGTTCCAGCTGGCCCACCGTGTTGAGCAGCGGCTGGAGAAACTGTACATCCGCCTTGGAATAGCCCCCCGGGCGATTGGCCAGCCCGACCATGGCGACCAGCGCCCCAGCGGCATGGACGGGCAAGCCCAGATAGGTTGCGACCACCGGATGCCCCCGCGGCACCCCGGCGCGGCGCTGATCGGTGCCGAGGCTGTTGCTGATGACGGGCTCGCCCGTGCGCAGCGCCGCACCCATCAGCGTGTCCAGATTGTCGAAAACCATCCCGTCTTGGACATGCTGGGCATAGTGGGCCCGCGAAGCGGTGTCCCAGCTGATATCGGTCATCGCATGCACCCGCAGGAACGGCTGCCCGTCGGGCGCGTGCTGCACCTGCCCCACCATTCCGAACATGCTGTCGGTCAATGCCATCAACTCCTGCAGCACCGCGTCGAACGCAGCGCGAGGGGCTGTGTCGGCAATGAAGATGGCCTGGACTTTCGAGATGGCCTGCAGCAAGCGGTGCTGACGCGCCAGCATGGCCTCGGCAGCCTGGCGGGCCCGCGCGCCCATGCTGCGCTCCAGCACCGCCTCGATCTGTGCGGGCAGCGCCAGGAGATGATCGCGTTGCGGTGTCTGCACCAGAAAGTCACTGAACCCGTGCCGCATGGCCCGTGCCGCCTCCATCTCTTCTCCCGGGAGCACGATGATCAGGGCCGGCACCTCGCCAAGCCATTCCAGCACATCAAAGGCCGTTCCGTCAGCCATGCTGCGCGCCGTCAGCACGACATCGGTCTGGCGGCGGGCCAGTATCTCGCGGGCTTGCGCCAGGGTGGACGCCACTTCGACGGTCCAGTCCAACCAGGGATCCACCAGCGCATGGACCACTGACTGTGCATAGACAGAGTCACCATCGATCAAGAGAACAGAGATGGGCATGGGCCGATCCGGGGTGCGCAACGCATGCAGCCGCAAAGCCGATGCAGTACAAGGAGAAACAGGAGTTACCCATTATGGGGTTGGCGCGGGCTGCGCCGCCGCAGTGCCATACCTGCGCCGCGGTCCATGGCCACCTGGCACTCTGACACACCGGGAGCCGGAAAACCCCGGCCCTTCTCTCTGCTCCCTGCCCCATCTGCCCCTCCATGCAGCCCCTCAACGTCCACGAATACCTTCGCCAACACATCCGCACCGTGCCTGACTGGCCCGCGCCAGGCGTGCGATTTCGTGACATCACCCCCCTGCTGCAAGATCCCAAGGTCTTTCGCGTCTTGAGAGATGCCTTCGTTCCCCGCTACATGGACCGCGACCTGCGCCCGGACGTGGTGGCAGGGCTGGATGCGCGGGGTTTCATCCTGGGGCCGTGGTGGCCTACGGGCTGAATGGGGGGGTTCGTGCCGATCCGCAAGCAAGGCAAGCGGCCGTTCACCACCGTCGAGGAAATCTACGAGCGCGCATACGGCAGCGCCACGGTCGATTTGCGCACCGATACGGTCAAGGCGGGCGATCGCGTGCTGCGGATCGACGACCTGATTGCCACCGGTGGCACCATGATGGCCGGCAAGAAACTGCTGGAAAAACCCGGTGCCACGGTCACCGAAGATGCCGCCATCGTGGACTTGCCGGAGCTGGGCGGATCCCGACGTCTGCGCGAAGGGGGCCAGGCGCTGTACACGCTGGTGGATTTCGCCGGCCACCGGGAACCCAGGGATGCCCAGCAACCCCGCCAGGCCAACAGGCCAGCGGGGGCATCGGCGTCCGGTTCCGGCCGGCGCCCGTGTTTCAGTTCAGATCGCCGTACTGGGTACTGCTGAGATCGGGCAAGGGCCTGTCTGCACCCTGCATCACCGTGTCTTCAAAGCCGGTCGGCCGTGACGGTGCCAGCAGGGGGCCTGACCGCACCGGAACCCCCGGTTTGGTGGCCGCAGCAGGCGTGGCCCGGACACTGGCGGCATCCGACAGCGCCCGCTTGAACGCAGCCACTTCATCGGCCTCGATCGGATCAAACCGCTGCGCGGAGCGGGCTGCGGGGGCAGCAGCGGAGCGGGCCGGCGGCACTGGCGGCGCGGCATGGGCAACCGGGCGCACGGAAGGCGCCCGCACCGGCATGGCCGGCGCCATGGGGGCCGCGGAGGCCAGCGCGGACAGCGAAGCGCCCTGTGGCGCAATGCCTTTTTGCGGAATACCCACCGCCACATGGTCGTTGATACGCCAGTAAACCGCCGTCACCAGAATGTCGTAGCGCGCCTTGGCCGTCTGGGCAACCAGCGCCTCGATCTCGCTGAGCCGCGCGGTCTCTCCCCCAAACTCGCGGGCCAAGTCCATCATGACGAGAAACTGCCGACCCCGCTGGTCCAGCGACAACACCTTGAACTTGTAACTGGCCGACAGCACACCGGCGCGGACCATGGCATCGCGCACCACGGTATAGAGCAGCTCCCGCCGTTCCATGCGCTCGTTCTTGCGGTTCGCCGCATGGTCCGCTGGCCGGGCGTCAAGGGCCGGGTTGCGTTCCGCAGCCATGGGGATGGTGGCATCCGCATTGAGCAAACCCGAAGGCTCCAGGGGCTTGGAGGGTTGGGATTTGCGGCTAAACCAACGGAACAGTGACATGGTTTGCTTTCTGGGATCGCACCGGTAAATGACCCCATCAAGTTTACCCGGCGCACTCCCGCAAGCCCTGCCTCACCACCCGGTGACAGGCACCACAAGGCCCCGGCGTCAGGTGGCCGCAACGCGGCGGCGGCGGTTACCCAACCGTTTGGCCAGCACGGCGCCAGCGGCCATCGCCAGGCCCAGGGCAATGGCTGGCTGGCGATTGGACAGTTCGGTGAAGCGCAACGCTGTCAGGCTCCAGAGCTTGGTCGGGACAGCCCCCTGCACGGTGGCGCTGCGCGGGCGCATCGAGAAGAAGGCGCCTTCTCCCACCACTGAACCCGGCCCCACGATCGCCAGCCGCAGGCGCTCTTTCTCGTCCTGGTAATGCACGCTCAGGCTGCCACTTTCGACCAGATAAAGGGTTCTGTCGGACGCGCCCTGGGAAAACAGCACATGCCCTGCCGGCAAGGCATAGGGCTGCAGATAGGCCGAAAGAGTTTCCCACTGCGCAGGCGTCAGGGGATTGGTCATGCAGTCGTCTGCGTTGGCCTGGGCGATCGCATTGAGCAGACCAGTGAGATCAATCTTGGATGAAATGGGCGTAATGGCATTCATGGTCTGCCGAAACTAACCTTGTAACAGAGCAGGCACAAGCACTCTTTACGTATGTTTACAACAAATGCCGACCGATGTTGTTACTTACCGATACAAAAGCTGGAGAAGATGACACCAAGCAAGTCGTCAGAGGTGAACTCGCCCGTGATGGTGCTCAGCGCGTTCTGGGCCAGCCGCAGCTCCTCCGCCAGAAGATCCAGCGCGGGGCCGCGCGCATCCAGCTGCGCTGCGGCTTGCTCCAGATGCGCCTGCACATGGCCCAGCGCCTGCACATGCCGCGCGCGGGCGATGTACACGCCCTCCGGCGCCGACTGCCAGCCCGCCACCTCCAGCAGGATGCGGCGCAAGGCATCCAGCCCCTCGCCCGTGCGGGCCGACAGGTGCACGGCGGCCCGCCCTGCGGCCTGGGGTTGCCGCGCACTGGGCACGCAATCGACCTTGTTCCACACATCGATGACCGGCACGGAGGAAAGCAGTTTTTGGCCCAGTGCGCTTTCTATGGCTGCGTCGGCAGCTCGGTATTCGATGGCGCCCCAGCGCGCCAGATCGTGCAGGAACAGCACCGCGTCGGCGCCGGCAATGGCGTCCCAGGCACGGGCGATGCCGATGCGCTCCACCTCGTCGTCGCTGTCGCGCAGGCCGGCGGTGTCGATCACATGCAGCGGCACGCCTTCGATCTGGATGGTCTGCTGCACCTTGTCGCGCGTGGTGCCGGCAATCGGCGTCACGATGGCCAGTTCGGCGCCCGCCAGTGCATTGAGCAGCGAGCTCTTGCCGGCATTGGGCTGACCGGCAATCACCACCTTGATGCCTTCGCGCAGCAGCGCACCCTGGCGGGCACGCTGCATCACCTGCGCCAGCGTTTGCTCCAGTTGGAATAGCTGTCCACGCGCATCTGCCTTTCGCAGGAAGTCGATTTCTTCCTCAGGAAAATCCAGCGTGGCCTCGACCAGCATGCGCAGATGGATCAACGCGTCGCGCAGGGCATGGATCTCGGCCGAGAACGCCCCAGTGAGCGAGCGGCTGGCGCTGCGGGCCGCCGCCTCCGTGCTGGCATCGATCAGGTCGGCAATCGCCTCGGCCTGGGCCAGATCGATCTTGTCGTTGAGGAAGGCGCGCTCGGTGAATTCACCCGGCTGTGCCACGCGCAGGCCCGGGAGCGCCGGCTGTCCCGTGTCCGGGTGGGCCCGGGCACCCGCTTGCAGGCAGCGCGACAGCAAGAGCTGCAGCACCACGGGGCCGCCATGGGCCTGCAGCTCCAGCACGTCCTCGCCGGTGTAGCTGTGCGGGCCGGGGAAGTACAGGGCCAGCCCCTGGTCGATGGCTTGGCCCTGCGCATCGCGGAAGGGCAGGTAGGTGGCCTCGCGGGGTTTCAGCGCTCGGCCACACAGGGCCTGCACCAGCGTGTCCAGCCCCCGCCCCGAGACACGCACGATGCCGACGGCCCCGCGCCCCGGGGCAGTGGCGATGGCAACGATGGGGTCATGGTGGCGGGCAAGCATGGTGGCGACTGTACAGGGTGGATGGAAATGAAAAAGGCCGCTAGCGCGGCCTTGGGGAACCCGGGGGCTCAGCGACGCAAGGTCACTTGAACTTCGGCAGATTGAACTGCGGAGGCACGCCCATGCGGGTGTTGATGATCCACTGCTGCGCGATCGACAGGATGTTGTTCGTCAGCCAGTACAACACCAGGCCGGCCGGGAAGAAGAAGAACATCACGCTGAAGATCAGCGGCATGAACCACATCATCTTGGCCTGCATCGGGTCTGGCGGAGCGGGGTTCAGCGCGGTTTGCAGCAGCGAGCTAGCCGTCATCAGCAGGGGCAGGATGAAGAACGGATCAGGCGCGGAAAGATCGCGGATCCAGCCGATCCAGGGCGCGTTGCGCATCTCGACGCTGGACAGCAGCACCCAGTACAGCGCAATGAACACCGGGATCTGGACCATGATGGGGAAACAGCCACCCATGGGGTTGACCTTTTCCTCGCGGTAGATGCGCATCATTTCCTGCTGCATCTGCTGCGGCTTGTCCTTCAGGCGCTCACGCATCTCCGTGATCTTGGGGTTGATGGCCTTCATCTTGGCCATGCTGGCGTAGGCCTTGGCGTTGAGCCAGTAAAACGCGATCTTGAGCAGCAGCACCAGAGCCACGATGGACCAGCCCCAGTTGCCCAGCAGCTTGTGCAGCTGGTCGAGCAGCCAGTACAGCGGCTTGGACAGGATGGTGAGCCAGCCGTAGTCCTTCACGAGTTCCAAGCCGGGGGCGAGTTTTTCCAGGCTCGTCTCGACCTGCGGGCCGGCAAACAATTGCGCCTGCACCGACTTGCTCGCGCCCGGCGCGATTTCACCCACGGGCGTGATCATGCCCACCGAATACAGGTTGGCGTCCACCTTGCGCATGAACAGGTCGCGCTGGATGCCGTCGCCCAGCAGCCAGGCGCTGGCAAAGTAGTGCTGCACCATGGCCACATAGCCGTTGGTGGCGGTTTTTTCGATCTCGGCCTTGCCTTCTTCGATCTTCTTGAACTCGACCTTCTGGTATTTCTTGGCGTCGGTATAGACCGCTGGACCGGTGAAGGTGGAATAGAACGACGACTCTCCGGGCGGTGGGTTGCCATCGCGCACCAGTTGCAGATACAGCTGGGGCGAAACCGGCGTGCTGCCGGTGTTCACCACCTCGTGGGCCACGGCCATGTCATACGAGCCGCGCTTCAGCGTCCAGGTCTTGACCAGCTTCAGGCCGCCCAGGTCGGGCGATTCAAAGCGCACGCTCAGTTCGTTGTCGCCATCCCGCAGCACGCGCGGGCCCGGCACGGCCGTCATCACCGTCTTGTGGGTGGGGTAGGCGCCACCGATCAGACCCGTCTGGGCCACGTACACCCGCGCAGCGCTTTCGTCGAACAGCACGAAGTTGCGGGTCTTGTCGGCCATGTCCACATGCTTGAGCAGTTCGGCATGGGTGAGCGAGCCGCCTTCGCTGTCGAAGGTGAGGCGATAGACGTCGGTGGTGACTTCGACGCGTTCGCGCACGGCGGGCGCTGCGGGGGCGGGCTGGCCCGGTACGGAAGAGACACCCTGCGGTGCAGCGGCAACGGGTGCGTTGGCCACCGGGACACTGGCAGCACCGGTGGCCCCCGACGCCGCGCCCGTGGCGGCAGGCGCAGTCACCGCCGGGGTGGAGGGGAAGAAAGTGGCCTTGTTGCCGTTGTGCAGTTGCCACTTGTCCCACAGCAGAACCATGGAAAAGCCAAAAATCACCCACAGAATGGTGCGGCGAATGTCGTTCATGAAGACTTCTTTGGTGAGGATGGTTGGGTGTTGGAAGGAGAAAGCCGCGAAAAAAGCCGCATGCTGCGCGGCAATTGTTGCGGGACCGGGTCATGGCCCCCGTCACACCAGGGGTGGCAGCGTACCAGCCTGCGCACTGTAAGGTAACTGCCGGCCGCAGCGCCGTGCTGCTCCAGCGCCTGCAGCGAATAGGCCGAACAGGTCGGCTCGAACCGGCAGGCCGAACCCAGCCAGGGGCTGAGGAACAGCCGATAGCCCTTGACCACGCCGATCAGCAACGCACGCATCATGGTGCCACCTGCACTGGTGCTGGCACCTGCGCCACGGCAGGACGCCGAGCAGCGTGCCCAAACAGCTGCAGCAGCTCGGCCCGCACGGCCTGCTTGAGCGGGTCGGACGTGGCACTGACAAACTGCTTGCGATCAAACGTGGCCCGCAAGCGCACGACATGGGCCGCCTGCGGCAAACGGGCCTCGAACAAGGCCGCCACGGCATAAATCTGCCGCTTGATGGTGTTGCGCGTCACGGCACGGCGCGCCCAGCGCTTGGGCACCATGGCACCCAGCCAGACATCAGACACGCCAAACAGGGCCTGCGACCCTTGCACAGCTGGCAAGGAGTCGGGCCCTGTGGGAGCAATGCCTGTCACGGCAGCCTTCTCAGCGTCCAGCACCAGACGGTGCAGCGCAAAGTGCGCCGTGCGGGAGACAGTGCCTCCCGCCATGGCCGCCTGGAACTGCGGACGGGTTTTCAGCCGTTGCATGCCAGCACCCCGTTTGGAACCTGACGGCGCAAACCGGGGAGCAGGTCCAAGACCGTAACGGCCTTAGACGGCCAGGCGCTTGCGGCCCTTGGCGCGGCGTGCGTTGATCACGGCGCGGCCACCGCGGGTCTTCATGCGGACGAGGAAACCATGGGTGCGCGCGCGGCGCGTCTTGGAGGGCTGGTAAGTACGTTTCATTTTGCTATTCCTTGAGGCTCAGTTCCGGACTGCTGCTCTTGAACACCGCCACCACTGGCCGCGCCGCCCCTTGCGGGATGCGCACACAACCAAAGGATTTGCGGGGCAGAAATAACGGCGCGCCGGGTCAAATCACCCTGAACGCATTCAGGGAAACCCAAAATTATCGCAGGCTTGGCGCCGGCTGGCAATGCCCATTGTGTTGTGGGCCTTTGGCGAGGCGCGCAAAACCCGTTCCGGGATCCCGCCGACACTTGGTTCAAAGCAGCCTCTCAAATTGTGGATAACTTCTTGACAAGCTACAATCCACCGCCTCGAACCGTTCCTCTATCCACAACAAGAATGCCCCCTGAAATGACCGAGGAATCCCATCGCAGCCCCACAGGCCAGCCCGGCGCCGATGCCGGCCAGGGCCTCTGGCAGGCCTGCGTTGAACAGCTCGCCCAAGACCTGCCAGAGCAACAGTTCAACACCTGGATCAAGCCCCTGACTGCCCAGGTGGCCGAAGACTTCTCCAAGGTCACCGTGCTGGTGGGCAACCGTTTCAAGCTGGACTGGATTCGGGCCCAGTATGCGGGCCGCATCGCCGCGCTGCTCGAAGGCCTCTACGGTCAATCGGTCACCCTGGAGTTAGCGCTCGCTCAGCGCGAAGCCGTTGCCCGTACTTATATACGACCAGCTGCCCCTGAACAATCCAGCACCCCAGCGCTGTCTGAATCAGCCTCTGGCAACAGCGACGAGGCTTCGGCCGGTGCATTCCGCAACAGGCTCAACGCGGCCCTGACTTTCGAGACCCTGGTGGAGGGCACGGCCAACCGCATGGCGCGCTCGGCCGCCATGCATGTGGCGGGCATGCCTGGGCATCTGTACAACCCGCTCTTCATCTATGGCGGCGTGGGCCTGGGCAAGACCCACCTGATGCACGCGGTGGGCAACCGCCTGCTGGCCGACCGGCCCGACGCCAAAGTTCTCTACATCCATGCCGAGCAGTTTGTGTCGGATGTGGTTAAGGCCTACCAACGGCGCACCTTCGATGAATTCAAGGAGCGCTACCACTCGCTGGATCTGCTGCTGATCGACGATGTGCAGTTTTTTGCCAACACGGACCGCACGCAGGAAGAATTCTTCAACGCATTCGAGGCGCTGCTGGCCAAAAAGTCACACATCGTGATGACGTCGGACACGTATCCGAAGGGTCTGGCCAACATCCA
>JANJSZ010000287.1 GCA_024711405.1 Acidovorax sp.
GCCCGACCGCTGGCTGCTGTGGCTGGGCGTGCTGTTTGTTCTTTCTGTCTATTACTTTCCCGCAGGCGTTGTGGGACGCCTGCGATCCCTGCGCGCCCAGGCCTGAGCGCGCTTTTCTGTGGCAGTAAAAAGGAGACAACATGAAAGTGCATCTGCAGGACAAACGCGCCCTGAAAGTGGCCATGACCGCGTTGGCGGGGGCCGTTCTGGCCGCGTGCGGTGGCGGATCATCCACACCGACCAACAACCTCCCCACGGGCGTGACGCAGGTCAGTGCCACGGTCTATCCGGCCACCACGGTGGGCACGGGCGCCACCGCCGCCACGCAGGATCTGCTGACTGGCGGTATCGGCAAGACCGGCCTGGGCGGGGCCACGCCGGCCTATGCCGATCCCGCCAATCCCACGGCGGCCGAGCTGCGCCGCAATGCGCTGTATTCCAACTACCGCGGCATCCTCGACCCCTCGGTGGGGGGTGGCTACGGCACGCTGTACGGCCCCAACGTCACCGCGGCCGGTGCCGTCACCACCAGTGAAGGCCTGATTCCGGGCCGCGAATACGTGGCAGTGCTCGACGACGGCTCGGGCCGCAAGCGCACGGTGATCGCGGTGCAGGTGCCCGACAGCTTCAACCAGGCCAGCCCCTGCGTGGTGCTGGGCGCATCGTCGGGCTCGCGCGGGGTGTATGGCGCCATTGGCACGGCCGGCGAATGGGGCCTCAAAAAGGGTTGTGCCGTGGCGTTTAACGATGCCGGCAAGGGCGAGGGCCTGTACAAGCTGATGGACGACACCGTGCACAAGATCGATGGCACGCGCGCCACCCGCACGGCGGCCGGCGCCCTCACTTTCTTTGCCGCCAACATCACCGATGCGGCCCGGACCGCCTACAACGCCCTGTTCCCGAACCGCTTGGCCCTCAAGCAGGTGCACTCGCAGCAGAATCCGGAAAAAGACTGGGGCAACGACACGCTGGCGGCGGGCCGCTATGCGCTGTTTGTGCTGAACGATCGCTATGGCACGGTCGACAATCCGGTGCCGTTCACGCCCGAGAACACGATCGTGATCGCCGGCTCGGCATCCAACGGCGGTGCGGCCTCGCTGGGCGCGGCCGAGCAAGACAGCGGGGGGTTGATCGACGGCGTGGTGGCTTCCGAGCCCGTGACCGAAATGCCCACCGCCAGCGGTTATGGCATCCAGTTTGGCGGTGCCGCCGTGACCGGTTATGGCAAGACGCTGGCCGATTACACGACCTACGGCAACATCTACCAGCCCTGCGCAGCGCTGGCGGCCGGTGCGGCCATGAGTGAGGTGTCCATCTTCAACTACATCCCGCTGGTGGGCATGACGGCGCGGGCCACGGCACGCTGTGACGGTCTGGCGGCCAAGGGGCTGGTCAGTGGCGCCGACACGGCAACCCGTTCGCTGGACGCGCTCAACAAACTGCGTGCCTTTGGCTGGACGCCCGACAACGACCCCATGCACAACGCCCACTATGCGCTGGGCAATGGCCCCATCCTGTCGGCCATGTACCCGGTGAGCTACGGGCGCTTCCCTGTCGAGGCCAATGTCTGCAATACCAGCTTTGCGGCCGTGAATGTCGCCACGGGCGTGCCGGTGGCCGTGTCATCCACGGCACTGGCGCAGAGCTTTGCCACGGCCAATGGCACCGCCAATGGCACACCGGCCACCGTGGTCTACAACGACTCGGTGGGCGGCGCCAAGGCCTGGCAATTCGCCATTTCGCCCTCGACCGGCGTGGCCGATTTCGGCCTGGATAACGCCCTGTGCCAGCGCGCGCTGGTCACGGGCACCGACCCGGTCAGCGGCACGGCGCTCACGGCCGCCACCACGCCCACCAAGGCGCAGAGCGACGCCGTGCGCGCCGGCATCGCCGAGGTGGTGCTCAACGGCAACCTGCGCGGCAAGCCCACCATCATCGTCAGCGGCCGCAGCGACGCCCTGGTGCCGGTCAACCACAACGCGCGTGCCTATGCCGCCTACAACAAGGTGGTGGAAGGTGCCGACAGCAAGCTGCGCTACATCGAGGTGACGAACGGCCAGCATTTCGACGCCTTCCTGCCGTTTTCCGGGTTTGATACGCGCTTCGTGCCGCTGCACCCTTACTTCAACCAGGCCATGGACGCGATGTATGCGCACCTGAAGTCCGGCACCGCCTTGCCCGCCAGCCAGGTGGTGCACACCACGCCGCGCGGTGGCAATCCCGGTGCAGCGCCGGCCATCACGGCCAGCAACGTGCCACCCTTTGTGGCGGCGCCCGTGGCGGCGAACCAGATCGGGTTTGCCGGCACATCGCTGAGCGTGCCCAACTGAGCGCCTGCGAGGCCATCCGCCATGCCCCTGGAGCGTGAACGCATTTTCACGACCCGCACGGGGCATGGCAGGGTCTTGCCCCTGGCCGACCACGCGACTACTTGCGCAACGAAATCCGAAGCATCGTGACCATGATCGCCATCCACAAGCCGGCTGCAGCCTTCATCCAGCGCTACCGCGAACAAGGCGGAGGCGCGCAGCTGTACAACATCTCGGCGATGGATCCCACCGAGCTGGTCCAGCGGGCCGGCCAGAAGAACGCGCACGGCCTGGGCATCCGCCATTCGCCCACCCACCGGGTGGGGTCGCGCTATGTCGAGTCCCCGGTGATCGGCATCCACGGCCGTCAGATGAAGTAGGCGCGCGGCCCTGCTGTTTTTCTCCAGGCTGACCACCATGCTGTTCTCTTCGCGCTACCTGCGTTGTGCCGGTTACGAAATCCACGCCACCGAATGGGGGGCGCCAGACGCACCCGCCGTGATCGCATGGCATGGCCTGGCGCGCACGGGGCGCGACATGGACGCACTGGCGCGGCACCTGGCGCCGCGCTACCGGGTGGTCTGCCCCGATACCATCGGCCGGGGACTGAGCCAGTGGGCGCGTGCGCCGCAGGACGAATACCGCCTGTCGTTCTATGCCCGCCTTGCCGCCGACCTGTTCGACCAGCTGGGCATTCGCCAGGCGCACTGGATCGGCACCTCCATGGGCGGGGCCATTGGCACGGTGTGCGCGTCGGGGCTGTTCGAGCCGCAGCTCAAGGACCGCATCACCCGCCTGCTGCTCAACGACAACGCGCCGCGCCTGGCCGATGCGGCGCTGGAGCGCATCAAGGCCTACGCAGGCCAGCCGCCCGCGTTTGACACCGTGATGGAACTGGAGGCATTTTTTCGGCAGGTGTACCAGCCCTATGGCTGGCTCAGCGACGCGCAATGGCGGCTGCTGACCGAAAGCAGCACGCGCCGCCTGCCCGACGGCCGCGTGACGCCGCACTACGACCCGGCCATGGTGCAGCAGTTCACGCACCACGCCAACGACTACCTGATCTGGGAACACTACGATGCGCTCGACATTCCGGTGCTGTGCCTGCGCGGTGCCGATTCGGACCTGGTGCTTCCCGAGACCACCGCCGAAATGCTCACGCGTGGCCCGGGGGCCAGGGGCCTGGTGCGCGTGGTGGAGGTGCCCGGCTGCGGGCATGCGCCGGCGCTGAATGTGCCGGCGCACTTCGCCCTGGTGGACGGGTTCTTGTCGGGCGCCTGAATCCACGAACCTCAAGGTCTGTGCTGCCGACAGGCTCCGGCGGGGGGCGGTTTTGACCGGCAGGCCCTGGCCCGTTCTCGTGCCAACGGAGTGGTGGCTCAGTGGCCCTGCCCGGGCATGGCGCCGCGCTTCACCCGGCCCCGCCTGGTGTGCCCTGCGCTCTGGCAGGCACGCCGGAACGCGCGCAGGGTTTGTTCGGCCCGGCTGAGCACGGTGCCCTCCACGTCGGCGGCCCGTTCTGGGGGCACGCCCGGCACCATGCCCGAGGCCTCGCCCGTCAGCAGCGCAATGCCTTCGCTCACATGGCCCACGGTATGGACATGGAACAGGCCGCGCTCCACCGCATCCACGATGGCGCGGCTCAGCATCAGGTGGCGCAGGTTGCGGGCGGGGATCAGCACGCCCTGGGTGCCATCGAGCCCGGCCGCTGCGCAGGCGTGGAACCAGCCCTCGATCTTTTCGTTGATGCCGCCCACGGGCAGCACTTCGCCGTGCTGGTTGAGGGCGCCGGTCACGGCAATGCCCTGGCGCAGCGGCAGGCCAGACAGGCTGGACAGCAGCGCATACAGCTCGGCGCATGAGGCCGAGTCGCCCTCGACGCCGCTGTATTCCTGCTCGAACACGATGGACGCGTTGAGCGCCAGCGGCGCCACATGGCTGAACAGCGCGGTCAGGTAGCTGTGCAGGATCAGCACGCCCTTGTCGTGGATGGGGCCCGACATATCGACTTCGCGCTCGATGTTGAGCAGGCCCTCGTGCCCGGCAAAAGTGCGTGCCGTGATGCGCACCGGAAAACCAAAGCGGTAATCGCCCAGATCGATCTGCGTCATGGCGTTGACCTGGCCCACCACGGTGCCGTGCAGCGTGATCAGGCGCTCGCCCTCGGTGATGGACTCGTGCAGCTGCTCTTCGGGGTAGTTGTGGCGCAGGGCATGGGCCTGCAGCGCGGCGTCCACATCAGGGGCTTGCACCAGCGTGCCGCCGCGTGCCTGGCACAGGGCGGCGCTCTCGATCACCAGGGCGTCGGTGTTGGCAAACAGCGCACTCTGGCGGCTCTGGTCGTCGGCCTCGCGGTGGGTCTGTTCGAGCAGGCGCGCCACGGCATCGGGGGCAAAGTGGGGCAAGCCGCGCTTCTTGCAGCTGTGGGCCACAAAGATGGCCGTGGCGTGGCGCGTGGCGGGGCTGGCGGCAAAGCGCTCGGCAAAGTCCACCTTCACGCGAAAACGGCGCGCGGTGTCGGGGTCGGCCTCTTGCAGGGCGTAGTACTCCTCGACCGAGCCGATCAGCACGATCTTCACATCCACGTCCACCGCTTCGGGCTGCAGCGCAATCGGCGCCGTGGGGCCGTGCGCCGCGGCGCTGCCCTCGTCGATCTGCAGGCGGCTGCTGCGCAGAAACCGGCGCAGCCGGGGCCACAGGCCTTCATCTTCCACCAGGTCGCGCAGGTGCAGCACGATGAAGCCGCCATGGGCCTTGAGCAGGCTGCCCGCGCGGATGCAGGAAAAATCAGCGTGCGGCGGATCGGTGTCGGTCTGCAGGTCGATGGCGCCAAACAGGCTGCGTATCTGGGGGTTGTCCTCCACGATCACGGGTGCGCCGTCGCGGCCATCGTTATCGACCGCCAGGTTCACCTGGCAGCGGGCCAGCAGCTCGGCCAGATGCGCCTTGCGCTCGTCCTCGGCATCGTCGTCGGCATCGCCGGCTTCGAACAGCGCCAGCCGCGCCAGCACCTCGCGCTCCACCTGGTCGAGCCACTGGCCCAGCTTGGCGGCGTCCTTGATCTGCTTTTTGAGGCCCTGGCGGATGTCCTGCACCGCATGTTCGAGCAACGGCTCGATGGCCTGGCGGCGCAAGGTGGCCAAAGCCTCGTCGCGGGCGCGCTCCAGCGGGCGCATGGTGTCCAGGAAGCGGGCAATCTCGGCGCGCAGGGCCTGCTCGGCGGCATCGATTTCGGCGCGGCGTTCGCGTGGCAGGGCCAGGGCCTCGTTTTCGGTCAGCGGGTGGCCCTTGTCGCCCGTGAGGGTGAAGACCAGCTGGCCCCCTTCGCGCGAAAGCCGGAAGTGGCGGGCCTCGGCGAAAGCATCGAGCGTGGCAAAGGCACTGGCTTCTTCCTTTTGCCAGGCTTTGTGGAGGGCTTCGGCCTCGGCCTTGCAATCGGGGCTGGCCAGGCGCTTGGGGATGTCGGTCTGCAGCATCCTGGCCATCTCCAGCAGGGCCACGCGCAGCTGGCGGCCCTGGCCCGCGGGCAGGCGCAGGGCGCGGGGGCGCTCGGGCGCGTCGAAATTGTGCAGATAGCACAGGTCCGGTGGCACGGCACGCTGGGCCGCCGCGGCCTGCGTGGCCTGGCGCAGCAGCGAAGTGCGCCCGCTGCCCGCCTCACCCAGCACGAACAGGTGGTAGTCGGGCTGCTGCAGGCCCAAGCGAAACTGGGTGGCGGCCTGGGCGCGCTCCTGCCCGATCCAGGGCAGGGGCAGGTCCTGCAGCTCGGCGGTGCTGGCAAAGCCCAGCGATTCGGGTGCGATGGTCAGCCGCAGCTGATGGGGTTCAAGGGCGATGGCGGGCATGGGAGATGGCGGTGGTGCCGTGGATATTGGACTCAAATAGTCTCTAGCGCTTGATGGAGAGGTGCTGGTAGCTATGATAAAAATAGTCAATGCGCCACAGGGCAAGCCCCCGCAGGCGCACCGCCTGCCAGCGCCTTGGCGCGCGCATCGGCCAGCGCAGCGGCATCGGGCACGCTGGTGGGCCAGCCGGCCAGGTGCTGCTGGGCCACCTGGCTCAGCGCGGTGATCCAGTGGGTGCTGTCGTTCAGGCAGGGGATGTAGTGGAACTCCTGGCCGCCGTGGTGCAAAAAGGCCTCGCGCACTTCCATGTTGATCTCTTCGAGCGTCTCCAGGCAGTCGCTGGTGAAGCCGGGGCACACCACGTCCACACGCCGGGTGCCTGCCTTGCCCAAGGCCTCGACGGTGGGCTGGGTGTAGGGCGTGAGCCACTTGGCCTTGCCAAAGCGCGACTGGAAGGTGATCTGGTAGTGGCCCTTGCGCAGGCCCAGGCGTTCGGCCAGCAGGCGGCCGGTCTTGAGGCTTTCGCAGTGGTAGGGGTCGCCCAGGTGCAGCGTGCGCTCGGGCACGCCATGAAAGCTCATCACCAGCTGGTCGGGCTGGCCGTGGTGCTTCCAGTGGGTTTCGATGGTGCGGGCGAGCGCGTCGATGTAGCCGGGGTGGTCGTGGTAGCGGTTCACAAAGCGCAGCTCGGGCACGCTGCGCGTGCGGGCGGCCCAGCCATAGACGGCGTCGAACACGCTGGCCGTGGTGGTGCCCGAGTATTGCGGGTACAGCGGCAGGATCAGGATGCGGGTGGCGCCCTCGGCCTTGAGGGCATCGAGCTGGCTGGCGATGGAGGGGGTGCCGTAGCGCATGGCATGGCGCACCAGCACGCTGTGCCCGGCCTCACCCAGCCAGCCGCGCAGCAGGGTGGCCTGTTTGGCGGTCCACACCGCCAGGGGCGAGCCTTCGGGGGTCCAGACGCTGGCGTATTTGGCGGCGGATCTGGCCGGCCGGGTGCGCAGGATGATGCCGTGCAGGATGGGCCACCAGGCCAGTTTGGGGATTTCGACCACGCGCTGGTCACCCAGGAAATCGGCCAGATAGCGCCGCACGGCAGGGGCCGTGGGCTCGTCGGGGGTTCCCAGGTTGCACAGCAGCACGGCGGTGCGTTCGGCCTGGCCGTGGTGAAAGGGTGGTTCGGTTTGAAAAGGCATGCCGCATTTTCACGCAAGGCAGGGCCGGTGCGCCGGCATGGGCTTTGGCCGCAGGCCCGGCGGCAGCTCCGGCGCTGCAGGTTCAGGCGTGCGTCTTGGCGTGGCCCTTGCCCTGTTCCCAGCGCGACTTGCAGGCCACGCAGTGCTGCGTCTGCGGCTCGATCTTGAGGCGATCGAACGGGATGGCGCAGCCGCATTCGGCGCACAGTCCATAGCTGCCGTCTTCCATGGCCTCCAGGGCGTGGTCGATGCGCTTGACGTCAGCGGCGTCGATGTTGGTGAGTGCCTGGTCCACCTCTCGCACCACATTGCCTTGCTCGATGCCGTCCTGGTCGGTGACGGGCGGCGCGAGGTTTTCGCGGTTTTGCTGCATCTGGGACTCAAGACTGTGGCGCGCCGCCAGCAGCAGGGCCTTGAGTTCGTCGCGTTGGGCGGTGGTCAGTGTGGCGTTCATGGTTTTCTCCGTTCGGGTTGATTTGTGCGTTCAGGTGCTGGCAGCTGCGCCTGCTTCTATTATGGGCAGAGCGCCAGCAAAAAATTTCCCGCTCCCTCGTCGGTTCACTCTCGGTGGCTGCGTGGGGTATTCTCTGGCTGGACTTTCCAGGGCAATGCCCGTAACCCCCCGCTTTCCCTGCATCGACTGTGTCCGCTTGCTCCCTCGACATCTCCCGCATCCGGGCCGTTACCCTCGACCTGGACGACACCCTGTGGCCCATCTGGCCCACCATCACCCGGGCCGAAGCGGTCTTGCTGCAATGGCTGACCGTGCATGCCCCCGCCACCGCGGCGCTGTATTCCGACACCGCGGCGCTGCGCGCCATCCGCAACCAGATGGGGAGCCTGCGCCCCGACCTGCGGCACGATCTGAGTGCCTTGCGCCGCGAGTCCATCCGCCTGGCCCTCACCCAGGCCGGGGATGAAGCGGCACTGGCCGAGCCCGCGTTCGAGGTGTTCTTTGCCGAGCGCCAGCGGGTGGAGCTGTTTGACGATGCACACACCACGCTGGCGTTTCTTTCCGAACGCTACCCGGTGGTGGCCGTGTCCAATGGCAACGCGGATGTGCACCGCGTGGGCATCGGGCATTACTTCCAAGCCAGCATCAGCGCACACGAATTTGGCGTGCCCAAGCCCGACCCGCGCATCTTTCACGCCGCCGCCAGCACCCTGGGAGTCGAGCCCCACGAGGTGCTGCATGTGGGCGACGACGCCACGCTCGATGCGCTGGCGGCCGTCACCGCCGGCATGCAGGCCGTGTGGCTGAACCCGGCGCGCAAGGACTGGCCCCACGACACACCGCCCCATGCCACCGTGGCCAGCCTCACCGCGCTGTGCCGTCTGCTGGACGACCCGGCGATACCCCGTTAAACCGCTTTTGCCGGAAGAACCGATGCGCTTTACCCCGCCCCGCTTGCCCGTCGTCCGCACCATCGGGCTGATGCAACCGCTGGCCTGGCTGGCCCTGGGCTGGCGCGACATGGCGCGTGCCGGCTGGATCAGCTTTGCCCACGGCCTGGCCATCACGCTGCTGGGTGCCGTCATCATGGCCGTGGCCTACAACCGTTTCTGGCTGCTGGCGGGCGCGCTGTCGGGCTTTCTGGTGGTGGCGCCGGTGCTGGCCACCAGCCTGTATGCCCTGAGCCGGGCGCTGGAGCGCAGCGAGCCCGCCAACGCCGCCGTGGTGCTGAAAACCTGGCTCAACTGGCAGAACAGCCATGTCAACAAGTGGGGCAACGACTATTGGTGCATGGTGCAGTTCGGCGTGCTGCTGGCGCTGGCCGCCACCGGCTGGGTGGTGACCTCGGCGGCCCTGATCACCCTGCTGGCGCCCGTGCCCATCGAGACGCCGCGAGACTTTCTGCTGCATGTGGTGCTGGCCCGCGAGGGCTGGCTGTTCGAGCTGTGGCTGGCGCTGGGCAGCCTGATGGCCGCGCCCATCTTCTTGTCCAGCGTGGTGGCCATGCCCTTGCTGCTGGACCGGCGCGCCAGCCTGCGCCAGGCCATCCTGACGAGCTGGCAGTCCGTGCTGGCCAACCCGGTGCCGATGGCGCTGTGGGCCGCGCTGATTCTGGGTTTCACGCTGCTGGGACTGGGTTCGCTGCTGCTGGGGATGGTTGCCGTCATGCCCATGCTGGGCCATGCCAGCTGGCATGCCTACCGCGACCTGGTGGACGCCTCCAGCCTGCCGCCGCGCGAATCGTACAAGGGTCCTGCCCAAGGGGGGCGCTCGTGATTTTTGGATTTACCGAAGCGCAGATTTCGAGCTTCTTCCTCACCTACGGGGTGGGGGCTTTCATCCTGTACATGGTTTTCATCATCGGGCAACTGGCCTGGGCTTCCAAGGCCGGCCGGTTTGGCACCTTTGTGCTGTTCCTGGGGCTGG
Organism: Acidovorax sp.; assembly: GCA_024711405.1. Lineage (GTDB taxonomy): Bacteria > Pseudomonadota > Gammaproteobacteria > Burkholderiales > Burkholderiaceae_C > Acidovorax. The sequence continues at coordinate 9,731 of JANJSZ010000287.1, forward strand.
GCGTGGGCTTCCTGGGGTTCCTGGCCAAGGTGGTCATCCAGTGGTGGCTGGAGAAATAACGCGATCCCCCGGCCTGCCAGTGGCCCGGGGCGATCGCTAACGCGCTCCCCGGCAGCAGGCCCAGACCCAGACCCCAGTTGCGGGGCCCGGCGCGCCGCTCAGTCGGGCTTGACCTTGGCGCGCAGCAGCACCTTTTTCCAGCGCGCCTGCTCGGCTGCGATGAACTGGGCAAACTGCGCGGGCGTGCCGCCAATGGCTTCGGCCGCGTCGCCATGGAGGCGCCTGAGCGATTCCGGTGCCTTGACGGCCTTCATGGTTTCGGCGGCGAGCTTGTCGATGTGCTCCTGTGGAAGGCTGGCAGGGGCCAGCATGCCGTACCACTGCGTCATCTCGAAACCGGGAAAGCCTTGTTCGGCCACGGTGGGCACGTCGGGCAGCTGCGGCAGGCGCTGGGCCGAGCCGGTGGCGATGCAGCGCACCTTGCCCGACTTGATGAACGGCAGCATGGCGGCGGCGCCCACGGCCGCGGCGTCCAGCCGGCCCGACAGCAGGTCGGTCATCATGGGGCCGGTGCCGCGGTAGGGCACATGCAGCATGAACATGTCGGCCGTCATCTTGAGGTATTCAAACGCCAGGTGCCCCGCGCTGCCGTTGCCCGCCGAGCCATAGCTGAGCTTGGCCGGGTTCTTCTTGGCATAGGCAATGAATTCCCTGAGGTTCCGGGCCGGCACATCGGGGTGCACCACGTACAGGCTGGGCACCTTGGCCAGCAGGCTCACGGGCTTGAAGTCCTTGTGGGCGTCGTAGGGCAGCTTGTCGAAGATGAAGGGGTTCACCGCCAGGGTACCGATGTGGCCCAGGATCAGCGTGTGCTGGTCTTCGGCGCGCGCCACTTCCTGCATGGCGATGTTGCCCGCTGCGCCCGGCTTGTTGTCCACGAACACACTCTGGCCCAGCGTCTTGGAGAGCTCGGCGGCGGTGGAGCGGGCCACGATTTCCGAGCTGCCACCTGGTGCAAAGGGCACCACGAAGCGCACCGATTTGCTCGGCCAGGCGGCCTGGCCCCACGAAGTCGCGGGCAGCAGGCCACCCAGGGCCATGGTGCCGCTGGCGGTCAGCAGCTGGCGGCGGGTGGGGCACAAGGCGGAAGAGGGGTGGGGCGGCATGGTGCAGTCTCCTTGGCAGGAATTCCAGTCAAAAATGGGCTGCGGCCATGGTGCATTGCCACGCTGTCAAACTGCTGTCGGTGGGCTAAGGAGTTTCCCGGGGGCGGTTGCTGTGGCCTCCCAGTCCATCCGCCTTCGCCCCTCAGACCAGGGCTGCTGCTGCCGTGCCGCTCAGCACCGCGCCTTCCAGCGTGGCCGGGTAGCGGCCTTCGATGTAGTCGCCGCAGGCGCACAGGCCGTCCGCCAGTGCCGGCGTGGGCCGCTGCAGGCCGGGGGTGCAGGCAAAGGTGGCGCGTTTTTCAACCACCGTCTGGACGATGCCCAGGCCCTGCAGTCCCAGCTGTTCGTGCGCCTGCCGCAGCACCGCGCGCTCCAGGGTGGCGCGGTCGCCCGCGCTGGCGCTGACCACAAACGCCAGCACACCCGCCAGGCCGCCCAGCTGGCCCCGGTCGAACACGAACTGGGCGGGCCGGCCCGCGCCAGGGTGCAGCGCCAGCATGGGCCGGCTGAGCAAGTGGCCTTGCGTTGGCGCCGGCGCCTGGACATACACGGTGGAGATGGCGGTGAAGCGCAGCGCCTGTGCGCTGTCGGCCCAGGCGTGCAGGGCGGCCGCCTCGGGGCCTGGCAACGTGCTGTGTGCCGTCAGCGCCAGGCGGGCCGCCTCGGTGCTGGTGGTGGCCAGCACCACTGCGTCAAACGGCAGGTCGTCCACCCGCCAGCCTGCGCCGCCGTGGGGACCAACTGCGGGACTGCGCGCCAGGCGCTGCACCCGGTGGCCGGTGTGCAGCGCGCCGCCCTGGGCCTGTAGCCAACGCCCGGCCGCTTCAGGAAACAACACCCCCAGGTCGGTGCATGGCAGCAGCAGGTTGGAGCCACCCCGGCCGCTGAACAGGCTGTCCTGCAGCACGCGCAAAAACACCTGGCCGCTGGCTTCGTGCGCCAGGGTGTTGAGGGCCGACACGCACAGCGGATCGATGAACTCGGCCATCAGGCGCGGCGTGAGCCCGGCGCACAGCTGGGCCACCGTAACCTCGGGCGCGCAGCGAAAGCCCCGCCGCTGCCAGCCCGAGGCCGTGCGCAACAGTGCCAGCTTGTCGCGCCAGTTCCAGCCCCGGGCGGTGGCGATGCCCACCAAAGCATCCAGCGGCGGCGGCAGATCGGGCAACTGCAGCCCCTGGCCATCGGGGAACTGCAGCGTGAGCGGCAGGCGCAGCAGCGCAGTGTCGGGGTCCACCCCCACCAGCCGCATCAGGCGCAGGCACTCGGCGTAGGCGCCAATCAGGATGTGCTGGCCGTTGTCCAGCATGGCCGCGGTGCCATCGGGCAGCGTGCCCGGCACGGCGCGCGCACGGCCGCCCACGGTGCGCGCTGCTTCAAAAACGGCGACCTGGCGGCCCGCCTGCGTGTGCGCAATGGCGGCGGCCATGCCGGCCCAGCCGGCACCGATCACGGCGACCCGTGCCGCCATCAGGACATGCGCCCGAGCGCCTGCACCTTCCACGCCAGCCAGAACTTGCGCAGCGGCGTGAGGCGAATGCGCTGGTGCAGCACCTGGAAGTTCTCATGTTCGATCTCGCGCAGCAGCGTGCGGTAGATGCTGGCCATCATCAGGCCGGGCTTTTGGGCGCGGCGGTCGGCGTCGGGCAGCAGGGCAAAGGCCTCTTCGTACAGGCGGTGCGCGCGCTCGGCCTGAAAGCGCATCAGCGCGGTGAAGCGGTCGGAATACTGGCGCTTCAAGATCTCGTGCGCCTTCACGTCAAACTGCTGCAGCTCGCTTACCGGCAGGTAGATGCGGCCCAGCATGGCGTCCTCGCCCACGTCGCGGATGATGTTGGTGAGCTGGAACGCCAGGCCCAGCCGGTGGGCATATTCGGTGGTGCGCGCATCCGTCTGGCCAAAGATGCGCGCCGCCACCTCGCCCACCACGCCCGCCACCAGGTGGCAATAGCCCGAAAGGCCGGCAAAGTCGAGGTAGCGCGTCTGCTCCAGGTCCATCTGGCAGCCGTCGATCACCGCCTGCAGGTGGCGCTGCTCAATGCCATAGACCGCCGTGTGCGGCATCAGCGCCAGCATCACCGGGTGGGTGGGTTGGCCGGCAAAGGCCTTGGCCACCTCGGCCTGCCACCAGGCCAGCTTGGTGCGGGCCACGCCGGGGTCGGACACCTCGTCGACCACATCGTCCACCTCGCGGCAAAACGCATAAAACGCCGTGATGGCCGCGCGGCGCGGCGCGGGCAAGAAGAGAAAGGCGTAATAAAAGCTGCTGCCCGAGGCCACGGCTTTTTGCTGAACGTACTGCTGCGGTGTCATGGGGCGGAATTGTCCCATGGCGCACCACGGCTGGCGGGGTGCACGGGTTTGCAGTATTTTTAGTCTTTAGCGGTTGATAGGTAAGCGCTGGCAGCTATGGATTTGAGAGTGACTGGTTTTGAAGCGCCTCAGCACTCCACCACGGTCACGGCCAGCCCGCCGCGCGAGGTTTCCTTGTATTTCACCTTCATGTCGGCGCCGGTCTGCATCATGGTCTTGATGACCTTATCGAGCGAGACCACATGCTGGCCGTCGCCGCGCAGGGCCATGCGGGCGGCGTTGATGGCCTTGATGGCACCCATGGCGTTGCGTTCGATGCAGGGGATCTGCACCAGGCCGCCCACGGGGTCGCAGGTCATGCCCAGGTTGTGCTCCATGCCGATCTCGGCGGCGTTCTCGATCTGCTCGGGCGTGCCGCCCATCACGGCGGCCAGGGCGCCGGCGGCCATGGAGCAGGCCACGCCCACCTCGCCCTGGCAGCCCACCTCGGCACCGGAGAGCGATGCGTTCTCCTTGTAGATGATGCCGATGGCGCCCGCAGTGAGCAAAAAGGTGGCGATGCCGTCTTCGTTGACCTTGCCGGCACCCAGCAGAAAGTTGACGTAGTAGTGCAGCACGGCGGGGATGACGCCCGCCGCGCCGTTGGTGGGGGCGGTGACCACGCGGCCGCCAGCGGCGTTTTCCTCGTTGACGGCCATGGCGTACAGGTTGACCCAGTCGAGCATGGCGAGCGGGTCGCGCAGGGCGGCCTCGGGGTGGCTGCTCAGGCTTTTGTGCAGTTCGGCGGCGCGGCGGCGCACATGCAGGGGACCGGGCAGATTGCCGGTGCTGGCGCAGCCGCGCTGCACGGCGCCGGCCATGGTCTGCCAGATGGCCAAGAGCTGGCGGCGCACTTCACCATCGCTGCGCCAGTGCTGTTCGTTGGCGGCCATGAGCTGGGCGGGGGTGAGGCCGGTGGCCTGGCACTGGGCCAGCAGCTCGGCGCCGGTGCGGAACGGGTAGGGCAGGCCACGGCCGTGGCCGGCTGTCTCGGCATCGGCATCGGCGCCGGCGGCCAGGTTGAGCACGCGCTCGCCGGTGGCATCGATCACGAAACCGCCGCCCACCGAGTAGTACTCGCGCGTTGCGATCTCTTCGCCCTGCGCGTTGACGGCGTGAAAGCACATGCCGTTGGGGTGCAGCGGCAGGCTTTTGCGGCGAAACAGCAGGTGCTCTTTTTCGATGAAGGGCACGGTGTGCGTGCCCAGCAGGGCCAGCGTGCCGCTGCTGCGGATCTGCGCAATGGCGGGCGCGATCTGCTCGGGATTGATCCGGTCGGGCTCGTGCCCGGCCAAGCCCAGCAGCACGGCCCGGTCGGTGCCGTGGCCCACGCCGGTGGCCGAGAGCGAGCCGAACAATTCCACCGCGACGCCGTGCACCGCCGCCAGGCCCACGCTGGCCTGCAGGTAGCAGGCGAATTGCCGCGCGGCAATCATGGGCCCCACGGTGTGCGAGCTGGAGGGGCCGATGCCGATCTTGAAGAGGTCGAAAACGCTGACGGAGAAGGGGGAGGAGGTCATGGTGGCGAGGCTAATCGGACGGCAGGGCTGCAGCATGCGCGCAATCCCTGCCCACCACGCACCGCCTGCGCTGCAACCATGGCGGTTGGTAGGTTGATTGCTTCATATTTCATAGCATTTGATGCTTATGGGGTAAGCCATTGCGGCTGTTTTGGTTTCAAGCCTTTTGACCGAGACGCCCCCGTGTCAGATCGCCTTGCCGCCCATGAATCTTTCTTACATTGCCAGCGCGCGGCCCAGCATCAGGCACCAGTCCCAGGCGTGGAGCTTGGGGCGCGTGTGCAGGCTGCCGCCTTGCAGGGCATCGACCTTGTCGAGGATGCGCAGGCCGCCTTGCACCACCAGGCGCAGCTCCCAGCCCGCGCGGCCGGGCAGGCGGTGGACCAGGGGGGCGCCGCTTTGCATGCTGGTGCGGGCCCAGCGGGCGCAGTCGGCAACCAGGCGCGCATTGTCGGGGGTGCTGCGCAGCGCCTGCAGGTCGGCAGGGCCGGCGCCGTGGCGGGCGCAGTCGGCGTGGGGTAGGTAGTGGCGGCCGCGGGGGATGTCCACGCTCAGGTCTTGCCAGAAGTTGATGAGCTGCAGGGCGGTGCAGATGGCGTCGCTTTCTTGCAGCGCCTGTGCGCCGGTCACGCCATACAGGTGCAGCAGCAGGCGGCCGATGGGGTTGGCGGAGCGGCGGCAATAGTCGAGCAGTTCGGCGCGGTCAGTGTAGCCCTGGGCGTCGCGGGTTTTTTCCACGTCCTGGATGAAGGCGCTGAGCAGGTCGTCGAGCAGCGGCACCGGCAGCTGGTGCTGGCGCAGCACGGCCTGCAGCGGGCCAAACACGGCGGCCCAGGGCGCCGCGGGGGGCTGGCCTGCGGCCACGCGGGCCAGTTCGGCCCGGTAGGCGGTCAGGTCGGCCAGGCGCTGGGCGGGCGTGGCGTCGCCTTCGTCGGCCAGGTCGTCTGCCGTGCGGGCAAAGGCGTAAAGGGCGGCAATGGGCTGGCGCAGGTGGGGCGGGCACAGCAGCGAGGCCACCGGGAAGTTCTCGTAGTGCGTGACGGGCGCGGCCACCACCGGCGCGGTCGGCTGTGGTGCTGCGGCAGTAGCAGGGTCAGGAGCGTGCGGGCGTTGATTCACAGGCGGGATTGTCGCTTGACATTGCCAGGGCGTCCCTCTAGATTACTAACCAGTCAGTCAGTAAAATTTTGCGGTTTGGTTGCCTTGTCCCGCTGAAAACATGGGAGCCCATGGGCGGCGCTTTGATCGTCGCCGCATGGGTGCGGGGCACCTGCCGTTCTTACCCCGGATGTCCCATGCGCACACCTTTCACCTGGCGGCATTCGCTGCGGTTTTTGTTTCTTGTTGTCTCTGCCGCCTCGCTGGCGGCCTGTTCCCGGCCGGCGCCGCCCGAGGAGCCCGTGCGCGCGGTGAAGTTGCTCACGGTGGGCGTGGGGGCGCTGCAGTCCAGCCTGGAATATGCGGGCGAGGTGCGCGCGCGTGTGGAATCGCGCCTGGGCTTTCGGGTGGCGGGCAAGATCGTGCAGCGCCAGGCCGAACTGGGCCAGCGGGTGAAGGCCGGGCAGGTGCTGGCGCAGCTCGATCCACGCGATTACCAGTTGGCGGCAGATGCCGCGCGCGCGCAACTGGCAGCGGCGACCACGCAGCGTGATCTGGCGGCGGCCGACGTCAGGCGCTACCAGGCCCTGAAGGAGCAGAACTTCATCAGCGGCGCCGAGCTGGAGCGGCGCGAGGCCACCCTCAAGGCCGCACAGGCCACGCTGGACCAGGCGCGCGCGCAGCTGTCTTCGCAAGGCAATCAGACCGGTTACACCACGCTGGTGGCCGATGTGTCGGGCGTGGTTACGGGCATCGAGGCCGAGCCGGGCCAGGTGGTGGCAGCGGGCACGCCCGTGGTGCGCATTGCGCAGGACGGTGCACGCGATGTGGTGTTTGCGGTGCCCGAAGACAAGGTGGCGCGCATCGCGCGCGGCCAGGATGTGGCGGTGCGCGGCTGGTCGGGCGGCGCGCCGCTGACGGGCCGCGTGCGCGAGGTGGCGGCCAGCGCCGATGCGGCCACGCGCACCTACCAGGTCAAGGTGGCGCTGGAAGGCGGCGATGTGCCGGCCCTGGGCGCCACGGTGTATGTCACGCCCAAGGCCTTGAGCCACGCGGGCGTTGCGGCCATCAAGCTGCCCACCAGCGCGCTGCGCCAGGAGGGGCAGGCCACGGCGGTGTGGGTGTATGACCCGGCCACCAGCACGGTGCGGTCGCAGGTGGTGCAGATTGCCACGGCCGATGGCAACGACGCCGTGGTGGCGTCGGGCCTTGCGCCGGGCATGCAGGTGGTGGCCACGGGGGTGCATGTGCTCTCGCCGGGACAGAAGGTCATGGTTTATCGGCCAAAAGTGGTTGTTGCGCCTGTGCCTAAAGCGCAAACAGCTACGAATTCAGTAGCGATTCCTCCGGTGCCTGCTGCCTCTGCGGCGGCTGCGGCCTCTTCCGCAAAGTAAGGCAGGCCATGACCCAACGACAACCCCAAGAGGGGTTCAACCTCTCCAAATGGGCGCTCGACCACCCGGCGCTCACCCGCTACCTCATGGTGGTGCTGATGCTGCTGGGCTTCGCAGCCTATTTCCAGCTGGGGCAGGACGAAGACCCGCCCTTTACCTTTCGGGCCATGGTGGTGCGCACCTACTGGCCGGGCGCCACGGCGCAGCAGGTGGCCGAGCAGGTGACCGACAAGATCGAGCGCACGCTGCAGGAGGTGCCCTATGCCGACAAGATCCGCAGCTATTCCAAGCCCGGCGAGTCGCAGATCATCTTTCAGATCAAGGATTCGTCCAAGGCCAGCGAGGTGGCCAACGTCTGGTACACCGTGCGCAAGAAGGTGGGCGACATGCGCTACACCCTGCCGGGTGGCATCCAGGGGCCTTTTTTCAACGACGACTTTGGCGATGTGTATGGCGTGATCTATGCGCTCGAATCCGAAGGCTTCAGTTATGCCGAACTGAAAACCTTTGCCGACGATGCGCGCCAGCAGCTGCTGCGCGTGCCCGATGTGGCCAAGGTCGAGCTGTTTGGCGTGCAGGACGAAAAGCTGTTCATCGAGATCTCGCAAAAGCGCCTGGCCCAACTGGGCCTGGACATGAGCCAGGTGCTGGCCCAGCTGGGGCAGCAAAACGCGGTGGAGAGTGCCGGCGCCTTCCAGACCCCCCAGGACCAGGTGCAGGTGCGGGTGGGCGGGCAGTTCAATGCCATTGAAGACCTGCGTGCCATGCCGATCCGGGGGCCGTCGGGTGCGCAGCTGCGCCTGTCGGACATTGCCGAAGTCCAACGCGGCTATGTGGACCCGGCCACCGTGAAGGTGCGCCACCAGGGGCAGGAGGTGATCGCGCTGGGCGTTTCCATGGCCAAGGGCGGGGACATCATTGCGCTGGGCAAGGCACTGCACGCAGCCACCGACCGCATTGGTGCCACGTTGCCAGCGGGGGTGAAGCTGGTCAACGTGCAGGACCAGCCCAAGGCGGTGGCCAGCTCCGTGAATGAGTTCGTCAAGGTGCTGATCGAGGCCGTGGTCATCGTGCTGGTGGTGAGCTTCGTCAGCCTGGGGCTGCACAAGCGCCCCGGCAACCAGCCGCTGTGGAAGCGCTGGTACATCGATCCGCGCCCCGGCCTGGTGGTGGGCATCACCATCCCCATGGTGCTGGCCATGACTTTCCTGGCCATGTGGTACTGGAATATCGGCTTGCACAAGATTTCGCTGGGTTCGCTCATCATTGCGCTCGGTCTGCTGGTGGACGATGCCATCATTGCGGTCGAGATGATGGTGCTCAAGCTCGAAGAGGGCTACGACAAGGCGCGCGCCGCCACGTTTGCCTATGAGCTCACCGCCATGCCCATGCTCACGGGTACGCTGATCACGGCGGCCGGGTTTTTGCCCATCGGCATCGCCAAATCCATGACCGGAGAGTACACGTTCGCCATCTTTGCCGTCACGGTGATTGCGCTGGTGCTCAGCTGGATCGTGTCGGTGTACTTTGTGCCCTACCTGGGCACGCTGCTGCTCAAGGTGCCGCCCCATGTGCTCGCGGTGCAGGCCAGCCAGGGCATTGCCGACGATCCGCACGAGGTGTTCGACAGCCCGTTCTACACCGCCTTCCGTCGGTTGGTGCATTGGTGCGTGGAGCACCGCTGGCTGACCATCGGTGCCACGGTGCTGACCTTCGCTCTGGGCATTGCGGGCATGGGCAAGGTGCAGCAGCAGTTCTTCCCGGATTCGAGCCGCCCCGAGATCCTGGTGGACATCTGGTTCCCCGAAGGCACCTCCTTTGCGGGCAACGAAGAAGTCACCAAGCGCGTGGAGCAGCGCCTGCTCTCCGAGCCGGGCGTCAGCACCGTGAGCACCTGGGTGGGGTCGGGCGTGCCGCGGTTCTATCTGCCGCTGGACCAGGTGTTCCCGCAGACCAACGTGTCGCAGTTCATCGTGCTGTCGCAGGATCTGAAGGTGCGCGAATCCCTGCGGGTGGCGCTGCCTGAATTGCTGGCGAAAGAGTTTCCGGAGGTGCGCGGCCGCGTCAAGCTGCTGCCCAACGGACCACCGGTGCCATACCCCGTGCAGTTCCGCGTGGTGGGGCCCGATCCGCTGGTCCTGCGCGAGCGTGCGGACGAGGTGAAAGCCCAGCTGCGCCAGAACCCCAACATGCGTGGCGTGAATGACAACTGGAACGAGTCCGTGAAGGTGCTGCGCCTGGAAGTGGACCAGGCCAAGGCGCGAGCACTGGGCGTGACCAGCCAGTCGATCGCCCAGGCGTCCAAGACCATCCTGTCGGGCGCGCAGGTGGGCCAGTTCCGCGAGGGTGACAAGCTCATCGACATCGTGCTGCGCCAGCCGCTCGAAGAGCGCAACGCCATCACCGACATCGCCAACGCCTACCTGCCCACGGCCTCGGGCAAGTCGATTCCGCTCACGCAGATCGCCAAGCCCGTGTTCACCTGGGAACCCGGCGTGATGTGGCGCGAGAACCGCGACTACGCCATCACCGTGCAAGGCGATGTGACCGAAGGCCTGCAAGGCGCCACCGTGACGGCGGCGCTGCTGCCTGCCCTCCAGGAGATGGAGGCGAAGTGGCGCGCTGCGGGGCAAGCGGGCTATCGCATCGAGGTGGCGGGCGCCGTGGAGGAAAGCTCCAAAGGCTCGGCGTCGATTGCGGCGGGCATTCCGATCATGCTGTTCATCACCTTCACGCTGCTCATGCTGCAGTTGCACAGCTTCAGCCGTGCGATGCTGGTGTTCCTGACCGGGCCGCTGGGGCTGGCGGGCGTGGCGGCAGCGCTGCTGTTGCTCAATCGCCCGTTCGGCTTCGTGGCGCTGCTGGGCGTGATTGCGCTCATGGGCATGATCCAGCGCAACGCGGTGATCCTGATCGACCAGATCGAACAGGACCGCGCCCGGGGCGTGCCCGCCTGGGACGCCATCGTGGAATCCGCGGTGCGGCGCTTGCGTCCCATCGTGCTCACGGCCGCTGCCGCGGTGCTGGCCATGATTCCGTTGTCGCGCAGCGTGTTCTGGGGGCCGATGGCCGTGGCCATCATGGGTGGACTCGTCGTGGCCACGGTGCTGACATTGCTGGCCCTGCCAGCCATGTATGCCGCCTGGTTCCGGGTGCGACGCCCGGTTCCCGAGCTGGCATGAGCGCCGGGATTCAAAGCGCCTGCCGCATCAGGGTAAAATAGAAGGTTGACCGATTTCACACAGGCGGCAGCCCAGCTTGCCGCCTGTTTGTTTGTAGAACCGCGCGGGTGGCGAAATTGGTAGACGCACCAGGTTTAGGTCCTGACGCCAGCAATGGTGTGGGGGTTCGAGTCCCCCCCCGCGCACCACCCATGTGAGACTTTGCGGAACACGGCGCCGCTGCGCTGCAGCCAGCACGATCCACATTCATACGAGGAAGAGCGATGTCCGTTACTGTTGAAACCCTTGAAAAGCTCGAGCGCAAGATCACGCTGAGCGTGCCCCTGACCACCATCCAGACCGAAGTCGATTCCCGTCTGAAGCGCCTGGCCCGCACCGTGAAAATGGACGGTTTCCGTCCTGGCAAGGTGCCCATGAACGTCGTCACCCAGCGCTACGGCTACTCGGTGCAGTACGAAGTGCTCAACGACAAGGTGGGCGAGGCTTTCGCCGTGGCGGCCAACGAGGCCAAGCTGCGCGTGGCCGGCCAGCCCCGCATCACCGAAAAGGAAGGCGCCCCCGAGGGCCAGGTCACGTTCGACGCCATCTTCGAGGTTTTCCCCGAAGTCAAGATCGGTGAGCTGGCGGATGCGGAAGTGGAAAAATTGTCCACCGAAGTGACCGATGCTGCCATCGACAAGACCGTCGACATTCTGCGCAAGCAGCGTCGCAGCTTTGCCCAGCGCGCCGTCGACGCTGCCGCACAAGACGGCGACCGCGTGACCGTGGACTTCGAAGGCAAGATCGATGGCGAGCCATTTGATGGCGGCAAGGCCGAAGACTTCCAGTTCCTGGTGGGTGAAGGCCAGATGCTCAAGGAATTCGAAGACGCCGTGCGCGGCATGAAGTCGGGCGAAAGCAAGACCTTCCCCCTGGCATTCCCCGCCGACTACCACGGCAAGGACGTTGCCGGTAAAACTGCCGACTTCCTGGTCACCATCAAGAAGATCGAAGCCGCCCATCTGCCCGAAGTGAACGATGCCCTGGCCAAGTCGCTGGGCATTGCCGATGGCTCGGTGGAAGGCCTGCGTGCCGACATCAAGAAGAACCTGGAGCGCGAAGTCAAGTTCCGCCTGCTGGCCCGCAACAAGGCAGCCGTCATGGACGCCCTGGTCGCCAAGGCCGAACTCGACCTGCCCAACGCCAGCGTGCAGGCTGAAATCGCCCGTCTGCTGGAAGGTGCCCGTGCCGAGCTCAAGCAGCGCGGCATCAAGGACGCTGACAAGGCGGAAATCCCGGAAGACGTGTTCCGCCCCCAGGCTGAGCGCCGTGTGCGTCTGGGCCTGGTGGTGGCCGAACTGGTGCGCGCCAACGAACTGCATGCCAAGCCCGAGCAGCTCAAGGCCCATATCGACGAGCTGGCTGCCAGCTACGAGAAGCCTGAAGACGTGGTGCGCTGGTACTTTGGCGACCGCCAGCGTCTGGCCGAAGTCGAGGCGGTGGTCATCGAGAACAATGTGACCGATTTCGTTCTGGGCAAGGCCAAGGTCGTTGACAAGGCGGTGTCGTTCGACGAACTGATGGGCCAGGGCTGAGGCCGGGCCATCGGGAGCGCGTCCCTTGCGGATGATCTCGCGGTAGCCGTCCATCAGGGGCTTGTGCTTTTGTGCACAAGCCCCAATTCATTTCTGGATACAGTATCTGCTTGACTGGAGAAACAATGAGCGCACTGGAAACACAAGCCCTGGGCATGGTCCCCATGGTTATCGAGCAGTCGGGCCGCGGTGAGCGGTCCTATGACATCTATTCGCGCCTGCTGAAGGAGCGCGTCATTTTCCTGGTGGGCGAGGTCAATGACCAGACGGCCAACCTGGTGGTGGCGCAGTTGCTGTTTCTGGAAAGTGAAAACCCTGAAAAGGATATTTCTTTCTATATCAACTCCCCTGGCGGCAGCGTGACGGCTGGCATGTCGATCTACGACACCATGCAGTTCATCAAGCCGGATGTCTCCACGCTGTGCGTGGGCTTCGCCGCCAGCATGGGTGCATTCCTGCTGGCCGCCGGTGCCAAGGGCAAGCGTTTTTCGCTGCCCAACTCCAAGGTCATGATCCATCAGGTGCTCGGCGGCGCGCGCGGCCAGGCGACCGATATCGAGATCCATGCGCGCGACATCCTGCGTACCAAGGACCAGATGAACCGCATCCTGGCCGAGCGCACGGGACAATCGTTGGAAAAGGTCAAGGCAGATACCGAGCGCGACTACTTCCTCACGGCCGATGAAGCCAAGGACTACGGCATCATCGACCAGGTGATTCACAAGCGCTCCTGAGTCGGCCCCCGGTGGCCGCGCGGCGTTTTCCCACAGGGAAGACGCCGTTTTTTATTTGGGTATCATCCCGACAACTTTCCGAAACAAGGCATTGTCCCCATGGCCGAGAAAAAAGGCTCTTCCAGCGAAAAAACCCTTTACTGCTCTTTTTGCGGCAAAAGCCAGCATGAAGTGAAGAAGTTGATCGCCGGCCCGTCGGTCTTTATCTGCGACGAGTGCATTGACCTGTGCAACGAGATCATCCGCGATGAGCTCCCAGCCGGTGACCTGGCGCGTGAAGGGCGCAGCGATCTGCCCACGCCGGTGGAAATCAAGAACAATCTTGATAACTATGTCATTGGTCAGGACCAGGCCAAGCGTACGCTGGCGGTGGCGGTCTACAACCACTACAAGCGCCTGCGCCACAAGGACAAGGCCCACAAGGATGATGTGGAACTGGCCAAGAGCAATATTTTGCTGATCGGCCCCACGGGTTCGGGCAAGACGCTGCTGGCGCAAACCCTGGCGCGCATGCTGGACGTGCCCTTTGTCATGGCCGACGCCACCACGCTGACCGAGGCCGGTTATGTGGGCGAGGACGTCGAGAACATCGTTCAGAAGCTGCTGCAAAGCTGCAACTACGAAGTCGAGCGGGCCCAGCGCGGCATTGTCTATATCGACGAAATCGACAAGATCTCGCGCAAGTCGGACAACCCCAGCATCACGCGCGACGTGTCGGGTGAGGGCGTGCAGCAGGCGCTGCTCAAGCTCATCGAAGGCACCATGGCCAGCGTCCCGCCCCAGGGTGGGCGCAAGCATCCGAACCAGGATTTCCTGCAGATCGACACGACCAACATCCTGTTCATCTGCGGCGGCGCGTTCGCGGGGCTGGAAAAGGTCATCGAAAACCGCACCGAGGCCTCGGGCATCGGCTTCGGCGCCTCGGTCAAGAGCAAGAAGCAGCGATCGCTGTCCGAGGTGTTCACCGAGATCGAACCCGAAGACCTGATCAAGTTTGGCCTGATTCCCGAACTGGTGGGGCGCATGCCCGTCGTGACGGCGCTGGCCGAACTGAGCGAAGACGCGCTGGTGCAGATCCTGACCGAGCCCAAGAATGCGCTGGTCAAGCAGTACAGCAAGCTGCTGGCCATGGAGGGAGTGGATCTGGAGATTCGCCCCGCTGCCTTGAAGGCCATTGCCCGCAAGGCGCTCGCCCGCAAGACAGGGGCCCGCGGCCTGCGCTCCATCCTGGAGCAGGCGCTGATCGGGACCATGTTCGACCTGCCCAACACCAGCAACGTCGAGAAAGTGGTGTTGGACGAATCCACCATCGAAGAAAACAAGCCCCCCTTGCTGGTGTACCGCGAGGCCGCCAAGAAGGCTTGAGAAGCCCGGAGCGGGCGCCATGCTGCGACCCCCGAATCATCAACCCTTGCAACAGCGCGGTCGCGCGCAAGGGTTGAAAATCCCCACATGTGGACCATATTCCACAGAGCACTTTGAGGATTTCCATGTCCGGACATAACCCCCTGCCAGCCACCCCCATTGATCTGCCGCTGTTGCCACTGCGCGACGTGGTGGTGTTTCCCCACATGGTCATCCCGCTGTTCGTGGGACGCTCCAAAAGCATCAAGGCGCTGGAGTTGGCCATGGAGTCCGACCGCCGCATCATGCTCGTGGCCCAGAAGGCTGCGGCCAAGGATGAACCCTCGGTCGAAGACATGTTTGATGTGGGTTGCGTGTCCACCATCCTGCAGATGCTCAAGCTGCCCGACGGCACCGTCAAGGTGCTTGTAGAGGGTCAGCAGCGTGCCCTGGTGACGTCCATCGCGGATGCCGAGACGCACTTCACGGCCACCGTGGCACCTGTCGAGCAGGACCAGGAACAGCACAAATCCAGCGAAATCGAGGCGCTTCGCCGTGCCGTGATGCAGCAGTTTGACCAATACGTCAAGCTCAACAAGAAGATTCCACCCGAGATACTGACCTCGATCTCCAGCATCGACGATCCTGGCCGCTTGGCCGATACCATCGCCGCGCATCTGCCCCTGAAACTGGAAAACAAGCAGGTGGTGCTGGATCTCTCCGACGTCAAGGCACGCCTCGAGAACCTGTTCGAGCAGCTGGACCGTGAAGTGGACATCCTGAATGTCGACAAGAAAATCCGTGGGCGCGTGAAACGCCAGATGGAAAAGAACCAGCGCGACTTCTATCTCAACGAGCAGGTCAAGGCCATTCAGAAGGAGCTCGGCGAGGGGGAAGAGGGCGCCGACGTCGAAGAGATTGAAAAGAAGATCAAGCTGGCCAAGATGCCGGCAGAGGCCCGCAAGAAAGCAGAGGCCGAGTTCAAGAAGCTCAAGCTGATGTCGCCCATGTCGGCCGAGGCTACGGTGGTGCGCAGCTATATCGATGTGCTCACGGGCCTGCCCTGGAGCAAGAAGAGCAAGATCAAGCACGATCTTGGCAATGCCGAAACAGTGCTCAATGAGGACCATTTCGGCCTCGACAAGGTCAAGGACCGCATCCTTGAATACCTTGCGGTGCAGCAGCGTGTGGACAAGGTCAAGGCGCCCATCCTTTGCCTGGTGGGGCCACCGGGCGTGGGCAAGACCTCGCTGGGACAGTCGATTGCCAAAGCCACCGGGCGCAAGTATGTGCGCATGGCGCTGGGTGGCATGCGCGATGAAGCGGAAATCCGCGGGCATCGCCGCACCTACATCGGTGCCATGCCCGGCAAGGTGTTGCAGAGCCTGGGCAAGGTGGGAGTGCGCAATCCGCTGTTCCTGCTGGATGAAATCGACAAGCTGGGCACTGATTTCCGAGGTGACCCGTCGAGCGCACTGCTGGAGGTGTTGGATCCGGAGCAGAACCACACCTTTGGCGACCATTACGTGGAGGTCGATTTCGACCTGAGCGACGTCATGTTCGTGGCGACATCCAATTCCATGAACATTCCGCCAGCCTTGCTCGATCGCATGGAGGTGATTCGACTGTCGGGTTACACCGAAGACGAAAAAACCAGCATTGCCATGAAGTATCTGCTGCCCAAGCAGCTCAAGAACAATGGGGTAAAGGCTGAAGAACTCCTCATCACCGAAGCCGCCGTGCGCGACATGGTGCGTTACTACACCCGCGAGGCCGGGGTGCGCTCGCTGGAGCGTGAACTCTCCAAGATCTGCCGCAAGGTGGTGAAGGGGCTGCAGCTGAAGAAGCTGACCCCGCAGGTGGTGGTGAACGAGGACAACCTGCCCGACTTTCTGGGTGTGCGCAAATACACCTATGGCCGTGCGGAGCAGCAGAACCAGGTCGGCCAGGTGGTCGGGCTGGCGTGGACGGAGGTGGGTGGCGATCTGCTCACCATCGAGGCGGCCACCATGCCGGGCAAGGGCGTCATCACCCGCACGGGTTCGCTGGGCGATGTGATGAAGGAGTCCGTCGAGGCCGCCCGCACGGTGGTGCGCAGCCGTGCACGCATGCTGGGCATCAAGGATGAAGCCTTCGAAAAGCGCGACATCCACATCCACGTGCCCGATGGCGCGACGCCCAAGGATGGCCCCAGCGCAGGTGCCGCCATGACCACTGCGTTTGTATCGGCGCTCACGGGAATTCCGGTGCGCGGCGATGTGGCCATGACGGGGGAAATCACCCTGCGCGGTGAGGTCACGGCGATCGGCGGGCTCAAGGAGAAATTGCTGGCTGCTTTGCGCGGCGGCATCAAGACCGTGTTGATCCCGGAAGAGAACGTCAAAGATCTGCAGGAGATCCCGGACAACGTGAAAAGCGGGTTGGAGATCGTGCCGGTCAAGTGGATCGACAAGGTGCTGGAAGTGGCGTTGGAGCGCAAACCTGTCGCCTTGAGCGAAGAAGAAGCGGCCGTGGTGGTTGCGTCGGCTGCAGAAAAATCAGCCGGGGGTGTGGCCAACGCCGATCCATTGAAACATTGATGCAAAAAATGCTGGCGCACCCCGAAAATTGCGCTACAATTCATTCCATCGCAGCAAACGTTGTACAATGTGAGGCTTCGGTAAAATGCGGGAATAGCTCAGTTGGTAGAGCGCAACCTT
>JANJSZ010000297.1 GCA_024711405.1 Acidovorax sp.
GACCATGAAGCAAACCCTCACCGCCCTGGCCGGGGCCGTCGCTTGTGTGACAGCTGCGCAGGCCCAGTGCCTGACCGACGCCCAGACGGTCGATCTGGTGGCCCACTATGTCGCCAGGACCCCGGCCGCCAACCCCGAAAACCTGTCCGAAGCCGATGGCACCTGCACGCGCGGCAAGCTCAACCAGCTGCTGGCGCAGCGCCTGGGCAAGGTGATTGGCTACAAGGCGGGGCTGACCAATCCGGCGGTGCAAAAGCGCTTCAACACCGACAAGCCCGTGTGGGGCAAGCTCTACGAAGGCATGGTGTTGCAGAGCGGCGCCACGGTGGACGCGGCGTTTGGTGCCCGTCCGCTGTACGAGGCCGACATGCTGGTGCGCGTGAAGAGCGCCGCCATCAACCAGGCCCGCACGCCCATGGAAGTGCTGGAGGCGGTGGACCAGGTCATCCCGTTCATCGAACTGCCCGACCTCATGGTGCAGGCCCCGCCCAAGCTCAACGGCGCGGGCGTGAGCGCCATCAACGTGGGTGCCCGCCTGGGCGTGGCCGGCAGCCCGCTGGCCGTGCCCGCCTACCGTGCCGAGCGCTATGCCATGCTGAAGGCGCTGGCCGACATGAACGTGTCGCTGACCGATGGCGCAGGGGCACGCCTGGGCGGCGGCAAGGGCAGCGACATCCTGGGCCACCCCCTCAACGCCGTGGTGTGGCTGGCCGGTGCGCTGGCGCGGGAGGGGCTGGCCATGCAGCCGGGTGACCTGATCAGCCTGGGCTCGTTCTCGCCGCTGCTGCCGCCCAGGGCCGGGTTGTCGGTGACCATCATCTATGACGGCCTGCCGGGTGCAACGCCTGTGCGGCTGAGCTTCAGGTAAATCCATCCCCTTGTTGATCCGGCCCGCGCTGCGCGGGCTTTTGTTCGAGACCCTGACCGTTGACCGATCCGCATATTCACCATACCCGCCTGACCCCCCAGATGCGCAGCGTGCTGGAACGCATGGCCCGCGCGGGCCATGCGCCGCTGCATACGCGCTCCCCACAGGATGCACGCATGGCTTACCAGGCCGGCGCCGATGTGCTGGAGGTGCCCAAGGCCACCCTGGCGCGCGTGGAGGATTTTCAGATTCCGGCCCGCGACGGCCATGCGCTGCCTGCCAGGCTGTATGCGCCGTCCACCGACACGGGCCTGCCGCTGCTGCTGTATCTGCATGGGGGCGGCTTCACCATCGGCAGCATTGCCACGCACGACATCCTGTGCCGCGAGCTGGCGCGTCTGGCGGGTTGCATGGTGGTATCGCTGGACTACCGGCTGGCGCCAGAGCGCCGCTTTCCCACGGCCAGCAACGATGCCTGGGATGCCCTGCAATGGCTGGCCACCCATGCCCGGACCCTGGGGGCTGACCCCGTGCGCCTGGCCGTGGGCGGCGACAGCGCGGGCGGCACGCTGGCCGCCGTCAACGCCATCCTGGCGCGCGATGCCGGCCTGCCGCTGGCGCTGCAGCTGCTGATCTACCCCGGCTGTGCGGCCCACCAGGACACCCCCTCCCATGCCACCTTTGCACGGGGCCTGGTGCTGGAGGAGCCCGCCATCAGCTGGTTCTTCGGCAACTATGTGCAAAGCCGCGCGGAGCGCGAAGACTGGCGTTTTGCCCCGCTGCTCGCCCCCGATGTGGAGGACGTGGCCCCCGCCTGGATCGGCCTGGCCGAATGCGATCCGCTGGTGGACGAAGGCATAGCCTACGCCGACAAGCTGCGCCTGGCCGGCGTGGCGGTAGACCTGGACATCTACCGGGGCGTGACCCACGAATTCATCAAGATGGGCCGCGCCATCCCCGAGGCGCGCAAGGCCCATGCCGACGCAGCCCGTGCGCTGCGGCTGGCATTTCACCTGGAGTAACGAGAATTGATGCAACGCAGTGACTTCCGCTGTGTTCACCGCCTGCGCGTGCGCTGGGCCGAGGTGGACATGCAAAAGATCGTGTTCAACGCGCACTACCTCATGTACATCGACACGGCCATGAGCGACTACTGGCGCGCGCTGGCAATGCCGTATGAGGCGAGCATGCTGGTTCTGGGCGGCGAGATGTATGTGAAGAAGGCCATGCTCGAATACCACGCCTCGGCGCGGCTGGATGACGCGCTGGATGTGGGCCTGCGCTGTGCGCGGGTGGGCAATTCGTCGAGCCTGTTCGAGGCGGGCATCTTCAGCGGCGACCGGCTGCTGGTGTCGGGCGAACTGGTCTATGTGTTTGCCGACCCCGCCACGCAGACCTCGCGCCCGGTGCCGCCTGCGCTGCGCGCCAGCTTCGAGGATTTTGAGGCGGGCGCCGACATGGCCGAGGTGCGCACCGGCGACTGGAACACCCTGGGCCGCGACGCGGGCCGCGTGCGCACCGCCGTGTTCGTGCACGAGCAGGGCATTCCCGCCGAGGTCGAGGCCGACGTGCAGGACATCTCGGCCCGCCATGCCGTCCTCTACAACCGGCTGGGCATGCCCATTGCCGCTGGCCGCCTGCTGCAGCCGTCACCCGGTGTGGGCCGCATCGGCCGCATGGCGGTGGACCGCTCGGTGCGCGGCGCGCAATGGGGGCGGCAATTGCTGGACGCGCTGGTCGAAGCCGCTCGCGCCCGGGGCGACAGCGCGGTGCAGCTGCATGCCCAGTGCAGCGCCGAAGGCTTCTACCGCCGCGCCGGTTTCTCCGTGGTGGGCGAACCGTATGAGGAAGCGGGCATTGCGCACATTGCCATGGCGCAGCAGGGGTAGCTGGATTGCGATTGAAAAAGCAGCTCCTGGGGCTTTTTCAGCAAGGGCGGATTCAAATATCCTCGAGCAACGCGAAGGGCAAGGGCAGCAGCGACAGCGCCACGCCGCCCGCCGCGCCT
>JANJSZ010000300.1 GCA_024711405.1 Acidovorax sp.
CCCTTGGCCTTGTGCATGAAGAATTTGCGGCCCTGCTGGGTCACGATGCCCGCAGCATCCTGGCCCCGGTGCTGCAGCAGCAGCAAGGCGTCATAGATCAGCTGGTTGACGGGCGCTGTGCTGACGACGCCGACGATTCCACACATAGTTCGATTCCATCCATTTGCGGGAAAAGCCCCGCGCCAATTTTCTCGGCAGCAGCTGGTGGCCGCTACCCTGTCAGGAAGGCAGATGCCTTCCGAATTCTTCGGGCAATGCGGGTTTCAGGCTCTTGAGCAAGCCACCCAGCACCGGTGCGCTGTGCGACTCCTGCCACCAGGCCGCCTCCTGCATGGGCGTCAAGCCCACCACCACCGTCACCACGAGCAGCAGGACGAGGCCCCGCACCACGCCAAACATGGCCCCCAGCGTTCTGTCCGCGGGACGCAACCCCATGGCTTCCACCAGTTTCTTGGCCAGCCAGGCCAGAAAGCCGCAGGCAAACACCGCACCGACAAAGACCACGATGAAGCCCGCCGCATAGCGCAGTGCTCCATCGGAATCGCCCAGAGGCAGCACCGACGCCATGTCGGAGGCAAACCACTGGGCGACAAAAAATGACGCCACCCAGCCGGCCACGGACAACACCTCGAAGACCAGACCCCGCCAGGCGCCGATCACCATCGAGGCCAGCAAAATTGCCGCAAAAATCCAGTCCAGCGATGCCATGGTGTGCAATGGCGCAGCCCACCGCGGCTACAGCGTCAGAACCGAGGCAGTCAACCCCAGTTCCTTGATGCGGCTGGCGGCCTTGTCGGCCTCGGCCCGGCTGGCCAGCGGCCCCACGCGCACGCGCACGCGCCTGCCATCCTTGGTATCCACCACCTGGGTATAGGTTTTGAGCCCGGCCCGCTCCAGCTTAGAGCGCGCCTCGCGGGCCTTGTCGGCATCGGCAAAAGCGCCCACCTGAACGATGAACCGGCCGTCCTCGGCCTGTGCGCTGGGTGCGGGCTGTGTCGTGCGCCCTTCCAGCAAGGCCCGTGCCCGCACCGACTCATCGGCCGCTGCCGGCTTGTGCTCGGGGGCTGGTGGCTTGGGATCGGGCTTGGGTTTGGGCTCCGGCTTTGGTTCGGGCGCTACCGCAGGCTTTGGCCTGGCCTCGGGTTTGGCAACGGCCTTTGCCGCCGCAGGCTCCTCCGATGCCGGTTTGACAGCGCGGCTGCTGGCCACCAGTTCCTCGCCATCGCTCAGGCCTGCACCAGCAGCGCTGCGCTCCGGCGGCGATGGCACTGCCGGCGCGGCTGCGGACCGCGCTGCAGGCGCATCGGATTTGGCGGCGGGCACCACCAGCGGCGCCACCTTGTTGCGGTCGGGGATTTCAATCGGAATGTCCACCGCAATGGGGCGCGGCTGCGTGTCAAACAGCAGGGGAAATCCCACGACGCCAAGCAAAACCAGCACCGCAGCGCCAATCAGACGATGCCGCGCGCGCCGGCGCATGACTTCGATGCTTTCGCCCTGGGCCGAACGGGAGCGCTTGGCCGGCTTGTCAGCCTGCTCACTCTGACCGGGCCAACGAAACTTGAAAAATGCCATGGAGTAGGGACTCGTGCGGAGCTTAAGCGTCCAGATGTTTGGCATGCAGGCGGGGGATGCCATCGATCAGCACACCACCCACCGTGTAAAACGAGCCAAAGACCACGATTCTATCAGCGGGGTCTGCCGCGGCCACCGCCGCCTGCAGGGCCTGCTGGGGATCGGCGTGGACGCTGGTGCCCACCTGCCGTCGCCCGCCGGACACCATCTGCAGCGCATTCCATTTCTGCTGCAGGACAGCGCCGGTTTCGGCGCGTGGCGTGGGCAGATCGGTGAAATACCAGTGGTCCACCAGTGGCCCCACCTTGGCCAGCATGGGGGCAAGGTCCTTGTCAGCCATGGCACCAAACACGGCGTGCGTGACCGGGAAATAGCCCATGGCATCCAGGTTGGCCGTGAGCGCCGCCACCGAATGCGGGTTGTGGGCCACATCCAGCACCAGGGTGGGCTGGCCCGGCACGATCTGGAAACGGCCGGGCAGCTCGACCAGCGCCAGCCCGTTGCGCACGGCCTGCGCCGTCACGGGCAGGCGTGTGCGCAGCGCTTCGAATGCCGCCAGCACGCCCGAAGCGTTGACCAGCTGGTTGGCCCCGCGCAGCGCCGGATAGGCCAGCCCCGCATAACGGCGCCCGCGCCCGGCCCAGCTCCATTGCTGCTTGTCGCCCGAAAAATTGAAATCATGGCCAAACCGCCAGAGGTCGGCGCCGATTTCGCGCGCATGGTCGATCACGCTCTGCGGCGCCATGGGGTCGCTCACCACCACCGGGCGGCCCGTGCGCATGATGCCGGCCTTTTCCCGGCCGATGCTCTCGCGGTCGGGCCCCAGGTATTCGGTGTGGTCGATGTCGATGCTGGTGATGATGGCGCAGTCGGCATCGATCACGTTGGTGGCGTCCAGCCGGCCGCCCAGCCCCACCTCCAGAATGGCGACATCCAGCAGCGAGTGGCTCAGCAGCCGCAGGATGGCCAGGGTGGTGAACTCAAAATAGGTCAGCGAAACATCGTTGCCGTTTTGGGTTCTTGCGCTTTCCACGGCTTCGAAGTGCGCTATCAGATCAGAAGCATTCACGGCCTCGCCATGCACCCGGCAGCGTTCTTCGAAATGCACCAGGTGCGGCGAGGTGTACACCCCGGTGCGAAAACCGGCCTGCTGGGCCACGGCCTCCAGCATGGCGCAGGTGGAGCCCTTGCCATTGGTGCCGGCCACGGTGATCACCGGGCAGTCAAAACGCAGATTCATGCGGGTGGCCACTTCACGGACCCGCTCCAGGCCCATGTCGATGTTCTGAGGGTGCAGGCGCTCGCAATGGCTGAGCCAGCCTTCCAGGGTGTGGATTTTGGTGTGCATACACCGCGAATTGTCGCCGAGGGCGCAGCTTGGGATGACCTGCATGACCCTCGCGCGTCGGTGGTAGTGCGGATCGGGATGGGCCACAAGGCGTCTTTTCTTGCCTATAGCTCGGCTATTGGCAAGAAAAGCAACGCAGTGGACCGCCCGAGGCCGCGCTATCACAGACCGCAGGGAGTTATGCAGGTCATCCCTTGGCATGATGGCGGCCATGAAGACACCTCACATCACTCTGTACGGCATCCCCAACTGCGACACGGTCAAGAAGGCGCGCGCCTGGTTCACCGGGCAGGGGCTGGAATACAGCTTCCACGATTTCAAGAAACAAGGCGTTCCGGCGGCACGCCTGTCCGACTGGCTGGCCGCCGTGGGCTGGCAAAAGCTGGTGAACCGGCAGGGAACCACCTGGCGCAAGCTGGACCCTGGCGCCCAGGCGGCCGTGCACGACGATGCCAGCGCCAGCCAGCTGGTGCTGGCGCAGCCCAGCGCCATCAAGCGCCCGGTGGTGGAGTGGCGCCAGGGCGGGCACACCACCGTCACGGTCGGCTTTGATGCAGGGCGGTGGCAGGAATTGCTGGCAGAACCGTCCGGGGACTGAACCGTCGAACCACCGCACGGATCTTTACGCAGATTTACGCGGCCCGGCCGCCGGATGGACGCGGTCTGCCGCAACTTTTTCCCGGTCTGGTGCGTTATGTACCGAACTGTCAGGAGCTTCGTCATGCAAAAGATCGCCGTATTTTCCATCCTGGTCGCCGTGGCCACCGCTGCGGCGGCACAGGAACAAGGCCGCGTGCTGTCGGCCACCCCCGTGGTGCAACAGGTGGGTGCTCCGCGGCAGGTGTGCGGCAACGAAACCGTGTACAGCGGCTCGCGCAACTCGGGCGCGGGCGCCCTGCTGGGCGCGATTGCCGGTGGTGCGGCCGGCAATGCCGTGGGCCACGGCGGCGGGCGCGCGGCAGCCACCGCCCTGGGGATCGTCGGCGGCGCCATGCTGGGCAACCAGGTCGAAGGCAGCGGCCAGCCCCAGTACCAGAACGTGCAGCGCTGCACCACCGAAACGTATTACGAGAACCGCACCGTGGGCTATGACGTGGTGTATGAATATGCCGGGCGCCAGTACAGCACCCGCACCCAGACCGATCCGGGGGGCTGGATCCCCATCAGTGTCCAGCCGTTGACGGGCAACCAGGGACAGATCTACTCCACCCAGCCCGATCCCTACGGGCCGCAGGGCGTGTATGCGCAGCCGGGTATGGTCACATCCACCTACCAGGTCCAACCCAGCTACCCGGCCCCGCCCACCTATGTGAATCCACCCGTGACGGTGATCGAGTACGGCTATGGCCGCCCCTACTACCCGTCCCACCGCAACCCCTACTGGCGCTGAACCGCATCGCGCCCTGCGGCAACAGAGCCCCTGCACGGGGCTCTTTTTTTGCCCGGCCCGCCCTGCGCAAGGCAGGCATCTCGTCCATGTCCGCCCCTGTCCTAAAATCCCGGGTTTCCTTCCTTCTACCCGCGCATCCAATGACCACCGAAAAAATCGACGGCGTGTCCGTCACGACCCAAGCCAGTGTGTATTTCGACGGCAAGTGCGTGAGCCATGGCATCACGTTCCCCGACGGCACGAAGAAGTCAGTGGGCGTGATCCTGCCCGCCACGCTGACCTTCAACACCGGCGCGCCCGAGATCATGGAAGGCGTGGGCGGCTCCTGCGAATACAGGCTCGACGGTACGGACACCTGGGTGAAGTCGGGCGCGGGCGAACGATTCAGCGTGCCCGGCAACTCGAAGTTCGACATCCGCGTGACCGAGGCCTACCACTACATCTGCCACTTCGGTTGATATTGATTCGGTACCTTTTTGGCCTTTGGCGCTTATTTAATAAGCGTTACAAGCTATCATTTTTGAGAGATATTCCATGGCAACCATCCTCCAGAACCTGCCCCTCGGCCAGAAGGTCGGCATCGCCTTCTCCGGCGGTCTCGACACCAGCGCGGCCCTGCGCTGGATGAAGATCAAGGGCGCCCTGCCCTACGCCTACACGGCCAACCTGGGCCAGCCCGACGAGCCCGACTACGACGCCATTCCGCGCAAGGCCATGGAATATGGCGCCGAAAAAGCCCGTCTGGTCGATTGCCGCACCCAGCTGGCGCACGAAGGCATTGCCGCGCTGCAGGCCGGCGCCTTCCACATCAGCACCGCCGGCGTGACCTACTTCAACACCACGCCGCTGGGCCGCGCCGTCACCGG
>JANJSZ010000047.1 GCA_024711405.1 Acidovorax sp.
CGGAGCCATCCACGGTGGTGTAGACGGGGGCAAAGCCACTGCCCGGCTGGCGGAAGTTCGTGGTTTGTCCCTGATACACGCGTGCAGCAACCCACTGAACGTCGCCGGCATAGGCGTAGGCGCGCAAATCGAATTTCATGGACTGCAGTCCCTCCGTATTCGCAATGACGCGTTCGCCCGGAGGCACGAGGGCCTGTGCTACATAGGCTCCCGTCAGGATCTCCTGCCAGACCCGGCGCGTGAGTTTGTCACCTCGGTACGCGGCGCGGCTACCGAAGCCCGCCGCGGGTTTGAAGAACAGGCTACGACGAGCCGCCCACAGCCGGTCACCATGTGCCTCATCGACCACTTCGGTGCGCGGCACGTTCGCCAGCAGCACCTGCCTGTCGTCGTCAGCAACGCCCAGCTCCCGCAGCGCACCATCGTCACTGAACAAGGCCAGTCGCCGCTTGTCGGCGTATAGCGCGTGCGCCGTCGGATGGGGCGTGAGAACCGCTGCCTGTTCCAGCCAAGCCTGTCGCAGCACGGCGTTGGCAGGCAGATCCAGATAAAAATCTGTGACACGGTTGTAAACCACGTCGATGGCGAGTTCGCCGTGCCAGAGCCTGCCGTGACGGCACGCCAGCTCGGAGGGATCGACAATGATGGCCTGCAGTCCATGGCGCTCAAACAGCTGCCGGAACAGCAGGAACTCTGGATACAGGTATTGCTGCTGCGGCGCTTCGTCCACGATAGCGATCGAGACCAACGGCCGTGAGTGACCGGCCAGCCGCCACTCACGGCGGAACATGTCCACCAGCCGCTGCTCGAACGTTGTGACGGCGCCGCGGCTTGGCACCATTGCCTGCACAGCCTGACAGCAGCTGCGCTGAGCACGGGCCAGCACCGCATTCAGCATCGCACCACCAGCGTTCGTGTTGATTTCGATCAAACCGAGACGGTCTTGGTCCAGATGGAAGTCATAGCCGAAGAACACGCCCTGGGCGCCACCCGCACCGTCACGCGCAATGGCGGGGGCACCCGCCAAGACCTGCTCCCGGTAGGCTGGGAGTCCCACCACTGCCTCGATGGCTTGCACAACGCGGGCCATGCGTTCGAGAGGAGGCCGCGCCACGAAGACCGGCTGCGCAGCAAAAAGGTAGGGGCATCGGTCGCGCACTAGCTGCGACAAGCTCGGAGAGCCCAACTCAGCATCGAGCGCAGCCGCCAGCGCCGCAGGATCCAGGCTCAGACAGAAGCAGTCGCGGTTGAGCCGCTCAAAGGAAGTCAACTCGCAGTTTGGTGTGTTGTGCATTGAGAAAGGGGTCAGAGCAGTTGGTGAAACAAGTAAAGCGCCTCCTTTTAGAGCCTGTCCCACGCCCCGCGTCGGCGCCAGGGGGCAGCATGATTTTCTCTGCCCTGAGCACGTATTTCTGGTGCACATCAAGGAAGCGCTCATGGCTCATGCATCAAGCCCCACAGTGGGTCGGATGGGTTGTGAATCCGTTCCCGAAGCACGCTGCCTTCGAAGTTCAAACTGTTTGACCAGTGCGTAAAGCGCCGGAATCACAGCCAGCGTGAGCACGGTCGAAGAAATCATGCCACCGACCATCGGCGCGGCAATGCGACTCATCACTTCCGAGCCGGTGCCGGTCCCCCACATGATGGGCAGCAGGCCCGCCATGATGGCAACGACCGTCATCATTTTGGGACGAACCCGCTCGACGGCGCCTTCCATGACGGCCTCGTAAAGGTCACCTACTCCTGGCTCTTTCCCTTCAGAGCGGCGTTTTGCCTTGATCTCTTCCCAGGCGTGGTCCAGGTAGATCAACATGACGACCCCGGTTTCAGCGGCCACACCAGCCAGGGCAATGAAGCCCACAGCAACTGCGACGGAGAGGTTGTAACCAAGCCACCACATAAGCCAGACGCCGCCAACCAATGCGAACGGCACCGACAGCATGACGATCAAAGTCTCCGTCAGTCGCCTGAAGTTCAGGTAAAGCAGCAGGAAAATGAGCAACAGCGTTACTGGCACAACGAGTTTCATTTTCTCGATGGCACGCTCCATGGACTCAAACTGACCGCTCCATGTGGCGTAGTAGCCGGGCGGGAACTTGACCTGGTCATTCACTGCCTTGCGCGCTTCGGCGACGTAGCCACCGATGTCACGCTCACGGATGTCCACAAAGATGTAGGCCGACAGCAATGCATTTTCGGTACGGATGCCAGGGGCGCCCTTGGCCACCTCCACGCGAGCAACCTGGCCCAGCGGAATCATGGCTCCATCCATGGTCGGCACCAGGACCTCGCGGGCGATCTGCTGCGGGTCAGACCGCAATTCGCGTGGGTAGCGAACCGTAACGCCAAAACGCTCTCGCCCTTCCACCGTGGTGGTCACCATGTCACCGCCGAGCGCCGTACCAATGACCTCCTGCAGATCACCCACCGCCAGACCGTAGCGTGCCAGTTGGGCGCGGTCGGGCTCGATGTTCAGGTAGAAGCCGCCTGTGATCCGCTCCGCGAATGCCGAGGTGGTGCCGGGCACAGATTTCACTACGGTCTCGATCTCCCGCGCCAGGCGTTCCATTTCGTTCAAGTCCTTGCCGAAGACCTTGATACCAATGGGTGTGCGGATACCGGTGGACAGCATGTCGATGCGCGCCTTGATGGGCATGGTCCAGGCATTGGAGACGCCAGGAAATTGCAGCGCCTTGTCCATCTCGGCGATCAATTTGTCGATGGTCATGCCAGATCGCCACTCTGACTCCGGCTTGAGGTTGATGACCGTCTCGAACATCTCGGTCGGTGCCGGATCGGTGGCCGTGTTGGCCCGTCCTGCTTTACCGTAGACCGATTCAACCTCTGGAAAACTCTTGATGATCTTGTTTTGCGTCTGAAGCAACTCGGCGGCCTTGGTGATCGACATGCCCGGCAGCGAAGCAGGCATGTAGAGCAAAGTGCCTTCATTGAGCGTCGGCATGAACTCGGACCCCAGCTTGCTGGCCGGATAGAACGACACCCCGAGCACGACCAGGGCAATGGCAATGGTCACTTTCTTCCAGCGCATCACGCCAGCGATGATGGGTCGGTAGACCCAGATCAGGAACCGGTTCACCGGGTTACGGGACTCCGGCATGATGCGTCCGCGAATGAAAATCATCATGAGCACTGGCACCAGCGTCACCGACAACAGCGCCGCTCCTGCCATAGAAAACGTCTTGGTGAACGCCAGCGGTGAGAACATGCGCCCCTCCTGTGATTCGAGCGTGAACACGGGCAGAAACGACACGGTGATGATCAGTAGCGAGAAGAACAGTGCCGGGCCAACCTCCTTGCACGCGGCGATCATGGCCTCGACCCGCTGCTTGCTGTTGTGCTCGGGTGGGAGCCGCTCCAGGTGTTTATGGGCGTTCTCGATCATGACGATGGCCGCATCCACCATGGCACCGATCGCAATGGCGATACCACCCAGACTCATCAGGTTGGAATTCATGCCCAGCAAGCGCATTGCGATGAATGAGATCAGCACCCCTACGGGCAACATCAAGATAGCCACGAGGGCTGAACGGATGTGCATGAGAAAGACCATGCAGACCAAGGCAACGATCAGGCTCTCCTCAATCAGCGTTCGCTTGAGCGTATCGATGGCCCGATGAATCAGGTCAGATCGGTCGTAAACAGCCTGGATGCTGACGCCCTGCGGCAGCCCTGCCGAAACTTCGGTAATTTTCTCCTTCAGGTTATGGATGACTTCCAGGGCGTTTTGGCCATAGCGGGCCATGGCGATGCCCGAGACCACCTCCCCGTCCCCGTTGAGTTCGGTCAGGCCGCGCCGTTCATCGGCAGCGAGTTCAACGCGAGCGATGTCTCGAATCAATACTGGTGTGCCTTTTTCGGCCTTGACGACCAGGTTCTCAATGTCCGCCGCGCCGCGCAGATAGCCCTTTCCGCGCACCATGTACTCTGTCTCGGCCATCTCCACCACACGGCCGCCGACGTCACGATTGGAGTCGCGCACGACCTGTGACACCTTGGCCAAAGGAATGCCGTAGGCCCGCAGCTTCACCGGGTCGACGGTGATCTGGTAGGTCTGGACAAAGCCACCGACGGATGCCACCTCAGCGACGCCATGCGCCTTGGTCAGCTGGTAGCGCAGGTACCAGTCCTGCAAAGTGCGCAACTCGGCCAGCGTGCTGTCCTTGGCGATCAACGCGTACTGGTAGACCCAACCCACACCGGTGGCGTCAGGGCCAATTTGCGGCGTGACCCCCTTGGGCATTCGGCTGGAGGCGAAGTTGAGGTATTCCAGCACGCGCGAACGCGCCCAATAGATGTCGGTGTCATCCTCAAAGATGATGTAGACGAAGGACGCTCCAAAGAAGGAAAAGCCGCGCACCACCTTGGACTTGGGTACCGACAGCATGGCGGTGGTCAAGGGATAGGTGACCTGATCCTCAACCACCTGGGGCGCTTGTCCAGGGTATTCGGTGTAGACGATGACCTGAACGTCGGACAAGTCCGGCAGCGCGTCCAGAGGCGTTCGCAACACAGCGAACACCCCTGCGACAATGACAAACAGCGTGGCAAGCAGCACCAGGAAGCTGTTTCTTCCTGACCAGTCAATGATCTTCGCGAGCATGTAGTTCCCTGAAGATCAGTTATGGCCGGCGTGCGAAGGGGCCGCCGCTTTGCCCACGGGTTTCACGGAAGTGACCACCCATTCACCCTGTCCACGCTCAACGAACTCGAAGGCGACCGACGCGCCCGGCTGCAAACCTGCCAGCAGACTGTTGTTGGCAAGCTTGAACTCCATGGACATCGCAGGCCATTGAAGGGAGGGTATGGGGCCATGGGCAAGGGTCACCGTGCCGGC
>JANJSZ010000204.1 GCA_024711405.1 Acidovorax sp.
ATGATCCGTCCGTTTCGCGCCGAAACCCTGCGTTATGGCCATTACTCCGTGGCCGGTGAGTTCGTGTACGACCATCCATTCCAGTGGGGTAGCAAGCGCACGGGCCCCGATCTGCATCGCGTGGGTGGCAAGTACAGCGACGAATGGCATCGCATTCACCTGAACAATCCGCGTGACGTGGTGCCCGAATCCAACATGCCTGCGTACCCATGGCTGGAGAAAAATGCCATTGATCCAGCCGATGTGGCGCCGCGCATGAAGGCCCTGCGGACCGTGGGCGTGCCTTACACCGACGAGCAGATCGCAGCGTCTGCCGCCGACGTGAAGGGCAAGACCGAAATCGATGCCTTGGTGGCTTATCTGCAAGTCATGGGCCGCGCGCTCAAGTAAAGGAGATTCGCCATGGACATCACGACCATGCGCATCGTCGCCACATTGGCATCGATGGCCTGTTTTATTGGCATCTGGGTCTGGGCCTACAGGGGCCGCAACAAGTCCCGGTTTGATGAGGCAGCCCGGCTGCCCTTCGAGCAAGATTGACCTTCACCAGAACGAGAACACCCCATGAGTGACTTCACCAGCAATTTCTGGTCGGTCTTTGTGACCACGCTGACCTTGGTCGGCATCATTGCCTGCGGCATTCTGCTTTGGATGGCGGGCCGCAAGAAGGTTATGGCCACGGCCGAAAACACCACTGGCCACGTTTGGGACGAGGACCTGGTCGAAATGAACAACCCCCTGCCGCGCTGGTGGGTGTGGCTGTTCGTCATCACCATCGTCTTCGGCCTGGGCTATCTGGCTGCCTATCCCGGTCTTGGCACCTTTACGGGCAAGCTGAACTGGACGCAAAAGGGTGAATACGAGGCTGAAATGGCCAAGGCCAAGACGGAAATCGAGCCGCTGTATGCGCGTTTTGCCTCCATGAAGCCTGAAGACGTGGCCGTGGATCCGCAGGCCCATGCCATCGGCGAGCGCTTGTTCATGAACAACTGCGCCCAGTGCCATGGTTCCGATGCCCGCGGCAGCAAGGGATTTCCCAACCTGGCAGATGCTGACTGGCTGCATGGTGGCACCCCCGAAAAGATCCGTGAAACGCTGGAGAAGGGGCGCATCGGCAATATGCCCCCCATGGCTGCCGCAGTGGGTTCACCGGAAGACGTGCGCAATCTGTCGCACTATGTGCTGAGCCTGTCCGGCAGCCCGCATGATTCGTTGCGGGCATCGCTGGGCAAGACCAAGTTCGTGGCGTGCGCTGCCTGCCACGGCAACGACGGCAAGGGTAACCAGGCTTTGGGCGCCCCCAACCTCACAGACGATATCTGGTTGCATGGATGGGGCGAAGCGGCCATCACTGCCATGATCAACAATGGCAAGGTGAACGAGATGCCCGCACAGGCTGACAAGCTGACCGAGGCACAAATCGGGGTGCTGGCATCGTATGTGTGGGGCTTGTCCAACAAGCCTGCCGCAGCCCGATGAACTCGGAGTGGCTCCAGTTCCGACTGGGGCTGCTTTGAAGTGCTAGTTATCCGCTTCCATAGTCCGCACCATGAAATCATCCGACAAGGCGCCGCGCAAGGTCATTCCCATCGCGGCGGCCACACCCGAGCCGTCGGTGGAGGGTGAACTTGTCTCCCTTTACGAGGCCCAGAAAAAAGTTTACCCACGATCGATCAGTGGGTTCTTTGCGCGTTGGCGTTGGGTCATGGTGTTTCTCACGCAGCTCGTTTTCTATGGGTTGCCCTGGCTGGAGTGGGGCCAGCGCCAAATGGTGCTGTTTGACCTTGGTGCCCGTCGGTTCTATATTTTTGGGCTGGTTCTGTACCCACAGGATTTCATCTATCTCACGGGGTTGCTGATTATTTCAGCGCTCTCGCTGTTTCTGTTCACTGCGGTTGCGGGTCGTCTGTGGTGTGGTTTTGCCTGTCCACAGACGGTCTATACTGAGATGTTCATGTGGATAGAGCACAAGATCGAAGGCGACCGCAGTGCACGTCTGCGATTGGATGCCGGTCCCTGGACCTTTGAGAAGATTCGCAAGAAGTTTCTGAAGCAGACGGTCTGGGTTGCTGTTTCCCTCTGGACGGGTTTCACTTTTGTCGGGTATTTCGTGCCGATTCGGGAGCTGGGTCCCGAGTTGTTGGCTTTTGCTGGCACCTGGCAGATTTTCTGGGTGTTTTTCTACAGCTTGGCCACTTATGGCAACGCCGGCTTCCTTCGGGAGCAGGTTTGCAAATACATGTGCCCCTATGCGCGTTTCCAGAGCGCAATGTTCGATCGCGATACCCTCATCGTGACCTATGACGAAGCCCGCGGCGAGCCGCGCGGGCCCAGGGTCAAGACGGTGGACTACAAGGCCAAGGGTCTGGGCGAATGCATCGACTGCACCTTGTGTGTACAGGTGTGTCCCGTGGGCATCGACATCCGCAAGGGTTTGCAATATGAATGCATTGGCTGCGGTCTTTGCGTGGATGCCTGCAATACCGTGATGGACAAGATGCATTACCCCAGAGGGTTGATACGGTATTCAACCCAGAATGGTGTTCTGCATCGCTGGACTCAGTCGCAAATCTGGCGACATGTCCTGCGCCCTCGCGTGCTCATCTACACCGCGGTTCTGGTGGCTTTGTGCGTGGGCATGCTGGCGAGCCTGACCACGCGTACCCCCCTGAAGGTGGACATCGTGCGTGACCGTGCCGCCTTGTCCCGCATTGTTGCGGGAGGCAAGCTTGAAAATGTCTATCGACTGCAGATCATGAATGCCACAGAGGCTGCGCAGCGCTACCGCATTACTGCGAGCGGGCTGGATGGCATGGAAGTGGCGTCAGAGCAGGAGGTTGACATTGGTGCCGCAGAATCCCGTTGGGTAGCGGTGCGGCTGCAGATCCCGTATGGATCTGCGGCCCCTGGTTCCCATGCGATTCATTTCGACATATCTGCACTGGAAAGCAGCGGCAAGGTGAGTGAGAAATCCATATTCCTGGTGCCACGCTGAGTCAATTGAATGAAGGTCACGCTGGGCGCTGCATGGCGTCTTGTGGTCTGTATGCTGATACCTGAGGAGTTTTCATGCCAACCAGCCCCGTTATTACTCCCGAACCCCGGCCATGGTGGAAGTTTGGGCATGTCTGGCTGGTGATTGTCGGACCGGTCATTGTGGTGATTGCCGGCTTCATTACGTTGTGGCTTGCCATGAGTCGGCCGGACCCCGTCGTTGAGGAGGACTATTACCGCAAGGGGATGGAGATCAACCAGACGCTGGCACAGCCAGAGAAAAGCTTGGCCCCTGCGCTCAAGGGCCGCAACCATGCGGCAACACCTGCCGTAGATCAGCCTCGCTGAACCAGAGTCCAACTGGTCGCATGCACACGCCCTCCGCAACCCCAAGGAAACACACGATGTGGACACAACGCCTGATGTGGATTGCCTGGCCCGCTTTTCTGGTGGCCGGGATCCTGGAAATGCTGGTTTTCGCCATGGTGGATCCACAGGATCTTCATTGGTTCGGTCAACCATTGACACTGTCTCGCCAGGGGGTCTATACCCTTGCGTTCTTTGCGTTCTGGACCATTACCATGGCTGCCAGCGCGCTGACGACGCTGCTCTCCATGTCCCCCTTTGAACTCAACCGCTGCCCCGTGCCTCCGGATGCTCGACCGGGCGATTGTCGCAAGGCATCGTCATGCCCGTGACGGTTAAATACCTGAACAGCGATCAGTGACAAGCCTGCTGGTTGTTGACAATGCGCTTGAGTGCATCGGTGTCCAGAATGCGGACATGGCGTTGTTTGACTTCCACCGTGCCATCTTCCACAAACTTCGAGAACGTGCGGCTGACCGTCTCCAGCTTGAGTCCAAGGTAGCTGCCGATCTCTTCCCGTGTCATTCGCAATACCAGTTCGGACTGCGAGAACCCACGGGCATGCAGGCGTTGCACCAGGTTGAGCAGGAACGCAGCCAGGCGCTCTTCTGCGCGCATGCTGCCCAGCAAAAGCATCACGCCGTGTTCACGAACGATTTCCCGGCTCATGATCTTGTGAACGTGGTGTTGCAGCGCCGTGACTTCGCGCGATAGTTCTTCGATGCGATCAAAGGGCATGACACACACTTCGGCATCTTCGAGGGCGACTGCGTCACAGGTGTGATGGTCGTTGACGATGCCATCGAGTCCAATGATTTCACCCGCCATCTGAAAGCCTGTGACCTGGTCGCGCCCATCTTCGGTAGCGACGCAGGTCTTGAAAAACCCGGTGCGAATGGCATAGAGAGAAGTAAACGACTCTCCATTGCGAAAGAGAGTACCTCCCCGCTTGATTTTTCGCCGCACTGCCACGATATCGTCAATGCGTTGCAACTGCTGCTCGTTCAGGCCTACGGGCATGCACAGTTCTCGCAGGTTACAGTTGGAGCAGGCGACTTTGATGGTTTGCGGGTTCATGGGCACTGGGACCTGGACAGGTCAGGGTAATTGGCTTGTATCTGCTGGGACTCCATTGTCCCGCAGTGCACGCGTGGTGGCTGACTTGAATCAAATTGTCCCTCCTGTGCCCATTCGTCTTCTTGATTAAAGTCAAGGACGTGGATCAAAGGGTACGGCACAGTATCAATGCACGCAAGGATATTTTCCCATGACCTCTGTTACCCCAGAACTTCTGCGCCGTTTTGACATACCAGGACCGCGCTATACCTCCTACCCCACGGCTGACCGGTTTGTGGAGGCTTTTGGGCAAGAGGACTATGTCTTGGCGCTGTCACAGCGCCGGCTTGGCGCTACGGCCATGGCACTGCCGCTGTCGCTGTATGTCCACATTCCGTTTTGCGAATCGTTGTGCTACTACTGTGCCTGCAACAAGATCATCACCAAGCACCATGACCGTGCCGACGTGTATTTGCGCTACCTCAGCCGCGAGATTGATCTGCACACGGCCCACTGCGGCACCGGACAGGTGGTCAGCCAGTTGCACCTCGGGGGCGGCACGCCGACCTTCCTTTCGGATGACGGACTGCGCCAGCTCATGGCAACGCTGCGGCGCAGTTTCACCTTTGCGCCGGGTGGTGAGTATTCCATCGAGGTGGATCCTCGCACGGTCACTTCGGATCGGCTGGCGGTGCTGGCGGAACTGGGCTTCAATCGATTGAGCTTCGGTGTGCAGGATTTTGATGCCGAGGTTCAGAAGGCGGTGCACCGCATTCAGCCCGCAGAGCAGGTGTTTGCGCTGGTGGAAGCGTCTCGTGCGCTGGGCTTTGAGTCGGTCAATGTGGATTTGATTTACGGGCTGCCGCGCCAGACCCCCGAGTCGTTTGATCGCACGCTGGCACAGGTGGCCCAATTGCGCCCCGACCGAATCGCTTTGTATGCCTACGCCCATTTGCCCGATCGTTTCAAGCCGCAGCGGCGCATCATCTCGACAGAATTGCCCGCTGCATCAGCCAAGGTGACCATGCTTTCGCGTTCGCTGGACGCGTTCATTGATGCCGGTTACGTCTATGTAGGCATGGACCACTTTGCCTTGCCTACGGATGCGTTGGCGGTCGCCAAGAGGCAGGGGCGCCTGCACCGCAATTTCCAGGGCTACAGCACCCAGCCCGACTGCGATCTCATCGGCCTGGGTGTATCCGCGATCGGCCGGGTGGGCGCAACCTACAGCCAGAACGCCAAGTCGCTGGAGGAGTACTACGACCATCTGGATCAGGGGCGGTTGCCCGTAGTGCGAGGGTTGGCGCTGAATCGCGATGACTTGGTGCGCAGGGCCGTCATCATGGCGCTGATGTGCCAGGGCGAGGTCTTGTTTGAGCCCATGGATCAAGCTTGGCTCATTGATTTTCGGAGGTATTTCGCGCCGGAACTGGAGCAGTTGGAGTCAATGGCCGAGCAGGGGCTCGTTGCGTTGACTGCCGAGGGTGTCAAGGTAACGCCCATGGGCTGGTTCTTTGTGCGCGGCATTGCCATGGTGTTTGACCGCTATTTGCAGGCTGACCGCAATCGGGCCCGGTTTTCGCGCATCATCTGATACCCATCATTCGAGCTGTGCCCCGGTCTTCATGCTTGCACCCCTTGCCGTAACGGCTTTGCTCATGGGGCTCGCTGGCGGGCCCCATTGCTTGGCCATGTGCTCCGCGCCTTGCAGTGCGATCATCGGCCAGGAGGCAGCGTGCTCGCAAGCGGGCAGCCCCGTCTCTCAGCCGGTTCAGTGGTTTCCCAAAGGTGGAACCTCTCGCCGGTTGTTCGCATTTCACTTCGGGCGCCTGGCGGGCTATGCCGGGGCGGGCGCCCTGGCAGCGCTGGCCATGGACAGTCTGGCATGGGTGACCCAGCAAACCATGGCCTTGAGTCCGGTATGGACCCTGATGCATGTGGCGGTCATGGCCTGGGGTTTGATGATGATGGTGCAGGCGCGACAGCCTGCGTGGGTAGAGCAGGCCGGGCGCACGGCCTGGCGCCGCGTGCAACCCCTTGTCCGTGCGCCGGGTGGACTGCTGGTGGCGGGCGGGCTTTGGGCACTCATGCCATGCGGATTGCTTTATTCGGCCCTGCTGGTGGCTGCGCTCAGCGGTAGCGTGTTGCAGGGCGCTGTCACCATGGTGTTTTTTGGCGTGGGGAGTGGATTGTGGCTGGTGGGTGGGCCCTGGCTGTGGGGGCGGCTGCGTTCACGCATCAACGCGGTGCGAGCCAGTTGGGGCACCCGGCTGGCGGGTGCGCTGCTGGTCGGGGTGGCGGGATGGGCATTGTGGATGGATCTGGTTTACAAACCCTCTCTCTGGTGCCGATAATTTCAGTGGGAAGTACCTTGGGGTCACTCTGGCGGGTGGTGTCACGCCAGAACTTCATTGTTGGGATTGCGGTGCGCAATGGCCTGGGTGGCGGCGATAATCCTTGTAACCAAGGGTGGTGCGCATGTCGCCATGTTTCTCCATGCATGCCGTGAAACTCCGTGAATTCTTTCCTTTTTATTGAGACCGGCCAGCTTCGCATCGGCATGTATGTCCAGCCCGGCGTGGGCTGGATGCATCACGCATTCAACGACCGTTACGGCGTCGTCGTGTCGGTCAATTCGACCAGACCGCTGAGGCCCAAGGTCATCGTTCATGATGCCCGGGTGCCCAAGGACGAAGCCCCCGTGCTGGACCTTGAGGCCATGCCCTCGCTGGCTATACGGCGCAACCTGAAGCCTGCGCAGTTGCCGCGCGATGCGCTCGACTATCTGTCTCCGCGCAAGCGGATCTGCTATTTCTTTGAGCGCGCTGTAGATCCTGGTCCTGACGAGGTGCACGCATGAACCC
This sequence comes from Acidovorax sp., assembly GCA_024711405.1. GTDB lineage: Bacteria > Pseudomonadota > Gammaproteobacteria > Burkholderiales > Burkholderiaceae_C > Acidovorax. Next base: position 7,281 of record JANJSZ010000204.1, read on the forward strand.
GCTACCACCGCAGTCTTGGCTGGATGGCCTGCAGGAAGCGGTGTGGCTCGTGGATGGCGGCAGCTTGAGCATCGTCCAGTCGAACAAGGCGGCAGAGCGACTGGTGGGCATGTCCGGGGAGGACATGGTTGGCAAGGCGGTGACAAGCCTGGCGGCAACACCCCAGGACTGTGCATTCTGGTCCGAGCCATTGGCCACTCTTGCGAAAGGCATTCACTCCCACACCAGCGTATGGCGGGCCGATGGTGTGCTGGTTCCGGTCGATCGGCGTGTGACCTGTGTACAGCACGACGGCGCTCCAGCGGTTTTGATGCTGACGATGCTGGACCGCAGTGCCCAGGAGGCTGCCCAGCAGGAACTGGAGACCCTGCTGTCGGAATTGCGTTCCACCCTGGATTCCGCAGCCGATGGCATGCTGGTGTGTGGGCTTGACGGACGTGTGCGCGCCTTCAACCAGCGGCTGGCGCACATCTGGAGCATCCCCCGCGAACTGCTGTTGCAGCGCAATGACACGGCGGTGCATGAGCACCTGGCCTCCCGGGTGGTGGATCGCAAGCACTACCAGGAACGTCTGAGTGCCATTGAGCGCGATCCGCTGCTGGAGAGCACCGACATCTTCCAGTTGTACGGCGGCATGACGGTGGAGCGTCGCGTTGTTCCGCAGCTTCACCAGGGCCACCCCGTGGGGCGCGTGTATTCTTTTCGGGATATCACCCGGCAGGCCGAAGCGCAGGTCAGCTTGCGCCTGGCGGCGCGGGTTTTCGATGCCAGCCTGGATGCCATTTTCATTGCAGACAGCAGGCACCATCTGATGCGCATGAACCCGGGTTGCGAGCGACTGCTGGGCCCTTGCGCAGCCGCTTTGGAGGGTTCCATGGCAGCGTCCCTGTTCGGCAGTGGTTCGGATGCCTCCTTCATGGAGCAGGTGCAGGCGGGTTGGGAAAGCGATGGTTTCTGGGAGGGGGAGCTCTGGCTGCCCCGTGACAACGGTGCTTACTGTGCCGTGCATCTGTCGTGGGTTGCCTTGCGCGATGACGATGGCCGGCTGATGCAGAGCATTGGTTTCATGCGAGACCTGACGCAGCAGCACGCGGCCAAAAAACGCATCGAGGAACTGGCGTACAGCGATGTCCTGACCGGTTTGCCCAATCGGCTGCTTCTTTCGCAGAGGGTGGAAACCGCTATCCAGGGCGCTCGCGCCAGCGATACGGGCTTTGCCATCCTTTTCCTGGACCTGGACCGGTTCAAGATCATCAATGACTCGCTCGGCCATCACTTCGGTGATCGCGTATTGCAACTGGTCGCCGAGCGTCTGCAGGCTTGCCTGCGGCAGACGGACATGCTGTGCCGGCTTGGTGGCGATGAGTTCGTGATTTACCTGCATGGCGCCGACGCTGTCGTGGCCGAAAGCGTGGTGCGCCGGATGCTGGAGGGCATGCTGAGCCCCTTCTTGCTGGATGGCATGGGCTTTTCCATCCAGTGCAGCATTGGCATGGCGCTGTATCCACAGGACGGCACCACCCTGGACGAACTCATCAAGCAGGCCGATACGGCCATGTACCGCGTCAAGGAGCGGGGGCGTGGCAGCTATGGCTTCTACCAACCGCAGATGAACGCCAACCTGCTGTCGCGCATGAAGCTGGAGCACGCCATGCGCCAGGCGCTGGGCGAGCAGCGGATGGCCGTGCACTATCAGCCCCAGGTGAACCTCGCTACCGGCCGGATCGTCGGCGCGGAAGCACTCATCCGATGGACCGACCCCGAGTTTGGCGTGGTATCTCCCACGCAGTTCGTGCCGCTGGCGGAGGAGTCGGGCTATATCGTGACGCTGGGGGCGTGGGTCATGGAGCAGGCCGTGCGGGAGGCGGCGCAGTGGATGCACGAGGGCATGCCCATTGTGGTGTCCGTCAATGTGTCTGCGCTGGAGTTTCGCCAGGCCGGTTTCGTCGAGCGCCTGACGCGCCTGCTGGCTGTGCACCAGTTGCCGCCGACCTTGCTGGAGCTGGAACTGACCGAAACCATCCTGCTGCAGGACGCGCAGGAAATGGAACTGCGATTGTTCTCACTGGCCGCGCTGGGTGTGGGCCTGGCCATTGACGATTTCGGCACGGGCTACTCCAGCCTGGCCTATCTGAAGAAGCTGCCCATCGACAAGCTCAAGATCGACCAATCCTTCGTGCGGGGACTGCCGGAGGATGACGGCGACCGCGCCATTGTCAGCGCCATCGTCAGCATGGGGCATGCGCTGCATATCGAAGTGGTGGCCGAGGGCGTGGAAACCGTTGGACAGCGTGCCATGCTGCAGCAGCTGCAGTGCGGGCACTTTCAGGGATTCCTGTGCTCACCGGGCTTGCCAGGCGCCGAGTTCCGTCAATTGCTGTTCAACTCCAGCCACGGGCTGGCGCAGTTTGCACCGGTCGAATAATCGGGGTTCGCCGGTGGTGCCAGCGGTGGGTGGCTCGCTGACCTTGTTGGCATCGGAGGGGCGTCGTCTCAGAAAGCCGCCACACCTTTCCAGAGCATGTAGGCCGCCAGCATCAGCAGCAGGCTGGCAAAAACACGTTTGAGTTGTTGCACCGGCAGCTGGTGCGCCGCCCGCGCACCCAAGGGTGCGGTCAGCACACTGCAGGTGGCAATGACGGCCAGTGCAGGCAACCAGATGTAGCCCAGCGAGCCCGATGGCAGGCCTGCCACAGACTGACCGCCCACCGCATACCCCACCACATTCGCCAGGGCAATGGGAAAACCCAGCGCGGCGCTGGTGGCAACGGCGTTGTGAATGGCCACGTTGCACCATGTCATGAACGGCACGCTGACAAAACCACCGCCCGCGCCCACCAGGCCAGACAGAAAACCAATCACCCCCCCGGCCGCCAGTTGTCCGCCGGTTCCCGGCATCTGCCGGGACGGCGCAGGCTTCTTGTTCCGAAACATCTGAAAGGCCGAGAAGCTCACGAAAAGCCCAAAGAAGATCGCAAGAAACGCCCCCTTGAGCAACGCAAAAACGCCCAGGCTCACCACCAGCCCGCCGATCACGATGCCTGGTGCCAGCCTGCGCACGATATCCCAGCGCACGGCACCTCGCTTGTGGTGTGCGCGAACGCTGGAAACGGAGGTGAACATGATGGTGGCCATGGAGGTGGCAATGGCCATCTTGACCGCCAGGTCGGGGGCCACTTGCTGGTGACCCAGGATGTAGGTCATGAAAGGCACCAGCAGCATGCCGCCGCCAATGCCGAGCAGGCCTGCCAGAAAGCCGGTGCCCAGACCGAGGATTGCGAGTTCAACAACCAGAAGGGGTTCGAGCATCATGCCAAGAAGTCCGGGGGTACTGAATGTGCCGCATCTGCGCAGGGGGTGCCTGCGCCGACGGGAGAGCAAAGAGGGTGTCTGCAAGTGCCACCGGACCGGCATCCTGAACCGGGGGTTCAGGTGGGCGAGGGCAGCCAGGCGTTGGGTTCATCTGACGCGAGATGATCACGCTCACCGGGCGATGTACCAAGCCCGTGCTCAGTGAGCATTGGTTCAAGGAAATATAAAGCCCGGCAGCACCGCAGACGCCTCTATTGTAGGCGTTGACCGCTCGGACTGCAGGTACTGCCCGATGCCAAGGTGGCAACAGAGGGCGCGCTGCACGCCCGTTCCTCAGAGCAGGCGCCCGTCTTCGCCCAGGGCGCCATCCAGGCGCTGCACGAGTGCCTGCAGCCGCAGGGCATCCGCGCTTGCGTTGAAGGGCTGGCTGGCGGGTTCGCTGGGGTGGGGCAGGGCGGCTGGATGAATGTGCGCAGCCGCCAGGTCGGCAGCTTCCCGGTCGGCGATATCAAATGCCAGGTTCAGCGCCGCCAGCACGGCAATGCGTTCGCGTGCCCGCACCTTGCCGGCATCGCGGATGCGCGTCATGGCGGTGTCCACGCGCTCCACCGCTTCCAGCAATCGCGACTCGTGCCCCTCGGGGCAGGACAGCAGATAACTTTGCTGCAGTATCTGCACCTCGATTTGCTTCATTCGGCGTCCTTGGGAGGGGGGGATGGGGGCAGGCGTTCGAGCAATGCATCCACCCGGGCGCGGGCGGCGCTCAGGCGCGATTTGAGGGAGTCGCGCTCCTGCGTGAGGACCGACACTTGGCTTGCCAGCAGGGCATTGGTGCGTTGAAGTTCCGCGTGGCGCAAGAGCAGGCGTTCAACGCGGTCGGCGATCTGGTCGATGGTGGAGGGAGCTTCCATACAGCCCGCAATTGTAGAGGGGTGCACCTGGAATGCCCTTAAAATCACGCCGTTGGTGCTCGCGGTGTGGTTCACATACCGCAGTTCAACGGGAAGCAGGGAGGTTGCACCAGCCATGGTGTGCCCAGCCTGCGCTGCCCCCGCAACGGTCAGCGGACGAATCACTTGATTCCCTCTCCATTCACAAGCCACTGGGCGCCTTGAACAAGCACCTGGGAAGGCATTGGAGGGCGTTCCGCCAGCCCGGATACCGGCCAACACGGTGGTTTCGCGCGCCTTTGGAGGCGTGCAAGGCCTTGTCTCCCACATGCTGGCGGGGAAGCCGGCTCGGGTAGTTTGTTGACGATGATTCCTATGAAAATCCGTACCCCTCGTGCGCGCCGTGTTGCGCCGCTGTGCCTGCGCCCCTGTGTGCTGGCGATCCTGTCTTGCGTGTCCGCCCATGCGGTGCAGGCGCAGCCGCTCGCAGCGCCCGTGCTGCTGGCGCAAAACGCACGCATGCCTTCGCTGCAAGACACGGTGGTGACCGCCACGCGCACCGAGCAGCCCCTGGCCGATCTGGTGGCCGACGTGTCGATCGTGGACCGTGAAACCATTGAAGCCAGCGGTGCCACGGGCCTGGCCGACGTGCTGGCGCGCCTGCCGGGCATCGAGATTTCGCGCAATGGCGGCGTGGGCAATGCCAGCAACGTTTTTCTGCGGGGAGCCGAATCGCGCTTCACGGCGGTCTATATCGACGGCGTGCGCATTGATTCGCAATCCACGGGTGGTGCGCAGTGGGAACAGATTCCGCTGTCGCAGATCGACCGCATCGAAGTGCTGCGCGGCCCTGCCGCTGCGGTGTATGGTTCCGACGCCATTGGCGGCGTGATCCAGCTTTTCACCCGCCGGGGCGAAGGACCCGCCAGGCCCTACGTGGGCGTGGGCGTGGGCAGCCAGGGCACCCGCAAGATCGAGGCCGGTGTGAGCGGCGCGGCCGGACAAGAGGGGGCGTTCGATTACTCGCTGGGCATTGCGCGCGAAATCAGTGATGGCTTTGACGCCAAGGTCAGCGGTTCCCACAACCCCGACCGCGACAACTACCGCAGCACCTCGGGCAACGCCCGGCTGGGTTTTCGCATCGACGCGCGGCACCGCCTGGACGCCACGCTGCTGGCCAGCCGCCTGAACTCGGGTTATGACAATGTGTCCTACAAAGCGGCCCGGCCCGTCGATGACCGCAACCTGAGCCGCTTGCGCACGGCAGGCCTCACCTGGGCGGCGCAATGGTCGGATGCCTACAGCATGCGCGTGTCGGTCACCGATTCGGCCAGCCGCTACGAAACCACGCCATCGCCTTACCTCACCGAGACAAAGCTGCGCGGCTATCTCTGGCAGAACGATTTCCGCTGGGGAGCCCATCGCTTCAGCGCCGCCCTGGAGCGCCGTGAGGACGCGTTGCAGAACGCTCCCATCGACAGCAGCCGGTCGCAGGATGCGCTGGCGCTGGGCTATGGCTACAACGCCGGTCGCCATACCCTGCAGCTCAATGTTCGCCATGACTCCGACAGCGAGTTCGGCGGCAAGGACACCGGCAGTGCGTCCTACGGCTATGCCTTCGCTCCGCACTGGCGCGCCACGGCATCCGTGGGCACGGCTTTCCGGGTGCCCACCTTGTACCACCGCTTCAGCGAATACGGCGTGGCCACGCTGCAGCCTGAAAGCAGCCGCAACGCCGAGCTGGGCCTGCGCTATGCGCAAGACCGCAGCAGCTTCTCGGTGGTGGCTTACCGCAACCGGGTCTCCAACCTGATCTCGTTTGTCGGTGCAGGCACTTGTGCATCGGCTTTCGGTTGCTATGCCAACACCGCCCGCGCGCAGTACGAGGGAGTGACGTTTGCCGGGTCGTACCAGCTGTCGGGTGTGCAACTGCATGGCTCGCTCGACCTGCAGAATCCACGCGACCTGGGCAGCGGCAAGCAGCTGGCCCGCCGCGCCAAGCGCCATGCCACCGTGGGCGCCGATACGCGCATCGCCGACTGGACGCTGGGCGCCGAGGTGCAAGCCTCCGGGCAGCGTTTTGACACCGTGGCCAACACCCAGGTGCTGGGCGGCTACGCCCTGGTCAACCTCTACGCCAGCACCCGCATCGCCCGCGACTACACCCTGCTGGCCCGCGTCGACAACCTGGCCGACAAGGACTACCAGTTGGCCCGCACCTACGCCACGCCCGGCCGCACGCT
>JANJSZ010000212.1 GCA_024711405.1 Acidovorax sp.
CCGGCATCGCCCACCAGCTGCGTCAGGCGCGCCTCGATGTTCAGGTGCACGTCTTCGAGGTCGAGTTTCCATTCGAAGGCGCCGGATTCGATTTCCTCTTTGATCTGCGCCATGCCGCGCTGAATGCTGGCGTGGTCGTCAGCGCTGATGATGCCCTGCACGGCCAGCATGTCGGCATGCGCGAGGCTGCCCGCGATGTCGGCCTGCCACAGGCGCTTGTCGAAGAACACGCTGGAGGTGTAGCGCTTGACCAGATCGCTCATGGGCTCGGAAAACAGCGCCGACCAGGCCTGGGCCTTGGTGTCGAGCTGGTTGTGGGAGGGGGTCGTGGCTTGGCTGGTGGGCATGGCAGGGCAATAATCCGGTGGAACTGACACCCGGAACACCCGGATGCCGCAATGCAAAACAAGCAAATTTTATCGACCCAGCCCCTGGACCTGGAATTGGCGACCGCAAAGCCGCGCCTGCTGGGCAAAGTGCAGCGGGCGCTGGTGTTCGATGCCTGCCATGTGGGCGTGGTGCTGCGCGCCGTGCTGTTTGTGGAAATCGTGCTCGGCGTGGGCGCCATGTATGGCGCCAGCACACCGCTGGAGTGGCTGGCCCGCGTGTCGCTGCTCACCGGCGGCGCCCTGCCCGCCACGCTGGTCTGGCTGATTGCCGCCTGCAGCCTCAAGACCCTGCTGCAGCGCCTGGACACGAACGGACAATTTGCGGCGGGCGTGGCGCTGGGCACCCTGGCGGGGCTGTATGCCTGCGCCATGCTGGCCCTGGTGGGCATGGCGGAGCAGCCGCCCTGGCTGGCCAGCGCGGCCAGCGGCGCACTGCTGTCGGCGGCGCTGGTGGCCGCCCTGGTGATGCGCGCGCGCGGACGCACCCCGGCGGCCACCACGGCGCGCCTGACCGAGCTGCAGTCGCGCATCCGGCCGCACTTTCTGTTCAACACCCTCAACAGCGCCATCGCCCTGGTGCGCGAAGAGCCGGCCAAGGCCGAGTCGCTGCTCGAAGACCTGAGCGACCTGTTCCGCCATGCGCTGGTCGAGCAAAGCGAATCGGTCACGCTGGCCGAAGAAATCACGCTCGCGCGGCGCTACCTGGCCATCGAGGAAGTGCGCTTTGACCAACGCCTGCAGGTGCAATGGAACCTGGACCCGCGCACCGACAACGCCCGCCTGCCCCCCCTGCTGCTGCAGCCGCTGGTGGAAAACGCCGTCAAGCACGGCGTGGAGCCCAGCGCCCGCGGCGGCAAGCTGCGCGTGCTGACCGAGCTGCGCGGCAGCCGCGTGGTGGTGCGCATCATCAACACCCTGCCCTCCACGGAAGGCAAAAACGGCAAGGGCGACGACACCGCCACCAGGGGCCACGGCATTGCGCTCGACAATGTGCGCGCCCGCCTGGCGCTGCTGCACGATGTGCAGGGCGCGTTCAGCGCGGGCGTGCAGGATGGCCTGTACCAGGTGCGCATCACCCTGCCGGCCACCGGCGTACCCCAGCGCACCGCGCCTGCCCAGGCAGCCCGAACCCCCACCCCGCGCCGCTCCCCTCCATGAACATCCTCATCGTTGACGACGAAGCCCTGGCCCGCGGCCGACTGCGCACCCTGCTGGGCGATTGCCAGGACACCGTGCCATGCACCGTGGGCGAAGCAGCCAACACGGGCGAGGCCCTGGCGCAGCTCACCCCCACTGGCGGGCGGGCGTTCGATCTGGTGCTGCTGGACATCCACATGCCCGGCCAGGACGGCCTGTGCCTGGCCCACGCCCTGCAGGCGCTGGCACACCCCCCGGCCGTGGTGTTCGTGACCGCCCACGCCGACCACGCCGTGAGCGCGTTCGAACTCGACGCCGTGGACTACCTCACCAAGCCCGTGCGGCGCGAACGCCTGCTGCAGGCCCTGGCCAAGGCCCGGCGCAACAGCCGCAGCCCCGCACCGGCGGCAGCGCCCGGCGTGCCAGAAGGCGAAACCCTGCTGATACAGGACCGGGGCCGCACCGAGCGTCTGTCGCTGGCCGAGGTGCTGTATTTCAAGGCCGAGCAGAAATACGTGACCGTGCGCACCGCCACGCGCAGCTACATCATGGATGGCTCGCTGAGCGAACTGGAGGCCAAGTTCGCCCCGCGCTACCTGCGCATCCACCGCAACGCGCTGGTGGCGCGCCGCGCCGTGCGTGCGCTGGAGAAGCACTACGACCCCGAAGAGGGTGAGGGCTGGGCCGTGCGCCTGCAGGGGCTGGCCGAGCTGCTCATGGTGTCGCGGCGCCAGGTGGCCGCAGTGCGCGAGGAACTGGCGGGTTGAACGCAGATGCGCCAGGCGGCACGCCTCGTGGGCGCGCCGCCTGGCGCGTGCGCCGGATGGGTGCAGTCGAACCCATCCAGGTGCGGCCGGTGTGCGTCACATTTTGCGCGACAGATCCCACATGGCGTCGACCAGCAGGTCGATGTCACGCGCGTCGTGCCACAGGTGCGTCGAGACGCGCACGCCGTAATGGTCGGCCGCCGCGCCGATGACGGAGAAGTTCGCACTGCGGATCACGAAACCCTGCGGGTAATCGCTGAGCATGCGGGCCACGAAGGTGCTGGACTTCTGCGCGTTCATCACATCGTCCTTGTTCTGGAACGGATTGAACGAGGTGAGGGCCGAGAGCAGCTTGGGGTCGTCCTTGGGTGAATACAGCGCATCCACCCCCCAGCGCTCGGCAATTTTCTCTTTCAGGTAGGACGCCAGCGTGAGATCGTAGGTCTCGATCTTCTTGCGGCCAATGCTGTCCCACTGCGCGCAGGCCTGCACCAGCGCCTGGAACATGGGCGTATGCACGCTGCCACACGAGGTGACGGACGCCGCGACGTCGTAGGTTTCCTTGCTGGTGGTCGTGCGCTCGAGCGCCTGGTAGGCGCTGGTGTGGACCGGATACCACTTGGGCAGCGGCAGCGGGTTCGAGGCCCGGATCTTGTTGCGCACGATCAGGATGCCCGTGGAGCTCGGCCCGCACTGCCACTTGTGGCCGGCACCCGACATGAAATCCATGCCCAGCTCGCCATAGTTGTAAGCCATCATGCCCGGCAGGTGGGCGCCATCGACGATGCTGATGAGCCCGTGCGCCTTCACCACCTCCATGAGGTCGGCAATGGGCAGCATGGTGCCGGTCTTGTAGGTGGGAGAGGACCACATCATGGCGCGCACGCGCTTGCCCGCGGCCTTGAGCGCGCGCACGCGCTCGTCGAACAGGCTCACGTAGGTGGCGGCGGTCTGCTGGTTGCCCACGGGCAGCGCGATGCGCGAAACCTCGATGCCATAGCGGTCCTGGGCGATCTTGAGCGGCGTGTCGCCACCACCATGCTCGTGGTTGGTGGTGACGACCACGTCGCCCGCCTTCCAGTCGATGCCCAGGATGGCGTGGCACATGCCCGAGGATGTATTGGCCGAGAAGGCCAGCTCATCGGGGTCCACGCCAAAGCCGGGCGCCACCTGCCTGCGCAGGTCGAGCAGATTGCTGTAGCCATTGCCCGAATCGGCGGCCTTCTTGCGGTTCTCGGTATCAAACACGTCCAGCACCAGCTTGGGCATGGAGCCGGCGGTGCCGATGTTCATGTAGGTCTTTTCGGGCTTGAGCGTGAACATGTTCTGTACGCCAGTCCAGAAAGCCTCGTCTTTCATAAGCTGCTCGCGCAGGGCTTCGGACACGGTGGCGGCGCCACTGCTGCCGCAGGCCGCCAGCGGACCCAGGGCGGCCGCTCCGGCGCCATAGCCCAGAATGCGCAGGAAATCCCGCCGCTTGGATGTCCAGCGGCGGGAATCGTCCCCCCCGTCAAGAGGCATGCCTGCGGCCACGGGGGCCGCCATCACTGAGGTGTTGTCTTTCACGGTGACTCCTGTCGAGGTGGGGGTTCAGCGGCGGCCGACGATGGCAGCGATTTCGATCTTCACGTCGCGCGGCAAGCGCGCAACCTCCACGGTGGCGCGGGCCGGCGCCGCACTACGGAAATATTCGCCATACACCTTGTTCATGGCGGCGAATTCATTGAGATCTTTCATGTAGACCGAAGTGGCCAGCACGTCCTCATAGGACAGCCCCTGCGAGCGGAGCTTGGCGCCAATGAAATCCAGCACGGCGCGGGTCTGCTCCTCGATGGTGGTTCCGTTCACGGCCGTGCCCGCGGCGTTCAGCGGCAGCACCCCTGAAAAATAGATGGTGTTGCCATGCGACACCATCTGCGAATAGGGTCCGATCGCCGGATAGATCTGCGTGGTGAACAGCACTTCGCGCTTGCCCGGCGCAGCGCAACCCACCAGGGCCACCGCCAGCATGCCGCCGCCGAGGGCCGCTGCCAGACGCCGCATTTTTCGAATATCCATGGTTATTCCTCCGAAAGAACCCAACACCTGCGAATACCCTAAATACCGGGAATCAAACTCCAATCCGATATTCAAAAATACCGCAGCACTCGAGACGACCTGGTTCTTCGCACGGTGCTCTACCAAGGTCGCTTCTCGGAGAAATTCTAGGAAGCGGGTCCACGAAAAGATAATCGCTTTTTCCCCTACGCAACACTACGCAGACCGCCGCCCAAACGCACCAGATCGCACGGACCGGATGCCTCTGCCCACGCTCTCTGGTCGCCGCCGCCTCCCCTGTGCAAACGCAGGCAGTACGTCACTACTGGCGGCCAGCCGCGGCGCCTGTAGCGCACCCATCCGGCAGGCGGTGGCTGGCCACCAACGGGCAAAGGACCGCCCCATGCAAGCCGGTCCCGCCACGCCCTCTCCAGAGCTTTCAGCCAATCAATCCATTGATTCATTGAATGGCCCCAAAAAACGCAGACTGTCCATCAAAAAATGCCATCCTGGATTTTCACAGGCCGCATCGGCCACCATTACCCGCGTTGGTGAATAAGCGTTCAACCACAGCCGATACCTGCACCGGAATTTCGCCGCGCGCATCCAGTGTGCAATGCATTCCGTCCCTGCGAAGCGTTGGGCCATGGGAACAAATCCCATTGACAAAAATCAAGGCCAACCCATAGTTGGGGGCCCCCTCCTCACCTGCCCATGCAACTCCGGCTGAAAATCACGCTCCTGTCTGTGGTGCCCATCGTGGTCGCGCTGGGCTTGGTCGCGGTGACGGTGCAGCACCAGACCCTGAAGCTGGCGCACCAGGAGCGGGAACTGGTGGAGTCGGCCTATCTGCACAACAAGGAAACCGAGCTGCGGCATTACGTGCAACTGGCCCACAGTGCGCTGGCGCGCATCGTGAACAATGGCGATGCCCTGCAGGTCCAGCAGCGGCAGGCACTGGCCATGCTGGCGCAGATGCAGTTCGGGCAGGACGGCTATTTCTTCGTCTACGACAAGGACGGCAAGGTGCTGCTCGATGCCCGGCAGATGGGCCTGCAAGGCGTGGACCTGTGCGACCCCGACAGCCCCAATGGCGCATTGCCCGCACGCCTCATCCTCGACACGGCCCGCAATGGAGGGGGCCTGGTGCGCTACAGCTGGCAAAAACCCTCGTCCCAGCTCATGGTGCCCAAGCTGGGCTACGTGGCGTCGGTGCCCGGCTGGGACTGGGCCGTGGGCACGGGCCTGTACCTCGACGATGTACACAATGCCTTGCGCAAGATCGATGAAGGCGCCCAGGAGAACATCGCCGGCACGCGCTGGCGCATCTACGGCATCGCGGCCCTGTGCATCGTGCTGATCGGCGTGGCCGGGCTGGCGCTGAACCTGAGCGACCACCGCGTCTCCAGCGCCAAGCTGCGCCGGCTGGCCCAGCGGGTGGTGCATTCGCAGGAAGAAGAGCGCGTGCGCGTGGCGCGCGAGCTGCACGACGGTGTGGTGCAGGTGCTGGTGTCGTCCAAATTCATGTTGGAAACGGCCCAATCGCAGCTGCCCACGCCAGGCACACAGGATCCGCCAGCCCCGCGCCGCATGCTGGACCAGGGGCTGGAGCGGCTCAACCATGCACTGCTCGAGATCCGGCGCGTGTCGCACGCCCTGCGCCCGGCCTTGCTCGACGACCTGGGCCTGGCCCCTGCGCTCGCGCTCATGAGCCAGCAGGTGCAAAGCCAGGGCATGTTCGACATGCGCTTCGCATCGCACGGGCAAGCCCTGTCATTGCCTACCAGCCACAGCACGGCGCTGTTTCGCGTGGTGCAGGAGGCCGTCATGAATGCGCAAATCCATGCGCAAGCTGCCCGGGTGGAGGTGGTGCTGCAATTCCAGCGCCGGCGCGTGATGCTGCAGGTGCGCGACGATGGCCGTGGCTTTGACGTGCGGCGCGTGCAACGCGACGGCCAGGGCGGCATCGGCCTGCGCAACATGCGCGAGCGCATCGAAGGCCTGGGCGGCGAGTTTTCCATTGCCTCGGACCCGAGCGGCACCCGCATCGTGGCCGTGCTCGACCTCGCCGCGCAGGGCCGCACCGCGCCTGCATCCGCGTCCACACCCACCGACGATTTCGACGCTTCGCAGATGGCCGCATGACCCTTCCGATCCGCATTCTTCTCGTGGATGATCACCCTCTGGTGCGCGACGGCGTGCGCATGCGGCTGGAGGCCACCGGGCGCATCTGCGTTGCCGGCGAAGCCGCCAGCGTGGGCGAATCGCTGCCGCTGGCGCATGCCCTTGCTCCCGACATCGTGCTGACCGACATCCGCATGCCTGCCGCCAGCGGCATCCACCTCGCGGCCCTGTTTCGCGAACAGTTCCCGCTTGTGCGCGTGCTGGTGCTGTCCATGCACGACGATGCCGAGTACGTGCGCCGCGCGGTGTCGCTGGGCGCGCGCGGCTACGTGCTCAAGGATGCACCCGCGCAACAGCTCATTGAGGCCATCGAGACGGTGCATCGGGGGGAGTGCTATTTCAGCCCGGGCCTGGAGCAGTTGCTGGACGACGCGGGCAGCGTGGCGCGCTCCAACCGCTCGCTCACGCCGCGCAAGGCGAGCGTGCTGCAATGGGTGTCGGAGGGACGCTCGAACAAGGAAATCGCCGCATTGATGGGCACCTCGGTGCGCACCGTCGAGACCCACCGGCTCCACCTGCGACGCAAGCTGCGCATCGATGGGCAGGCGGCGCTCATGAAGTATGCGGTGGACCATGCCGACCTCACTCATGACCCGCTGCATACGGAGCCCGCAGCGCTGCTCGATCTACCAGCGCTTGGCATCGCCCCGCCAGGGCAGCACGCGCAATGCGCGCCGGGCACCTGAACTCACTGAGCCTCCCTCCCCCACTCGACGCGACGGCGATCAGTGGACGTGCGCCGCCCCACTCACCAGCATGACCAGCCCCATGCCCACCAGTAGCCAGACGATCTGGGTCAGCGTTTCGGGCGCCGAGAGGCGCTTTTGCAGCTGCGGAATCAGATCGGCCAGGGCCACATAGACAAAGCTGCTCGACGCCACGACCAGAAAATACGGCAGCCAGTCGTGCAGCTGCCCCACCAGGAAATACCCCACCAGCCCGCCCAGCGCCGTGACGGCACCGGCCAGCGACACCTTGACCAGCGCCATGCGCCGGTTGGGGCTGGTCTGGCGCAGCACCACGAGGTCACCCATGTGGTGGGGCACCTCGTGGGCCAGCACGGAAAACGCGGCAATCACCCCCAGCCGCATATCGGCCATGAAGGCAGAGGCAATCAGGATGCCGTCGCCAAAGCAATGCACGCTGTCACCGGTGAGCACGGCCCAGCCCCCGGCCTTGGAACCATGGTGGTGGGAATGATCATGGGAATGGGCTTGGTCATGGTCATGCCTCTGCTGCACGGCCACTGCATGATCGTGCCCTGTCGTGCCATGCCCGTTGGCAGGCAGCGCCCCATGGTTGTGCTCGTGGCCGTGGTGCCACAGCTCGGCCTTGTCGAGCAGAAAGAAAAACACCAGGCCCACCAGCAGCGTGGCGAACAGGTCGTGGGCGTCCACATGGCTTTCAAACGCCTCGGGCAGCAGGTGCATGAAGGCCGTTGCCAGCAAGGCGCCCGCCGCCAGGCTGAGCAGGCGCTGCGGCCCCACGCTGCCGCCACCGCCTCGCAGCCCTGCGCCCATGAGCAGCGCTGCCACCCATACGCTACCGATACCTGCCGCCAGGGTGGCCAAAATGATTGCTGCCAAAGTCATAGCTGTTTGCGCTTTTTGTATATGCCCCAGGGGCATTTTTTGATCAAGATCCGGTGCCTGATGCACCCCGAAAGAAGCCCCCCCCCCGCTGCGGCCGGGGCGGCTGGTGCGCGGTAGTCGGCATGCAACGTGTGCGGCGCGCCGGGGTACACCACGAACTGCGAAACCCTGGCGACGGCCATGCCGCCGGCCAAGGCAATTTTCATCTTAGCAACCGTGTCAAGAGGGATGCCGGTGTTTTTTCACCGCCAAGGCGAGGATTGGCGAAAACCCAGGCAGCGGCCCAGGGCAAATGGGGCCTGCGCCCCCGCGCGGGCATGGCCGGGCAAAAAATCGCAAACCGGTCTATTGTCAAACCCTTCGCAGTTTTCGGGGGTCGCACCATGCACATCCTTCTCACCGGCTCCACCGGTTTCATCGGCCACACCCTGCAAGCGGCGCTGCAGCGCGCGGGCCACACCGTGCGCGGCGGTGTGTCGCCACGCCAGCGCACACTGCAGCCCGGCCAGGTGCCCATGGACTTTGCCCACGACACCACGGCTGCCGCCTGGCTGCCGCGCCTGGCGGGCATCGACGCCGTGGTCAACGCCGTGGGCGTGCTGCGCGACACGCGCGAGCGCCCCATCGACGCCGTGATGCGCGACACCGCCATCGCCCTGTTTGACGCCTGCGCCCAGGCCGGCGTGCAGCGCGTGGTGCAGATCTCGGCGCTGGGCATCGCAGGCAGTGCCACGCGCTATGCCCAGACCAAGCTGGCGGCCGAGGCGCATTTGAAAGGCCTGGCAGCACAGAACAAACTGCGCCCCGCCATCCTGCGGCCCAGTATCGTGTTTGGCAAAGGCGGCGCCAGCAGTGCGCTATTCATGAACCTGGCGCGCCTGCCGGTGGCGCTGTTCCCCGGCCCAGTGCTGGACGCGCGCGTGCAGCCCGTTTCGGTGCACGACCTGGCCGACGCCGTGGTCGCGCTGCTCGGCCCGGCGCTTCAGCAGACCGGCACCATCGAATGCACCGGCCCCGAGGCCCTGACCATGGGCGACTTCATCGCCAGCCTGCGCCAGCAACTGGGCCACCGCGCCGCCACCGTGCTGCGCCTGCCCGAGCCGCTGACGCACTTAAGCGCGCGCCTGGGCGACGCGGTGCCGCAATCACCCTGGTGCAGCGAAACCCTGGCCATGCTGGGCAGCGACAACGTAGGCAACCCGGCGGTGTTCGAGCAATTGCTGGGAAGAAAAGGCGTGCATTACAGCCAGCTGGTGGCCACGGCGTGGCGCTGAGGCGGCACCCCCTAGATTCAGGCCAAATCGGCCTCTGGCGCTTTCTGGATAAGCGCCATCAACTACCAACCCAATAGCCCATCAAAAGACCCCCAGCACCAGCCCCGTCGCCAGCGCCTCACCCAGCGCCCGGCAGCGCGCCAGGTCTTCCTCCCCAATCTGCTTGGGCGCCAGGATGGCCTCGGGCGTTTGCGCGTGGGTGCACACGGTCAGCGGCTCGGCCACGGCCTTGAGGCGCCAGCCGGTGGCAATGCGCGCGATCTGGCGCGCCGCGTTGCTGCCATCACTGCCCGCACAAACCAGGCTGGCGTAGGGACGGCCGTTGACCTGGTCGAGCACGGCGTAATAGCTGCGGTCAAAAAAATCCTTGAGCTGCCCGCTCATCGCCGCCAGATTCTCGGGCGTGGCAAACACATAGCCCTGGGCCGCCAGCACATCGGCAGGCCCGGCCTGGGCGGCATGCAGCAGGCGCACCTCACAGCCCGCTTCGGCGGCGGCACCGGCGCGCGCCGCTTCGGCCATCTGCCGCGTGCCACCCGTGAGCGAGTGGTAAACGATCAACAGGGTCTTGGCTGCGCTCATGAGGAGATTAAAGAGACATCGACGTCCGCTGCGCCATGGCGGCACGCCAGCGCAGCAGGTGCGGGTGCTGCTCGCCGGGCTTTTGCTTGACGACGCGCGCAAAGTCCACCGCCACCACGGCCGTGATGTCGGCCACGCTGAAGCGGTCGGCGGCCACAAAGTCGCGGCCCTCCAGGCGTTCGTTCAGCAGCGTGAAGAACTGCGCCACGCGCAGCAGCCCGCGCTCGGCCAGCGCGGGGATTTGCGGGTAGTTCACCGCGCCTGGCAGCGCCCGGTTGGCCATGGCGGGAGCGCTGTTGCGCAGCGCCTCGGCAATGGCCAGCAGGCCCTCGAACTCCACGCGCCAGTTCCAGCTGGCGATCTCGGCCTTTTCCGCGGGCGTCTCGCCCAGCAGCGGCGGGTTGGGATAGCGCGCTTCCAGGTACGCCGCAATGGCCGCGTTGTCGGTCAGCAGCAAACCATCGTCGGTGCGCAGGGCGGGCACCGTGCACTGCGGGTTGATGCGCCGATAGGCCTCGCCCAGCTGTTCGCCGCTGCGCAGGTCCACCGGCACGGTATCGTGGGCAACGCTTTTTTCGGCCAGCAGGATGCGGGCCCGGCGCGGGCTGGGCGCCGTGGCGCAGTCGTACAGGGTGATCATGGCAACTTCTCCTTCAGGGCGTTCAAACGGCAGGCGCCAGCTTGTCCTGGGTCTTGGTGTCGAAATCGCCGGCGTCATGGCGCTCATGCAACTGGCTGGCCGGCTCGCCCCAGGTGCGGTTGACCTTGCGGCCACGCTGCACGGCCGGGCGCTTGGCAATCTGGTCGGCCCAGCGCACCACATGGGTGTATTCCTGCACCTGCAAAAATTCGCCCGCCTCGTAAAGCTGGCCCTTGGCCAGCGCGCCATACCACGGCCAGGCCGCAATATCGGCCACCGTGTAGGCATCGCCCGCCAGGTATTCGTGCGCGGCCAGGCGCTGGTTGAGCACATCCATCTGGCGCTTGACCTCCATGGCGTAGCGGTTGATGGGGTACTCGTACTTCTCGGGCGCATACGCATAAAAGTGCCCGAACCCGCCGCCCAGAAACGGCGCACTGCCCATCTGCCAGAACAGCCACGACAGGCACTCGGCCCGCCGGGCGGTCTCCTTGGGCACAAAGGCGCCAAACTTTTCCGCCAGGTACAGCAGGATGGCGCCGGACTCGAACACCCGCACCGGGTTGGCACCATCGCTGCGGTCCATCAGCGCCGGAATCTTCGAGTTGGGGTTCACGGCGACGAAACCGCTGCTGAACTGCGCGCCTTCCTGAATGGGCACCAGCCAGGCGTCGTACTCGGCACCGCCGTGGCCCAGCGCCAGCAGCTCTTCCAGCATGACAGTCACCTTGACGCCGTTGGGCGTGGCGAGCGAATACAGCTGCAGCGGGTGGCGGCCCACCGGCAGCTCCTTGTCGTGCGTGGCGCCGGCGATGGGGCGGTTGATGCTGGCGAATTTGCCGCCGCTTTCCTTGTTCCACTGCCAGATGGCGGGTGGGGTGTAGGGGGTGGTGTCAGGCATGCAGGGACTCCGAGGAGAAGGCTGGTGGGAACGGTGGCTGGATGGCCCGTGGCTGGATGAGTTTACCGATGCGGTTTGCGATCCGCTTTCCCTGCATCCCTACTTCCTCATCCGAAAAGCTGTCTGGCGTGCTCCGAAGCCTGTGGTGTCCAGTGGAAGGGCGGCTATTCCAGTCCTGCGATCCATGAAAGCGGGCGGGTGAGGTGATCGATTGGGGCAAGGCACTCCCTCACCCCCGCCACCGCACCACCCCCGCTGCTACCGCCCCCAGCACCACCACCAGCAAAAACGGCAGGCGCAGCCACAAAGCCAGCGCGGCCACGGCCAGGGCTGCCAGCCGCGCATCCAGCACCAAAGCGGTACCTGAAGCAAAAGTGTTCATCACCGTCAGCGCCGACAGCAGGGCCACGGTGATGGCGCCCGCCACGCGGGCCATGCGGGGGTTTTGCAGCCAGCGGGCGGGCACGGCGTAGCCCGCGAGTTTGGTGAGGTAGGTGACGGCACAGGCCAGCACGATGGCGGTCCAGAGCGTCATGGCGCGCCCTCCCCTCGGACGGGCGGCGCATCCGGGCTGCGCACCCACCAGCCCCAGGCGGCACCCACCACGGCGGCCAGCAAAATGGGCAGGCCGGGCGGCAGCAGCGGCACGGCCAGGGCGGTGGCCACGCCGCACACCACGGCCAGCGCCACGGGTTCGCGCTGTTTCAGGCGCGGCCACAGCAGGGCCAGAAAGGCAGCCACGGCAGCACCGTCCAGGCCCCAGCGGCGCGGGTCGCCCAGGGCGTCGCCCAGCACGGCACCGAGCAGGGTGAACAGGTTCCAGAGCACAAACACGCCGACGCCCGCCGTCCAGAAGCCGCGCCGCTGCTCCGCAGGTTCGGTTGGACCCGAGGCCGTGGCAGCGGATTCGTCGATGGTGAGCTGCGCGGCCACGGCCTTGCGCCAGCCGGTGGGGGCAATCATGCCGTTCAGCTGCATGCCATAGACGGCGTTGCGCACGCCCAGCAGCGCGGCGGCGCCCAGCGCGGCAGAACCCGCGCCGCCGCCCGCGATGACGCCGATGAAGGCGAACTGCGAGCCGCCGGTGAACATGAGCAGGCTCAGCGCCATGGCTTGCCATACCGTGAGGCCGGCGGCCACGGCCAGGGCGCCGAAGGAGATGCCGTAGAGGCCGGTGGCGGCGGAGATGGACAGGCCCATACGGATGGCGGGGGTCCAGGTGGATGGGTGCAGGGTGGGTGGGGGAGATTGCATCTGCTTCTGGTTTGGGCGCTGGTGGCGCTTTCTGATAAGCGCTGGAGGCTAAAAATTCTTAAAAATCTGCAGGACGAATGGTGAATGGTTGGATGTCTGGGGGCTTGGTAATGCTGCGCCTTGTGGTCCGGCAGGGGGTCAGAGCACGAGTTTCGCTGTGCGAAATCGTGATCTGACCCCCTGCCTGCGTCGTGACCTGACCCCTTTGCCTGCGCCGCTGGGGCTCAATGCGCCTTGTCCCAGTTGGGCCCCACGCCCACCTCGGCCAGCAGGGGCACCTTGAGATCGGCCACGCCGGCCATCAGGCGCGGGATGTGGCTTTTGAGCCAGTCCACCTCGCCCTCGGGCAGCTCGAACACGAGTTCGTCGTGCACCTGCAGGATCATTTTGATGGCGGGCTTTTCAGCGTCCAGCACCTGCTGCACCTTCACCCTGGCCATCTTGATGAGGTCGGCCGCCGTACCCTGCATGGGCGCGTTGATGGCCGCGCGCTCGGCGCCGGCGCGGCGCGGGCCGTTGGGCGAGTTGATTTCGGGCAGGTACAGGCGGCGGCCAAACACTGTTTCGACATAGCCCATGGACTTGGCGGCGGCCTTGGTGCCGTCCATGTACTGCTTGACGCCGGGGTAGCGCTGGAAGTAGCGGTCGATGTAGGCGGCGGCGGCCTTGGTTTCGATGCCCAGGTTCTTGGCGAGACCAAAGCTGCTCATGCCGTAGATCAGGCCGAAGTTGATGACCTTGGCGTAGCGGCGCTGCTCGCTGGTGACCTGGCCCACCTCCACGCCGAACACCTCGGCCGCGGTGGCGCGGTGCACGTCCAGCCCGGCGTGGAAGGCATGCAGCAGCGCGTGGTCGCCGCTGAGGTGGGCCATGATGCGCAGCTCGATCTGGCTGTAGTCGGCGCTGGCGATCACGCAGCCCGTGGGGGCCACGAAGGCTTCGCGGATGCGCCGGCCCTCGGCCGTGCGGATGGGGATGTTCTGCAGGTTGGGGTCGTTGCTCGACAGGCGGCCGGTGACGGCCACGGCCTGCGCGTAGTGCGTGTGCACGCGGCCGGTGCGTGGCAGCGCCAGTTGGGCGAGCTTGTCGGTGTAGGCGCCCTTGAGCTTGACCAGGCTGCGGTGCTCCAGCAGCTTGGCGGGCAGGGGGTAGTCCTCCGCGAGCTTTTCCAGCACCTCCTCGTCGGTGCTGCGCGCGCCGGTGGCGGTTTTCTTCACCACGGGCATGCCCAGCTTGTCGAAGAAGATTTCGCCCAGCTGCTTGGGGCTGCTGAGGTTGAAGGGCTGGCCCGCGATGGCGTAGGCCTCGGTTTCCAACTGCACGATGCGCTGGCCCAGCTCGTGGCTTTGCGCGGCCAGCGTGGGGGCATCAATCAGCACGCCGTTGCGCTCGATACGGTAGAGCGCCTCGCTGCTGGCGATTTCCAGTTCGTAGATGGCGCGCAGCTTGTCGTCGGCCTGCAGCAGCGGCCACAGCGCGTGGTGCACGTCCAGCGTCTGGTCGGAGTCTTCGCACGAGTAGGCCGCGGCCTTGTCCACGGGCACCTGGGCAAACGGAATCTGGTGCGCGCCCTTGCCGCACAGGTCGTCGTAACTGATGCCGGTACGGCCCGTGTGGCGCTCGGCCAGGCTGGTGAGGTTGTGCGGCTTGTGCACTTCGAGCACGTAGCTTTGCAGCATGGTGTCGTGCACATAGCCTTGCACCTTGATGCCGTGGTTGGCAAAGACATGGCGGTCGTACTTGATGTGCTGGCCGAGCTTGTGGCGCTTGGCATCTTGCAGCCAGGGCTGGAGGCGCGCCAGCACCTCGGCCAGCGGCAATTGCGCGGGCGCATCGGGCCCGGCATGGGCCAGCGGAATGTAGGCCGCCTCGCCGGGCTGCACACTGAACGAAATGCCGACGATTTCGGCGCGCATTTCGTCGAGCGAAGTGGTTTCGGTGTCCAGCGCCACCAGCTCGGCTTTCATCAGGCGCTGCAGCCAGTGGTCCAAGTCGGTCCAGTTGAGGATGGTGTCGTACACCACCGCGCGCTGCTGCGCGGCCTCGGCCACGGGGCTGGCGGAGTGGTCGGCGAACAGGTCGCCACTTTCGCCCGGCATGGCGACCACGGGAACGGGGGCCGCGGCCGGCACATCGCCCCCCAGGGCACGCGCCAGGCCCTTGAAGCCGTATTGTTCGTAGAAGTCCTTGAGCCGGGGCGTGTCGGGCGTGCCGATGGTGATGGCATCCAGCCGGGGCAGGCCCTCGACCCAGCCGTCGAGGTCGCAGTCGGTCTTGATGGTCAGCAGCTGGCGGCCCGTGGGCAACCAGCCGAGCGCCTTGCGCAGGTTCTCGCCGGCCACGCCCTTGATCTTGTCGGCGCTCTGCACCACGGCGTCAAGCGAGCCATATTCCTGCAGCCACTTGGCCGCCGTCTTGGGACCGACCTTTTCCACGCCGGGCACGTTGTCCACCTGGTCGCCCACCAGGGTCTGAAAATCCACCATCAGCCGCGCGGGCACGCCGAATTCGGCCTCCACGCCGGCCAGGTCGCGGCGCTTGCCGTTCATGGTGTCGATGATGGTGATGTGTTCGTTCACCAGCTGCGCCAGGTCCTTGTCGCCGCTGCTCACGATCACCTCGATGCCCTGGCGCGCGGCCGTCACGGCCAGGGTTCCGATCACGTCGTCGGCCTCCACGCCGGGCACGTCCAGCACCGTCCAGCCCAGCAGGCGCACCACCTCGTGGATGGGCGGGATCTGTGCACGCAGATCGTCCGGCATGGGGCTGCGCTGCTGCTTGTAGGCGGGGTAGATGGCGTCGCGGAAGGTCGGGCCCTTGGCGTCGAACACGCAGGCGGCGTAGTCGGCATGCACCTCCTTGCGCAGGGCCTGCATCATGTTGATCATGCCGCGGATGGCGCCCGTGGCGGGGCTGGCCGGGTCGCCCGGCACTGCGCGCAGGTCGGGCATGGCATGGAAGGCGCGGTAGAGATAGCTGGAGCCATCCACCAGCAGCAGGGTCTTTTTGTCGCTCATGCGGCGATTGTCACAGCAAGCCGCTGCCAGCGGTCGCCCACGCGCACCGGCATGCACCGGCCCTCGGCGCAGGGCATGAAAACCGGCAAAATAGCCCCCTTCCCAGGCACGGCGCCGTGCCGCAAGGCTGCGGCGGCGTCTTCACTGAAAAAGGTCAACCCATGAAAAAACTGCTGGCGTTGCTGGTCGGCGCGGCGTGCACGCTGGCAATGGCGGACACGGAATTCAAGAACGTTCCGGTGCCGCTGCAAAAGGCACTGCGCGGGAACGCGCTCAAGACGGTGCAACTGGACAACGGCGTGCTGCGGCTGCAAATGGACAAGCCGGCCGTCACCGAACTGGTGTACGCGACCTTCGTCTTCCACAACATCTGCGCCGAGCAATGGCACAACCCGGAGCAGTTCGCCCAACTGGCCCTGAAGCGGGTGGAACTGCTCAACGCCAGCGGCGCCCAGGGCTTCGCCTTTGACGCCCGGGGCGATGTCTGCGAGCAGATGGGGCAGCTGGGCAAGAACTTCCGCACCTTCATCGGCCAGCGTACCGTGCCGTGCGAGGCCGGCACCTGTCCCCAACATCCCTGAGCGGTTTTCCGGCAACACTCCGGCGCGCTTGCCACGGGTTGGCAGCCGTGCGAAAACAAAAAGAACCATCCCCGCTGGGCGGCACCGGGCGGGGCGCTGCCTTGCCGGCACGCCCCGCCTACAATGGCGCCATGCGCGCTGTTCACCTCTTTTTGCTGCTGGGCCTGACCACCAGCCCCCTGCTGGCCCAGACCACCCCTTCGATTGCCCCTCAAGGCAATGCAGACAAGCGCGAGCAGCTCCCAAATCCAGAGAAACTGGACGGCCGCAAGAACCAGCGCACCGAACGCATTCGCGTGGAAGACGAGGGCAGCCGCGTGGACGAACTGCGCGTGGGCGGCCAGACCCAGAGCATCACCGTGCAACCCAAGACGGGCGACATGCCCGAATACGAAGTGCAGTCCCCCGACGGAGCGCGCAGCCGGGCCGGCAGCCGCAACGGCGCCGAAACCAACACCGCCCCGCGCGTCTGGAACGTCATCAAGTTCTGACACGGCGCGCTGGCTGCCCCCTCTTTCCTCTTTTTATCCCGTATCTGCGCTGAGCGATGGCCGTTTTTACCGAAGTCTCGACGAATGAGGCGCGCGAACTGCTGCGCCGTTTGCATCTGGGTGACCTGGTGGCGCTGCGCGGCATCGAGGGTGGCATCGAGAACACCAACTACTTTCTCACCAGCGACCAGGGCGAATTCGTGCTCACGCTGTTCGAACGCCTCACCGCCGAGCAGCTGCCGTTCTACCTGCACCTGATGAAGCACCTGGCCCACCACGGCATGCCGGTGCCCGACCCGCAAGCCGACCAGAACGGCGACATCCTGCACACCGTGTGCGGCAAGCCTGCGGCCGTGGTGAACAAGCTGCGCGGCAAGAGCCAGCTGCTGCCGCAGCCCGTGCACTGCGCGGCCGTGGGCACCCTGCTGGCGCGCATGCACCTGGCGGGGCGCGATTTTGACCGGCACCAGCCCAACCTGCGCGGCCTGCCCTGGTGGAATGAAACCGTGCCCGTGGTGCTGCCCCACATCGGCCCGCAGCAGGCGGCCTTGCTGCGCTCCGAACTGGCCTACCAGAACCATGTGGCCGCATCGTCGGCCTACGCGGCGCTGCCGCGCGGCCCGGTGCATGCCGACCTGTTCCGCGACAACGTGATGTTCGATGGCGAAGAACTCACGGGCTGCTTCGACTTTTATTTCGCGGGCGTGGACACCTGGCTGTTCGACCTGGCCGTCTGCCTGAACGACTGGTGCATCGACTTGGCACAGGGCGCCCATGACGCCACCCGCGCCGCCCGCATGCTCGACGCCTACCAAGCCGAGCGCCCCCTGACGGCAGCCGAACGCGGGCTGCTGCCCGCCATGCTGCGGGCGGGCGCCCTGCGTTTCTGGATTTCGCGGCTGTGGGATTTCTACCTGCCGCGCGAGGCAGCGATGCTCACCCCGCACGACCCCACGCATTTCGAACGCGTTCTGCAAGACCGCATTGCGCACCCGGTGCATGCCTGAACCCCTTCAACCCGGAGGCCTTTGGGGGCGCTGGGTTAAATTCACCGGTGCTGCCCCGCCACCCCGGGTGCCGGGCCCTCTCCTGATTGTCACCCCCTCCCCATGAAACTCCACATCGTCCCCGCACGCACCGGCCTGGAATGGGTCAAGCTTGGTATCCGGGCGTTCTGGCGGCAACCCATGGCGCTCGCGGCCCTGTTCTTCATGACCATGGCCGCCATGTCCCTGGCCACCATGATTCCGCTGATCGGCCCCGCCGTGGCGCTGGCCCTGCTGCCCTCGGCCACGCTGGCCATGATGGTGGCCGCCGCCGAGGCCGTGCAGGGCCGCTTTCCCACGCCTGCCGTACTGCTGGTGGCCTTTCGCACCGGGCGCCAGCGCCTGCGCGACATGCTGGTGCTCGGCGCGCTGTATGCGCTAGGGTTTCTCGGGGTGATGGGCCTTTCGGCGCTGGTCGACGGCGGCCAGTTCGCGCAGGTGTACCTGGGCGGCGCCCCCCTCAGCCGCGAGATGGCCGAGACGCCTGCCTTCCAGGGCGCCATGTGGCTGTCCATGCTGCTGTACCTGCCGTTGTCCTTGCTGTTCTGGCACGCGCCAGGCCTGGTGCACTGGCATGGCGTGCCGCCGGTGAAAAGCCTGTTCTTCAGCATCGTGGCCTGCCTGCGTAATTTTGGTGCCTTTATGGTCTATGGGCTCGCATGGATGGGCGTGTTTCTGCTGGGCGGCCTGGTGGTCAGCCTGGTAGCGGGCCTGCTGGCCGTGGGCGGCCTCACCGCCGTGGTGGGCGGCATCATGGTCGGCACGGCCATGATGATGGCGGCCATGTTCTTCACGTCCGTGGTGTTCACGTTCCGCGACTGTTTTGAGCCGCCCGAAAAATCCGGGCCGCAGGCACTGCACAGCCAAGCGTCCGACTCCGCGCCGGGGCCTGACGGCACGGCGTGACAAGTGCCGGGCAACGCAGCCTGCCGTCGTATTGCCCCTCTCCGCGGGGAAACCCACGCTCCGTGACGGCCATGCGCGTGCCACCCGCACCTCCGAGCCCCACCGAACGCTTGCCAGCGCCCGCGCCG
>JANJSZ010000073.1 GCA_024711405.1 Acidovorax sp.
CATCCCTTTCAAGGTGTTGTCCCCGCAGCCTGTTTGAGGACACGAGCGGTGGACAGCTGCTTGCGAGCCACAGCGCCAGCCACGTATCCCCCAGGCTTTTCCTTCTTGGGGCCGCGCTTGGCCGTGGCAACACTGCGCGGGTTGACCTTCCCTGCCAGGCGCAGCAGATGCTGCGCAACCTCCTCGCCTGACGCCTCGCACCACGGTTGCCACACCTCAGATGGCAGCGCAATGAGCATGCCCTGGTAGTCGCTGGCCACATGCACGCCCAGGTGATAGCTCGAAACATCCAGACCAGGCGCTCGCTCGCAGTGCGCCTGCTCCACGCAGCGCTTGAGCAGCGCCAACACGTTGAACGCCAGCACTGCTGCAGCAAACCCCAGCAGCGCCGCACGCGGGTGGCCCAAGGTCCGGATCTCGCTGTGCAGCACCGATTCGAGCCGTCCGAACAAGCCCTCGATGCGCCAGCGCTTGCGGTACAACTGCGCAATGGTGGCCGCGTCGATGCTCGCCGGCAGGTTGCTCCACAAGGCAATGCTTTGGTCACCCGCTTCGGTGGGCACCTGCAACTGGATCTCGATGCGGCGCCAGGACGGCGGGGCGACCACCGTCTCCTGGGTGGCCGCCAGCTCAATGGCTTGCTCACGCACCTGCCCGGTCTCTGTGGGCACGGCTTGGCTTCAGGGGCCGGTCTTGTCCAACTTCGGATGCCTGGCGTGCTCACGCACGATAAAGCCCGCTTGGCGCTGTTGCCAGCCCTGCAGTAGGGTGCGGGTGCAAAAGTGGCGGTCGGCAATCCACACCTGGCCCTGCTGGGCCTGCTGCAGCAAGGTGGCCGCGCCTACGCGCTCGCTCTCGTGCGCGTCCTCGCAGGCCAGGATGTCCGTGACCAGGGCGCTGTCGGGGTCGTAGACCACCAGCGTGTGGCCCGGCATGGCCGCTCCCCGGTGCGAGCGCAGTGGCGCCAGGCGTTTGTCACTGGCTGGCAAATGGTTGCCATCGAGGATGCGCAGTTGCCAGCCCTGCAGGCTGGGCTGGCTGCCTACCGCAGCAACCACCGGCTCCAGGCGAGCCGCGCTGCCTTGCACCAGAGCCCGCAGCACCTGGGGTTCTGTGCGCTTGACCTTGTCGTACAGCGCCGCCAGCGTGACGGGCAATTGCGCCATCTTCTTGGCCGCCGCGTGCAGCGAGGGGCGCAGCCCCAGGCTCACCAGCATCATCAGCTCCACCACGCTGGAGAACAGCAACTCGCGGGGATATTGGCGTTGGCGGCTGGTCTGGAACACTTCATCCACCCAGCTCGCCGGCAAGGCATGCTCCAACGCCACCCGGGTCATCACGCTCACCGGCGCATGGCTCTCAAACCTCTCCAAGACTTCTTTCCACATCCGCAGCTCTCCCTCTGTGGGGCGCAGGTTACTGCTGCGGGATCAGGGGCAACACCTTGAAATGGATGGCTCTAAGACCCTGGCGCTTCCAGAATGAGCGCTGCCACCACGTTCCGGCCTTCGCTGGCAAGAATGTTGTAGGTACGGCAGGCAGCGGGGGTGTCCATGGTTTCAAGGCCCAGTCGCCGGGCCATCAGCGGTTGCAGCCAGGCGGGTGGCGGAAAGCGGTTGCGTGCGCCGCTGCCAAAGACGATCAGTTCCGCCTCCAGGGTGGCCAGCTGGGCGAAATGCTCGGGTGTCAGGTCTTCAAAGCGGGTGCATGGCCAAGCCATGCGCAGGCCGCCCGAGCCCAGGATGATGCTGGTGGTGATCTTTTCCGTATCCACACCGATCCAGCCGGGGCCATAGGCGCGGATGGTCTGCGCGGTGGAAGGTTCGGGTTGGAATTTCATGCGTGGACGGGGTGGGTGGGCGCGGGCCGCGGGTTGGGGCTTTGCGGGGGCGCCGTGGCCTCGGGGTCGCCGGCGATCTGTGGTCAAATTATAGGTTTCGCCAAAGCGCCCGGGGCGCTGGCAGGTCTCTGACCCCCATCGCATTCCAACGTCAGCCCATGAAAACCGTCCACAAATCCGCCAAGCTCGCCAACGTCTGCTACGACATCCGGGGGCCCATCATGGACGCGGCCCGGCAGATGGAGGAGGACGGCCACAAGATCATCAAGCTCAACATCGGCAACCTGGCCGTGTTCGGCTTCGATGCCCCCGAGGAAATCCAGCAGGACATGATCCGCAATCTGCCCAATTCTGCGGGTTACTCGGACAGCAAGGGCATCTTTGCGGCGCGCAAGGCCGTGATGCACGAGACACAAAAGCAGGGCATCAAGGGCGTCACGCTGGACGATATCTATCTGGGCAACGGCGCCAGCGAACTCATCGTGATGGCCACCAATGCGTTGCTCGACACCGGCGACGAACTGTTGCTGCCCTCGCCCGACTACCCGCTGTGGACGGCCGCGGCCAGTCTGTCGGGCGGCACGCCCGTGCATTACCTGTGCGATGAAGCCAACGGCTGGATGCCCGACCTCGATGACATCCGCGCCAAGGTCACGCCCCGCACCAAGGGCATTGTGGTCATCAACCCCAACAATCCCACAGGCGCGCTGTATTCCGACGCGCTGCTCAAGGGCATTGTGGCCATCGCCCGCGAGCATGGCCTGGTGATCTTTGCCGACGAGGTGTACGACAAGGTGCTGTACGACGGCGCCAAGCACACGGCCTTGGGATCGCTGAGCGAAGATGTCCTCACGCTCACCTTCAACTCGCTGTCCAAAAGTTATCGCTCGTGCGGTTACCGTGCTGGCTGGCTGGTGGTGTCGGGCGACAAGAAGCCCGCCCGTGATTACATCGAGGGCCTGAACATGCTCTCGAACATGCGCCTGTGTGCCAACGTGCCCGGCCAGTGGGCCGTGCAGACAGCACTGGGCGGCTACCAGAGCATCAACGAGTTGGTGGGCGAGGGCGGGCGCCTGCGCAAGCAGCGCGACCTGGCCTACCAGCTCATCACCGCCATTCCGGGGGTCACCTGCGTGAAGCCACAGGCTGCCCTGTACATGTTTCCGCGCCTCGATCCGGAGATTTATCCGATCAAGGACGACCAGCAGTTCTTCCTGGAATTGCTGCAGGAAACCAAGGTCATGCTGGTGCAGGGCACGGGCTTCAACTGGGCCTGGCCCGACCATTTCCGCATCGTGTTTTTGCCGCACGAGGACGACCTGCGCGAGGCCATTGGCCGCGTGGCGCGCTTCCTGGAGCAGTACCGCAAGCGGTCTGGCACCAACTGATACTCTTTTTTGATAGCTGCTTGCGCTGATAGGTAAAGCGCTGCAATCTTTTTGACTGGTAAATTTTCCATGAAACCGATCCAAGTAGGCCTGCTGGGCATTGGCACCGTCGGCAGCGGCGTCTTCAACGTGCTGCAGCGCAACCAGGAAGAAATCCGCCGCCGCGCCGGCCGGGGCATCGAGATCGCCATGGTGGCCGACCTCGACGTGGAGCGCGCCAGAAAAGTGGTGGGCGAGGGCGTGCAGGTGGTGAACGATGCGCGCGCCGTCATTGCCAGCCCCGACATCGACATCGTCATCGAGCTGATCGGTGGCTACGGTGTGGCCAAGGCGCTGGTGCTCGAAGCGATTGCCGCCGGCAAGCACGTGGTCACCGCCAACAAGGCCTTGCTGGCCGTGCATGGCACCGAGATCTTCGCCGCCGCGTCGGCCAAGGGCGTGATGGTGGCCTTTGAAGCCGCCGTGGCCGGGGGCATCCCCATCATCAAGGCGCTGCGCGAGGGGCTCACGGCCAACCGCATCCAGTGGCTGGCCGGCATCATCAACGGCACCACCAACTTCATCCTGAGCGAGATGCGCGACAAGGGCCTGGACTTTGCCGTGGTGCTGAAAGAAGCGCAGCGCCTGGGCTACGCCGAGGCCGACCCCACCTTCGACATCGAAGGCGTGGACGCCGCGCACAAGGCCACTATCATGAGTGCCATTGCCTTTGGCATCCCGGTGCAGTTCGACAAGGCCTATGTCGAAGGCATCACCCAGCTCAGCGCCACCGACATCAGATATGCCGAGCAGCTGGGCTACCGCATCAAGCTGCTGGGCATCACCAAGCGCGTGGAAAGAACCGACGCAGCCGGCAAAGCCGTCGGGGGCATCGAGCTGCGCGTGCACCCCAGCCTGGTGCCCGCCAAGCGCCTGATTGCCAACGTCGAGGGTGCCATGAACGCCGTGGTGGTGCAGGGCGACGCCGTGGGCGCCACGCTGTACTACGGCAAGGGTGCGGGCTCCGAACCCACGGCCAGCGCCGTGATTGCCGACCTGGTGGACATCACCCGCCTGCACACCGTGGACCCGCTCAACCGCGTGCCGCACCTGGCTTTCCAGCCCCACACCCTCGACCAGGCCATGAATGAGCTGCCCGTGCTGCCCATGAGTGAAGTGGTCACCAGCTACTACCTGCGCCTGCGCGTGGCCGACCAGGCCGGCGTGCTGGCCAAGGTCACGGGCCTGCTGGCCGAGGCCGGCATCAGCATCGACGCGGTGCTGCAGCGGGAGGCCGACGAGGTGGGGGGCGAGGGTTCCACCCAGACCGATCTCATCATCCTCACGCACGACACGCGCGAAGGCACCATGAACGACGCCATTGCCCAGATGCAGCAGCTGCCCACGGTGCTGGCCCCCATCACGCGCATCCGCAAGGAAGAGCTGAACTAACCCCCCTCTTACAGGACGAGACCGCCATGCTGTACCTCTCCACGCGCGGCCACGCCGAACGCAAGCATTTTTGCGACATCCTGCTCGAAGGCCTGGCGCCCGACGGCGGCCTGTACCTGCCCGAGCACTACCCGCAGGTGG
>JANJSZ010000221.1 GCA_024711405.1 Acidovorax sp.
GGGCGACATGATCGGCGAGATCGCGCTGGCCATCGAAATGGGTGCCGACGCGGTGGACATCGGCAAGACCATCCATCCACACCCCACGCTGGGCGAAAGCATCGGCATGGCGGCGGAGATTGCGCACGGCAGTTGCACCGACGTGCCACCAGCGCGCAAGTAACGCGCATTACGGCAGGAGCCCGGTAACAGATTCTGGAGAAATGCCATGGCAGTCAAGAAGTTCCCCAAGGCCCCCGCCCACCCCGAGCGGGTGTGCTGGGGCTGCGACCTGTACTGCCCCGCCAAGGACATGCGCTGCGGTAACGGCTCGGACCGCACGCAGCACCCTGCGGAGCTGTTTGGAGACGACTGGGACCAGTGGGGCCTGGGGGCTGACGCGGAACCGGTAGCGCCAGCCACGGGGGAAAGCACCCCTCCCCGGTCCTGACTGCGGAAACGGTTGCTGTTACCAGGCTGCTTTGAGGCGCTATTAAAATAGCAGCTACAAGCGGTTGAAAATACAGCGCTTCTGACAGTTCAAGAGATTTCTGAGCGCGGATGGGGCTTGTCCGCATCACGCGGCCACTCCGCTCTCCGCTCCCTTTTCCGCGTGGAACCACGCGCCCATTGGACCCCATGCAAGCCCTGCTCGACGCCATCGCCCAGATGCAGCTCCCCACCGACGCCCAGCGCATCTTCCATGGCCGGGGTGGCATGCACCCCGGCTGCGAGCAGTGGACGCTGGATGCCTATCCGCCCGTGTTCGTGCTCACCAGTTTCTTGCCGGCGGGCGATGAGACCGAGGCGCAGCTGCTTGCCATCGGCACTGCGCTGGCCCGGCGCTGGGAGGTGCTGGCGCCCGGTCTGCCGCTGAACTGGGTGTTCCAGTGCCGCAATGAGGCGCTGCGCACCCAGGGCCGCACCGAAACGCGGTTGATGGCCGGCGGCGTGCCAGAGCCGCATGCCGTGACCGAGCAGGGCAGCCAATTCAAGGTGCATGTGCTGCGCGGCCAGAACCACGGCCTGTTTCTCGACATGGCCGAGGGCCGCCGCTGGGTGCGCGACTACGCCGCCGCGCGCAGCGCCGACCGCTATGGCCTCAAGGTGCTCAACCTGTTTGCCTACACCTGCGCGTTTTCGGTGGTGGCATTGCAGGCGGGGGCCAAGAATGTGGTCAACGTGGACATGGGTCACGGCGCCATCGCCATCGGGCAGCAGAACCACCAGCTCAACGGCATCAGCACGGGCGCGAGCTTTCTGGCGCACGACATTTTCAGCAGCTGGGGCAAGATCACCCGCAGCGGACCCTATGGCCTGGTGATCGTGGACCCGCCCAGCTACCAGAAGGGCAGCTTCGTGGCCACCAAGGACTACGCCCGCCTGATGCGCCGCCTGCCCGACCTGCTGGCGCCGGGCGGCCACGTGCTGCTGTGCCTGAACGCGCCCGAGTTGGGGGTGGATTTCTTGCGCGATCAGATGCGTGCGCTGGCGCCAGAGCTGGTGTTGGTGGAACGCGTGGCCAACCCGGCGGTGTTTGCGGATGTGGACGAGGACAGGGCGCTGAAAGTGCTGGTGTACACGCTGCCGGAGCTGGCGGGCTCCACCGCACCGCCTCCACAGCCGCCCACTTGACCTGCGGGCGCGGTGTGCGGGTATCGCCGGGCTGCGTCAGGCCAGCAACCGTTCGGTAATCTCGCGCCACTCTTCGGGCTCCACCGGCGTGATGGACAGGCGGCTGCCTTTTTGCAGCACGCGCATGCCTGCCAGCACCGGCGCGCCGCGCAGATCCGCCAGGCTGACGAGGCGCGTCTTGCGCAGTGCCTGCACGTCCAGTAGCAGCCAGCGGGGCTTGTCCGCCAAGGATTTGGGGTCGTAATACGGCGATGCCGGGTCGAACTGCGTGGGGTCAGGCCGCGTGCCGCTGGCTACGCGCGCAATGCCGGCGATGCCGGGCTCGGGGCAACTGGAGTGGTAGAACAGCACGCCGTCACCCACCTGCATCCCGTCGCGCATGAAGTTGCGGGCCTGGTAGTTGCGCACGCCGGTCCACGGCACGGTGGCATGGGGCGCGGCCAGGGCGTCGTCGATGGAGCATTCGTCGGGCTCGGATTTCATCAGCCAGTAGCGCAGGGAGCGGGCTGGAGCGGTGGGCGGTGCGGTCATGGCGCCATTGTGGCAAACGCGATGGCGGGCTGGCTTTTGTGCGGGTGGTGTGCCGGGTGTTCCATTTGCTTCCTATTTGATAGCTATTGGCGCTTGTCCATCGTGCGCTAGGGGCCAAGATCATTCAAATCCTGGGGCTGCATGGGCCGGGGCCGCCGTTGGCCCGTGCCGCCCCAGCGCTGCGTGTCTTCGCCCGGTATGCCCAGCGGGTTGTTGGCGGGCTCGGTCAACGGGGCCAGCAGGGCGTGCAGGTCGGCTTCGCTGAATTTGACCGCACCCTCGGCGTCGTGGCCCAGCACACCCTGGGCCAGCGCCGCCTTGCGGGCCTGCAGTTCCAGCATGCGTTCTTCGATGCTGCCTTGCACCACCAGCTGGTAAACGAACACGGGCTGGTTTTGCCCGATGCGGTGGGCGCGGGCGGTGGCCTGTTCTGCCACGGCGGGGTTCCACCAGGGGTCGAGGTGGATCACGGTATCCGCCGCAGTGAGGTTCAGGCCCACGCCGCCGGCCTTGAGGCTGGCAAGCAGGATGGGGGCGCTGGTATCGTCCTGCGCCTGAAAGCGCTTGACGACCGCGCCCCGCTGGCGTGGCGGTGTCTGGCCGGTGAGGGTGAGGTGGGGCAGGGCCAGGGTGTCGAGCAACTCGGCCGCCAGCGCCAGCATTGCGGTGAACTGCGAGAACACCAGCACGCGGCGCCCTTCATCGACCAGGGCGGGCAGCAGGTCGGCCAGCAGCTCCAGCTTGGCGCGTTCGGTGCCGGGGTGGACTTTCGCTCCCTTCACCAGGTGGGGATCGCAGCAGACCTGGCGCAGCTTGAGCAAGGCGTCCAGAATGGTGATCTGCGCGCCTTCGAAGCGCTGTCGCTCCAGTACGCGGCGCACCTGCTGGTCGGCCGTGGTGCGTACGGCCTCGTACAGCTCGCGCTGCTGGCCTTGCAGCTGCACGCGCAGCACGGTCTCGGTGCGCGGGGGCAGTTCGGTGGCCACGTCCTGCTTGCGGCGGCGCAGGATGAAAGGTCGCACGCGCTGTGCCAGCAGCTGGGCGCGCAGGGTTTCGCCGTTTTCCTCGATGGGTTTACGCCAGCGGGCGGTGAAGCTGCGCACATCGCCCAGAAAACCCGGCATCAGGAAGTCGAACTGGGCCCACAGCTCGCCCAGGTGGTTTTCGAGCGGCGTGCCCGTCAGGCACAGCAGGTGCGGCGCCTGCAGTTGGCGCAGGGCGCGGGCGCTGCGGCTGCCGGCGTTTTTCACCATCTGCGCCTCGTCCAGAATCAGCAGGTGAAACGGCTGCTCGGCCAGGGCGTCCACATCGCGCCACAGCAGCGGGTAGGTGGTCAGCACCAGGTCGTGGTCGGCGATGTGCAGGTAGCGTTTGCCACGGTCTGCGCCATGCAGGGCCAGCACCCGCAGGCCCGGCGCCATGCGCGCGGCCTCGGCCTGCCAGTTGAAGAGCAGCGAGGTGGGCAGCACGACCAGCGCCGGGCGGGTAAGGCGCCCAGCTACCTTTTCGGTCAGCACATGGGCCAGGGCCTGCGCGGTCTTGCCCAGGCCCATGTCGTCGGCCAGGATGCCGCCCAGGCCTTGGGCGCGCAGGTACTGCAGCCAGGCCAGGCCTTCGAGCTGGTAGGGGCGCAGCTGCACCTGCAGGCCCTGCGGCGCCGCCACCGGCTGGGGCGTGCTGATGGCGCGCAGGCACTTTGCGAGCTGCGCCAGGCCCGCGTCGCCCTGCAGCTGCCAGTCGTTGTTCCAGCCATTGACCGTGCCCACGCGGTGGACCTGCACCAGTCCGGCACGCAGCGCTTCGATGCGGCGGGCCTCCCACGCCCCCAGGCGCAGCGGGTCACCGTCCTTGCGCTGGTTGCGGGTCGGGTCGGTCAGCAGGTCCACCATCGCCCCCACGATGGCTTTGAGCGGCCCGGCGGGCGCGTCGATGCGTTTGCCGCCGGGTGCGCGCAGCGAGATGATGGCGATGTCGTCGATGGCCGCCATCTGCCGGGCGTTGAGCCAGCGGGCGTCGCGGCGCAGCAGGTCGGCCAGCAGGGGGGGCCAGGTCCAGCGCCTCGCCATCGATCTCGATGCCCAGGCTGAGCAGCCAGGCGCCGTCGCGCTCGGGCAGCATGGGCTTTTGCACGGAGCGCTGGCGTTCGCTCAGCGGACCATCCACCTCCTTGCCCAGCAGTTCGCCGGTGTCGGGGGCAATCCATAGCTTCCAGCGCTGCACGGGCACGCTTTCGTGCGCAAAGCCGGGGAGCACCACCACGCTCCAGCCTTCGGCGCGCAGCGGGGGGATCTGCTCGGTCCAGAAGTCGCCAAAGTGTGCCTCCTGCGCCAGCGTCCACACGGAGCCGAGGCTGCTTGCGGCAGCGCGGTGGCGCCACTGCAGCTTGCGCGCATCGACGGGGATCAGGCCCAGTTCCCACACGCGGTCCATGGCATCGGCCTCGGCGGCCAAGTTGCGCTGCAGGCGCACCACGGGGCCACCGGTGTCGTAAAGCGCTTCTTCCAGCGCCGGGCGGCTGTTGAGCACGGTGGTGGGTGCGGGTGTCTGCCAGGCGGCACCACTGGGGGTGCGGTAGGTCCAGTCAATGCGTGCAAGGGTGACGCTGCCGCTGCGCGGGCCGAGCTTTCCGTGCGGCTGCAGGCCCAGCAGGCCGTCGCCCCGGCCCAGGGTCTGCAGCGTCAGCCGGGGGCGAAACTGGCCCGGCTCTGCCGCGGCTGTCTGCGCTGGCTCGGCGGGGCGGGCCGGGGGCAAGGCGGCGCCGTCCTGGCGGAGCAAGGCCATGACGCGGGCCGCGTCCGCATCGGCCAGCGGCGGGAGCCGCTGCAGCGCTGCCGGATCGGCGTGGCTGCGCAGGGCCTCCAGCCACATTGCCACCCCCTGCTCACGCAACGCAGGGGTTGGGCGCTTGGAGGAAGGGGCCTTGTCGCCAGCGGAAGCCATGGGCCGCAATTTTGCCTTGGAAGAGGGCGGCTACAGCAAAAGGGGCGCTGGCTGGTGGCGTGGCGCGCGTGGTGCACGCCCGGATGGGGTTGAGAAATAGGATGAAAACCGCTGTTTACCTTTATTGCAGCTGCGCAAGCAGCTACTTTTTCAGGCGCAATCAGCGCGGTGCCGGCAACCTCAACTGGGCCTGTTGCACCACCTGCACGCAATCGCGCAGGTGCTGCTCCCCCAGGTAGCGCAAGGTGGTGTAGCCCACGGCGGCGGCCACCGCCTGGCCTGCCAGCGGCACATACTTGGCCAGCTGCTTTGTCGTGAGGCGCAGTCCCACCGCGCGGGCGGCGCGCAGCACCAGTTCCTTGGTGATGAATTTGCCGATCAGCACGGACCCGACCAGGGTCACCGCTTTTTGCACCTGCTCGCGTTTGTGCGGGTCGAGTTGGTCGAGTTGCGCAGGCGTGAGCCCAAACTGGGCATTGATTTGCGGCAGCAGCCGCGAGAGCAGGGCGGCATCCACCGCCCAGTCCAGCCCTGGCACCGGCACCGTGCTGGCCGCCGCTGCCACCAGGGCGCGGCGGTGCAGCAGGCGGCGGCTGCGCTGTACGGCCGCTGCCAGTTCGGGGTTGCCTGCGGCCATTTGCCGGGCGCTTGCCATGGGCCTGCCTGCAATCAGGTCTTGCCTTTGACCAGCCCGTAGATCACCAGCAACACCACCGCGCCCACCACCGAGGCAATCCAGCCTGCAGCGGCGCCTTGCTGGTACCAGCCCATGGCCGTCCCCACGTAACTGGCGAGAAACGAGCCGGCCACGCCCAGCAAGGCGGTCATGATCCAGCCGAGCTTGTCGTCGCCCGGCTTGACCGCCCGCGCGATGAAGCCAACGACGAGTCCGATAATGAGGGTTCCGAGGATTGAAAGCATGGAGGCACCTGGTAGCAAAGATGGGTGCCAATGTAAGCCAAATGACCCTGGTGCGTGTGTCAGACAGGGCCTTGTGTTGGCGCCATGGCGAGAAGCGTCCAGGGCAGGCAAGGCCCACGCGTGTGGGCGTTGTCCGACACCCGGGCGCGCTCGGTACTTGCGCCTTGCCTGGGAGCCAGCCTATGGCGGCGTCTGTGCCCCGCTTCTAAATTGACCTCTTCGTTCAGATGAACTCGAAAGGAAATCGTATGAAGAACTATTCGGCATCTGGCCTGTTGGCCGCGGCGGCCTGGGTGGTTGCAGGCACTATGTCGGTATCGGCCTTTGCGCAGGGTGGCGCAGAGGCATCGCTGATGCGGGGTGCTGTGCCCGACACCACGGCCCAGCAGCGCTACCAGTCGGCCATCCGCGAAGCCGGTGGCGGGTTGAAGATCAGTCTGGAGGAATGCAAGGCCATGCCCCAAGGCAAGGAACGCAAGGGTTGTGAAGCCGAGGCACGGTCGCGTTACCAGCAGGACATGGCCGACGCCCGTGCCATGCGCAGCAACCCCGACAAGGGACCTGTCAATATCACGGGTGGACCCATTCGAAGCACTGAAACGATCACTGTGATCAAACCCTGACCAGGGATGAGCGCCGCAGGCTTGCAGCGCCGCAACGCTCAGGGCTGGGCTTTGGCTTCCGCGGTGACCCGGCGGGCCCCGTCGAAACGGCGCTGCCAGTAGGACTGGCGCATGTCTTCGATCCGCACTTCACTGCCGGTGCGGGGCGAGTGGATGAACTTGCCGTCGCCCACATAGATACCCACGTGGCTGAAGGCGCGGCGCATGGTGTTGAAAAACACCAGGTCGCCTGGCTGCAGTTCCTTTTTGTCGATCTTTTCGGTGGAAGCGGCCTGCTGGTCTGCGCGGCGCGGCAGCAGCATGCCTGCTGTCTGCTGGT
>JANJSZ010000131.1 GCA_024711405.1 Acidovorax sp.
CCGGTGAAGTCCACCGCGCCATGCTCATAAAAGCGGGCATCTTCGATGGCCAGCAGCGCCTGGCGCACCTGCAGCGGGATCTGTCCTATCGGCACGAATTCCCGGCGCTCCTCGCCATATTCCGCCAGCAGCGTGCCGTCCCTGGCATAGATGCGCATCGGCAGCATGGGATCGTAGTCGGCCAGGTGGTCCACCTCTGGCAGCTGCTGCCACACCATGTGCAGCACATAGGCCCCGCCCGCGCTGCCTGCCACGGTCAGCCCCAGGAAAAAACCCGCGAGAAACTTCAGGATCGGGTGCTTTTTGGGCGAAGGGGCAGGTGCGGCAACAGGCGACGATGGGTGCATCAGGGGGAACTCTGGCTAGGGCAGGACCCGTGCCATGACGGGCCTGCGGCGCCGCTCCCCCTGTCCTTTTACCTGAGAGTTTCGGCTGCCTGGGCAGCCTGCCCCTTCGGTGGGCCCCCGCCTGCGTTGCGCAGGGCGGCGGCCTCTCTCCAGTCGGCGATGGTCTCCTGCGGTCCGGTTTGCCTGAGCGATGATGGGAGTTTGCGCCTTCGGCGGAGGCGGATCGCGCCCCTCTCTCCCGCAGGATAGGCGCTCACTGTAAATCACCCGCCAAAACCAGCCCCGTTCAAAAGGTCAATATCCAGCCCCCCCGTCCGG
The DNA here is from genome assembly GCA_024711405.1 of Acidovorax sp. Taxonomy (GTDB): domain Bacteria; phylum Pseudomonadota; class Gammaproteobacteria; order Burkholderiales; family Burkholderiaceae_C; genus Acidovorax. Next base: position 666 of record JANJSZ010000131.1, read on the forward strand.
TTACAGCGCGGCTGCAAGGATGCGGCGGCTCACGGCGGGCGTGATCTCGCGCTGCTCGCCCAGCTGCACCATGCCATGCGCTTCGAGCTGGGCCACCACGGTGTCCACCACCTCCGCGCCCAGGCCATAGCCCGACAGGCGCGTGGCGATGCCCATGCTTTCAAAGAAGGCGCGCGTGCGCTCGATGGCGGCGGTGATGCGCTCGTCATCCGTGCCGCTGGCGATGCCCCACACGCGCTCGCCATACTGCAGCAGCTTGGCGCGCTTCGGGCCACGGCGCTCATTCAGCAGCGCGGGCAGCACAATCGCCAGCGTGCGGGCATGGTCGATGCCGTGCAGCGCGGTGAGTTCGTGCCCGATCATGTGCGTGGCCCAGTCCTGCGGCACGCCGGCGCCGATCAGGCCATTGAGCGCCATGGTGGCGGCCCACATGAGGTTGGCGCGGTCGTCGTACACAGGCTCGGGTGCGGTCAGCAAGCGCGGGCCGATCTCGATCAGCGTCTGCAAAATGCCCTCGGCAAAGCGGTCCTGCACGGGTGCGTTGACCGGATAGGTCAGGTACTGCTCCACCGTGTGCACGAAAGCGTCGACCACGCCGTTGGCCAGTTGCTGCGGCGGCAGCGTGTAGGTCTTGGTGGGGTCGAGCACCGAGAACCTGGGGTAGCTGTGCACGCTGCTGAAGGACAGCTTGGCCCCCTTGCCCCGGTGCGTGATCACGCCGCCGTTGTTCATCTCCGAGCCCGTGGCGGGCAGCGTGAGCACGGCGCCAAACGGCACGGCCCGCGTGATGTTGCGGCCGCGCTTTTCGAGGATGGCCCAGGCATCGCCCTCAAAGTGCACGGCAGCGGCGATGAACTTGGTGGCATCGATCACCGAACCACCCCCCACGGCCAGCAGAAAGTCGAACCCGCCGGCGCGGGTCTGCTCGACGGCCTGCATCGAAGTTTCGAAGCTCGGGTTGGGTTCGATGCCGCGGAAGGTGGCGTGCTGCCGTTCGCCCAGCGCGGCGCGCACTTCGGCCAGCGTGCCGGTCTTTTCGGCACTGGCGCCGCCCACCAGGATCAGCACCTTGGCCGCTGCGGGCACCAGCTTCGCCAGGTCGGCGATGCGGCCCTGGCCGAAAACGATGTGGGTGGGGTTGTGGAAGTCGAAATTCAGCATGGCAATGGGGGGGGTTGGCGCACCACCGTGCCCCTTGCCGCACCGGATGGCCCGGCAGGCGGCAGGAACGCAGGGCAGTGATGGGAAAAAACCGCCAGGCCAGCAAGCCCGGTGGACGGACTGCCCATTGTCCGCGCGAAGCCGCCTGCACCCCTGTCGCCCCGGACAAAACCCTTGCGCCCACCGGTCTGCCCTGCCGCATGGGCCAAAAGTCAGGTTCTGAAAAATGACGCCACCACTCATCCCCCCTCAGGCGATGCAATCGCCTGGTCGATGGCACCGAAGATGCTGGCGCCGTCCTTGCCCTTGACCTCGATGCGGATAGTGTCGCCAAACTTCATGAACTCGGTGGAAGGCTTGCCGTCCTGGATGGTCTCGATGCAGCGCTTTTCGGCGATGCAGCTGTAGCCCTTGGGCCATTCGGTGCGGCCGTCTTGCTCCACGCCCTGGTTGCTGACGGTGCCGCTGCCCACGATGGAGCCCGCCCGCACATTGCGCGTCTTGGCGATGTGCGCGATGAGTTGGCCGAAGTGGAAGGTCATCTCGGGGCCGGCGTCGCACATGCCGACCTTGCGGCCATTCCAGGTGGACTGCACGGTCAGGTGCAGGCGACCGTGGTCCCAGGCATCGCCCAGTTCGTCCAGCGTCACGGCCACGGGACCGAAGGCGGTGGCGGGCTTCGCTTGGAAGAAGCCAAAACCCTTGGCCAGCTCGGCCGGAATCAGGTTGCGCAGGCTCACGTCGTTGGCAATCATCACCAGGCGAATGCCGTCCAGCGCCTGGTTGGCGTTGGTGCCCATCTTCACGTCGCCGGTGATGACGGCGATCTCGGCCTCGAAATCGATGCCCATGGCCTCGCTGGGCACCACCACGTCGTCGCAGGGTCCAATGAAATCATCGCTGCCGCCCTGGTACATCAGCGGATCGGTGTAGAAGCTCTCTGGAACCTCGGAGTTGCGGGCTTTTCGAACCAGTTCAACGTGGTTGATGTAGGCCGAACCGTCAGCCCACTGGTAGGCACGCGGCAGCGGGGCCATGCACCGGGCGGGGTCAAAGGGGAAGGCGTGGCGCGCGCGGCCGTTGTTGAGCTGGTCGTACAGGTCCTGCAGCTGGGGCGACAGGAAGCCCCAGTCGTCCAGCACCTGCTGCAGCTTGCTGGCAATGCCGGTCGCATAATGGGCCGTGCCCAGGTCGCGGGAGACGACGACCAGTTGGCCGTCGCGCGAGCCGTCTTTGTAGGTGGCAAGTTTCATGGGGAACAGAACCTTCGTCTCAACAGAAATGGCGGAAATGGCGCAAACCCCACAAGATTACGCGGGGTTCCATGGATTCAACTGAACAAAATTCGCAAATTTTTGGTGGGAATGAATAAAGAAGAACGTGCCGGCACCCCGTCCGTGGAGGTCGGCTTTCTGCTGCAGGAAGCGCGGAGCCAGGCCACCCGGCTGCCGCACCACCTGGGCGCGGTCCGCGCCTGACGCCTGCAGGAACCCCGCCATGCCACGCCGGCCACTCCTTGTATTGACCGCCCTGGTGCTGGCGCTGCACTGGCTGGTGCTGCAGGGCATGCCCATGGCCTGGGACAGCAGCCCGTCCCTCCCCCCCGCCGCACAGGTTTTCAGCACACGCAGCATTGCCCCCACGCCGCCGGCCGCGGCGCCCACCGCACCGCCTGCACCTCCCGCGCCTGCCCGCCCCGCGGCGGTGCGCAAGAAACCCGCCGCCCCCCCGGCGACGCAGCACGCAGCGAAGGCAGCCACCGAGCTCCCCCCCACGCCTTCGGCGCCGCCCGACAACCCCGGCGAAGTCCCACCGCCCGACGCGGTGGTAGACACCGCGGGCACGCCGACATCCGAAATGCCCGATGCCGATGCCGATGCCGTGGCCACCGCCCCTGCGCCCGACGCCAGCACGCCGGCCATTCCATCGCCCACGGTCCCCGACAATCCCCTGGGCGCCGGCGTGGACATCAGCCCTCCCGGCAGCGCCACAGGCCCGGCGGCCGACGCCACCAGCTTCGCCGTGCGCCTGCCCGCGCCGGTGCGCCTGGCCTTTGATGTCAGCGGGCAGGCCAAAAAATTCAACTACAGCGCCAGCGCCGAGCTGTTCTGGCAGCACGACGGCAGCCGCTACGAAGCCCGCCAGGAGATCAGCGCCTTTCTGCTGGGCACCCGCTCCCAGGGCAGTGTGGGTCAGATCACCGCGCAGGGGCTGCAGCCCGAGCGCTTTGCCGACCGCTCGCGCAGCGAACAGGCTGCCCATTTTGACCATGCCCAGGGCCGCATCACCTTCAGCGCCAACACCCCGCAGGCGGCCGTGGGGCCCGGCGCGCAAGACCGCCTGAGCGTGTTCATCCAGCTCGGTGCCATGCTGGCAGCCGACCCGGGGCGGTTCGTGCCGGGCACCCAGGTCACCCTGACCACCGCCAGTGCCCGCAGCGCCGACCGGTGGACCTTCTCGATCGAGGGGCAGGAAACGCTGGACCTGCCCGCCGGCCCCCTGCTGGCCTGGAAGCTGCAGCGCCTGCCGCGCCGCGATTACGACCAGAAGGCCGAACTGTGGCTGGCCCCCGACCTGGGCTACATGCCCGTGCGCATCCGCCTGACCCAGGCCAATGGCGACTTTGCCGACCTGCGCCTGCGCAACAGCGGCCCGCCCTGATCGCCCAGGTGTTCCCAGGTGTTGCTTGCCGGTGCCCCGGTGGCAATTCATCCCCACAAACCCGACGCAGGCCGTTTTTCGTGAAATACTGCAAAGCATCAGGTACCGGGAGCCTTGGGACTTGAACTCTGACCGCCCGCTGTCATCTGATTCCTATATCGACTGGGGGAACGCCATGCACATGCTCTACGACTCTGACTCCTTTGTGGTGGTCCACATGCTGCCCGACGCCGTGGAGCAAAAAGAGGGCCCACTGAACGACACTGCACCGCCAAAGCCCCAACTGGCCCGCCACGGCTTTGAAATTGTGGACAAGCGATCGGGCAAGGAGGTGTATCTGGACGGATCCTGGGCCGAAATGTTCCAGCAGCAAATCCTGGCCTGGCAACGCGACACCCCGACCCAGGAGGAGGTGGAAGACGCCCTGGACCGCTACGCCGGTCTGGCGCAGAACCCGGTCGTCGTGCACTGACAGGGGCACCCCCTGAGGGGTTCGTCCCCTCCGCGTTCGCTTCGCGGGCAGGGGGATGGCGCTCTCGCTGCGGAGCGGCCCTTGATTGGCGTCCCCGGCCTTGGGGCGCGCCAGTTTTACTGGCCGGTCATCGTTTTCGCCCCTCTGGCGGGTAGATCCGCCGGTACAGGGGCTCCACCAGCATCAGCACCGCGATCAGGCGGCACACCTGAAACGCCGTCACCACCGGCACACCGAGCTGCAGCACCTTGGCGGTGATGGCCATTTCGGTGATGCCGCCGGGCGAGGTGCCCAGCAGCAGGGTCACCCAGGGCAGTCCGGTGGCCCAGGCCAGCGCCCCGGCGAACAGCGCGCACACCCCCATCAGCACCAGCGTGCCCAGCACCACCGATACCAGCCAGCGCGGGGCGGTGCGCAGAAAATCGGCCCGAAAGCGCACGCCCAGGCTCACGCCGATCACCAACTGCGCTGCGTTGACCAGCCACTGGGGCACGGCCGACAGTGTCAGGCCCGCCATGGCCAACCCCATCGACACCACCAGCGCACCCATGAACCAGGGGTTGGCGCGGCCCAGCCGCTCCATGGCCAGCGCACCGGCCCCGGTAAGTAACGCCAGCAGCGCCAGGCCGGGCCAGCTCACCAGGCGCACGGTGGGCGGCAGGATGTCGAGGCCCTGCAGACCGCTCCACTGCAGCGCAAACGGAATCGTCACGGTGACGATCAGCAGGCGCAGGCTGTGGCTGGCGGCCACGAGGTCGGTGCGGGCGTTTTCGCGCTCGGCCAGCAGCGTCATCTCGGAGGCCGCGCCGATGGCCCCCGAAAAATAGCTGGTGGCCCGCAGCATCGACGCCGGCACGCCATGCATGCGCGGCGCATGCAGCCGGTACAGCCAGGCGCCAAACAGCCAGCCCAGCAGCAGCGCCCACACGATGCCGAGCACAATGGCCCACCACAGGCTGGCCACCAGTGCCACCACTTGCGGCGTGAAATAAAGACCCAGCGCAGCGCCGATGGCCCATTGCCCGGTGTTGCGCAGCGGCGCCCAGCTTTCGGTGGGCGCACCGCCCATGGACAGCAGCGAGATGACCAGGAGCGGGCCGATCATCCAGGGCAGCGGGGTGTGCAGCGCCACGCAGGCGGCGGCTGCGGCCCAGGCCAGGGCCAGGGTCGTTGCTACACGGGCGATAAAAAGCAGGTGCCTACGCATACCAGCCTGCCAGTATCCTGCGGCCACAGCCTTGCCAGCGTCTCGCCTGCCCATGCCTTGGGGCATGGCGGGCGTCGCCCTTTGCGAGGACATGGATGGTCAAATCAGGCCCACGCGATGATCCATCAAGCGCAAGCAGCTATTATTTTTAAAGTATCAATGCCCGGGCGCTGGCACTCTGCGCCGGGCCGCCATCTCGTTGCCCATGGCCTCCAGGGCCGGTGCGGCCAGCAGGGCCTGCGCCGCGGGGTAGGCCAGGGTTTCTTCATCCGCAATATGGCGGTCGTAGCGGCCGATGAAGTGGTCGAACGCCACGCCATCGGCCTCGCTGAATCCGGCCTGCCGGCCATCGACCAGGGCCTGCAGCGCAAGGCGTGCGGCAGCCCAGTCGGCGGCCATGCAGCAGTGGTCGTGCTGCAGGCGCCGCACCAGCGCCGCCACGTCGGGGCTGCCTTGCGCCAGCAGCAGGGGAAACACGTGCAGCTCTTCGTCTTCATGGTGCAGCGGCGCCGCGATGTCGAAGTAGCGCAGCACGTCGCGCGCGGCCTGCTGGGCGGGTATATCCGCCCCATGTTCGGGCACATGGGCGCGCAGCCGCTGCAGCAGCGCCAGCGTGCGCTGCACGCGCTCGTGGCAGGCCTCCAGCATGGCAAAGGGCTGCTCGAACCCCACGGAGGGCGCATTGAAACCGGGCAAGGCCGACGAGGATGTCGCCATGGCCACGGCTACCCGAAGCGCACCGGCTGCCCCTGCCGGTCAAACGGAATGTAGGCGCCATGCGCGCCGCCCTTGATGGCATCGACCATGCGCTGCAGGGGCGCCTCGGCATCGGCGCTGCTGGGGGCCTGGTTCAAGGTGCCCGACAGCGCCGCTGCGAACACCATCGCCCAGTCGTGGCCGGGGGCCGTGAACTGGCGCGCCTCGTCCACCAGCGCGGCAAACGAGGGCAGCTCTTGCGGTGTCTTGTCCACACACATCAATGGCACCAGGGCGCCGCCCTGCCCGGCTTCAAAGCGCGCGCGCTGGGCGGGGGTGGCGTCGTCGGGCAATTCAACCGCCGCAAACACAAACAACAGGCGCTGGGGTTCGGGCTGCAGGCGCGCGGCCTGCAGCAGATCGTCGAAGCTGGAAATGTCCATGGAAAATCTCGCAATGAAAGAAGTTGACCGGCGTCAGAACCCGGGCACCACGCCCCGGTTCGGGTCCAGTGTGCTGACGTAGGCGCTCGCCAGGGGCCGCGCACGCGCCGCTTTGCGCGACAGCACGGTGCCGATGCTGATGAAGCACAGGGCCTGCTCCGAAGCCGCCAGCTGAAACAGCGCGCGCAGACTGGTCGCCTTCAGGGCCTTGCCGCTGGTCAGTGCCGAGCCATAGCCCTGTGCGGTAGCCGTCAGCAGCATATTCTGTACAGCGCAGCCGGCGGACACCAGCCGCTCGGCCGCATCGATTTCGGGGTCGCCACGCTCGCCATCCACCACCACCAGCATCAATACCGGGGCCCGGTAGGCCTTTTCGCGCGCCTGCGCGCACTGCTCGGACGTGGCGCAGGGGTCGCGCTCCAGCAGCGCCTGCGCAAACACCTCGGCCAATGGGGCACGCGCTGCCTCGGGCACCAGCACAAAGCGCCAGGGCAGCAGCTGGCCATGGTCGGGCGCATGGGCCGCCGCATTCAGGATGGCGGCCAGCTCGGCAGGCCCGGGGCCTGGCGCGCCCAGGCGCTTGGGCAGGATGGTCTGGCGGGACTGGATCAGCGCTGCAGCCATGGCCACCACCGCGGCCTCGTCCGATGCGGCAGCGGGCGCAGCCAGGGGCAAAGGAATATCGGTCATATCCTGACTCTGGATTCAGCCCGGGCGTCCATCGGCACGCAGACAACCGTACCAGCGGCCCAGCCGCAGCCCCCAGACGCCCATGGTTGCGGCCCACAGGCCGGCGGCCAAGGGCAGCAGCCAGGGCCATGGCAGGCCGGCAACACCCGGCACGGCCGCCGTGATGCGCAGCACCGCCGCCGCCTGCAAACACCAGAAGAGCGACCAGGCAATGCGGTCGGCCACCAGGGCGCGGCCACTGTGCCCGCAGGATACGCGCGTGACCATGGCCAGCATCAGCGAAGCGAGGCAGCCCATGGTGAGCGCATGCAAGGCCCCCAGGCCCAGCACCCCGATACCCCGCGTGCCCACCAGCCACTGCGACAGCCCACCCAGCAAAAACGCAATGCCCAGCCACAGAAAACCGATGTGCAACATGGCCAGCAGCTTGTTCTTCAGGCTTTGCACCAGTCCCCATACCCAGGCCAGCCAGACCAGCACGCCGCCCACGGCCAGCTGCAGCGTGCCATGCACCAGCAGCCATGTCGTGCCCGCCGCGCCGGACGGCACGCCCGCCAGTTCCAGCCATGCCGCCAGCACCTGCAGTGCCGCCGCCGCCAGCATCAGCCACAGCACCCAGAACGGGCGCCAGACCTCCACCATGGGCATGGCACTGGAGGTGAAAAACGGAATCATGCGGTGCGCCACCGTGACGTAGACCACCACCACAAAACCCCAGAGCCCCGTGAAAATCCAGGCCCGCGCTGCGGCGTGGGCCTCAAGGACCAGGCTCAGCCACAGCCCTGCCAGGCTGGCGCAGCCCACCACGCAGGCCGTGCCGATGACACGGGCATGGAGCTGGTCCGGCGCCTGGCTGCGCCGTATGCGCCCCCAGAACTGCACGGTCATCCAGACCAGACCGGCGCAGGCCAGCGCCAGCCCCACCCAGGCCACACCGGCATGCAGGTGCGCGCCCGCCAGCCACAGCAGCCAGCCCGCCGCCTGCGACACCAGCGGCACGCGCAGGTCCTGCGCCAGCGGGGGCTCCACCCCCAGCCATTTAGGACCGGCGGTGAAGAGAAAGCCCGAAAAGAACAGCGGGATGAAGCCGAACGCCATCCCGGCCGAATGCACCAGCGTGGGCGACACCGCATAGTGCAGACCCAGCCAGGCCGTGGACCGGTCGAGCTGCACCAATGCCCACCACAGGCCCGACGCCACCAGCACCACCATCGCCAGAAAAAACCCCAGACGATGGGGTGCCAGCATCAGGTAACGGACACGCCAGCGCTTGTCCATCTGCGCCAGCGCCTCGGGCGAGGGCTTGCGCGACACCGCCCGCACCGGAATGACGGGCCGAGAGGTCACCCACAGGTTCCCAGGTGGCCGCACTGCGTGCAGTAGTCGCAGCCGTCCTTGCGGATCACGGCATGCGCCCCGCATTCAGTGCATTTCTTGCCAGCCATGGCGGGTGGCATGCCGCTGACCGGCGGTGCAGGCTCTTCCAGCGGCAGCTGCTGCTGCACCGGATCGGTCACGCGCCGCGCCAGGATGTTCTGGATGGCGTAGGCCATGGCCGCCACCTCGGAGTCATGCCACATGGGCACGCGGGTGCCATCGTCCTTCTGGTGCGTACCCAGGCGCACGGGGCCACGGTCCCAGGCCACCTTGCGCATGTCGGACAGTGCCCGCTCCAGAAAGCCCCCCCGGGCCGCCAGGGACAGCAGGCGCATGCTGGCAGTGATCCACTGCTGCGATTCGCCACTCTGGCCCACCGGCATGAAGAACTCGATGGCGCGGTCCACCGTGCTGTTGCCCACGCCCGTGGGCACGGGCAGGAAAGACACGATGAGGTAGAGCGTCTTGTGGCCTTCCTGCGTCCAGTACTCCACCTTCTCGGCCACGGCCGAGAGGCCGCCCTTGGGCCGGCTCTCGATCACCGTGCGCATGGGGTCGAAGGGCGGTGCCACCGGGACGGGCGCTGCCGCCGGCTCAGGTGCCGCATGGGTTTCGAGCACCGAGCCGAGGATGGCGTTGGGCCGGTAGGTGGCCAGCCCCTTGAGACGGGCGCGCCAGGCCTGCAGGTACAGATCCTTGAAGTCGTCGTAGGGGTAATCGGCCGGGATGTTCACGGTCTTGGAGATGGCCGTGTCCACAAAGGGTTGCACCGCCTCCATCATGGCGATGTGCCCCTCGGCCGGCATGGCCAGCGCCGAGATGAAATAGTCGGGCAAGGCATCCACGTCACCGCCCAGATCGCGGTACAGCCGCCAGGCGTGGTCTTCCACCGAGTACTCGCTGGTGCTGCCGTCGGCCTCGCGCTTCTTGCGCTTGTACATCCAGGAGAACGGTGGCTCGATGCCATTGGAGGCGTTGTCGGCAAAAGCCAGGCTCACGGTGCCCGTGGGGGCAATGGAGAGCAGGTGGCTGTTGCGGATGCCATGCGTGCGAATGGCGTCCTTGATCGGCTCGGGCAGGCGGCTGGCGAAGGTGCCGGCGGCGAGATAGGGCTCGGCCTCGAACTTGGGGAAGGCGCCCTTTTCGCGGGCCAGCTCCACCGACGCCAGGTACGCCGCATCGCGCATCGATTGCGCAATGCGCGCCGCCATGGCGCGGCCTTCCTGCATGTCGTAGCGCAGGCACAGCATGGCCAGCGTGTTGCCCATGCCGGTGAAACCCACACCGATGCGGCGCTTGGCCATGGCCTCGTCGCGCTGCTGCGGCAGGGGCCAGAAGGTCACGTCCAGCACGTTGTCGAGCGCGCGCACCTGGAGGGCCACTACTTTTTCGAAGGCCTCGAAGTCAAACGACGGCAGACCGTCAAAGCCGAAGGGATGGCGCACGAACCGGGTCAGGATGACGGGGCCGAGGTCGCAGCAACCATAGGAAGGCAGCGGCTGCTCGCCACAGGGGTTGGTGGCGGCAATGTCTTCGCAGTAATTGAGGTTGTTGTCCTCGTTGATGTGGTCGAGGAACAGGATGCCCGGCTCGGCAAAATCGTAGGCCGATTTCATGATGGTGTCCCACAGCGCACGGGCCTGCACGGTGGCATAGACCCACATGCCGTCGGCGCGCTGGTGGGCGCCCTGGGCCATGGCGACGGTACCAGGGCGCGCGCGGTGCACCAGCTCCCAGGACTGGCCCTGCTGCACGGCCTCGATGAAGGCATCCGAAACGCCCACCGACACATTGAAATTGTTCCAGCGCCCGGGCGTGCGCTTGGCGGTGATGAACTCCTGCACATCGGGGTGATCGATGCGCAGCACCCCCATCTGCGCGCCGCGCCGCGCGCCCGCGCTTTCCACGGTGGAACACGACTGGTCGAACACGTTCATGTAACTGCAGGGGCCCGAGGCCACCGATGCCGTGGCCTTGACCTGCGCACCCTTGGGCCGGATGCGCGAGAAGTCGTAGCCCACACCGCCGCCGCGGCGCATGGTCTCGGCGGCTTCGCGCAGGGCTTCATAGATGCCAGGAAACCCCTCATCGTCCACGCCCTGGATGCAATCGCCCACGGGTTGCACGAAACAGTTGATCAGCGTGGCCTGGATGTCGGTGCCGGCCGCACTCATGATGCGACCCGCGCCAATGGCGCCCGCATGCAGGTTGTCCCAAAAGAGGGCTTCGTACTTTTCGCGCAACTCGGGCGCTTCTACCGAGGCCAGGGCACGGGCCACACGGCGGTAGAGGTCTTCGGCGCTGGTTTCACCGGGCTTGAGGTATTTTTCGCGCAGCACATCCAGGCTGATGGGCTGCAAGGAAAAGGTGGCATTCATGGGGGGATTGGGTTCGCGCTTCATGGTTTGGAATGATTGGTATTCGCCGCCTGCAGGCCTTGCGCTCCATCAAGAAGGGAATCAAAGCTCGTCCAAAAGAACCTGCCCGTCATGCTCCACATAGGGGTGGTACGGTCCCGTACCACTGTTGTCCGCCAGCGACGCGGGCACGAAGCCCCCGGTCTTGACATCGAACACATGCACTTCCCCCTCCTCGATCACATAGTGCCAGCCGTGCAGGCTGATCTGGCCGGCCTGCACTCGGCTACGGACCATAGGATATTCCATCAGCCGCTCCAACTGCAGCACCACGGCGCGCTGTTCGGTGCGGCGCAGGACCTCGGGGCCTGGCTGCATGGGCAACAAAGCCTCGCGCCCCAGGTCCAGCCAGCGGTTCAGGTTGGGAGCCTCGGGCGAAACCTCACCATACATGGCCTTGATAGCCCCACAGTGACTGTGGCCACACACCACGATACGGTGCACGTGCAGGTTGAGCACGGCGAACTCGATCGCCGCCGTGGTTCCATGGTGGCCGTGCGATCCGTCATAAGGTGGAATGAACGCCCCCACGTTGCGCACCAGAAACAGCTCCCCCGGGCCCGCCCCGGTCAGCAGGTAGGGCACCAGGCGCGAGTCGGAGCAGCCGATGAACAGGGTCGTGGGGTGCTGCCCCTCGTCCACCAGCGTCTGGAACTGTTCCCGGTACTGGGGGAAAGCGTCGTCGTGAAAACGGCGCAGGCGATCAAGCAGCTCGTCGGGCATGGGCGATCGGGTGAAACGCGATGCGGTTACTGCACCAGCGGCGAATCGGCCGCATCCAGCGCCACACCTTCCACCAGCGCAGCGCCTGCCAGCAACTGCAGGTATTGGCGCAGTGCATTCACCCAGGCCTGCTGGCGCAGGGTGAGCGCGATGGCCTGGCGGACTTCCTCGAACGAGGGCTGCTGCCCCGGGTCGCGGGCCACCACCTCCACCACATGCAGTCCAAAGCGGCTGTGCACCAGGCGGGCCAGCACGCCGATTTCGGCACTGCCAAACACCTCGCGGGCGAACTCGGGGGCGCAATCGGCACGCGTGAGCCAGCCCAGGTCGCCCCCTTGCTGGCCGCTGGGGCAGTTGGACCATTGGGCGGCGGCCTCGGCAAACTTGGCACCGCCGTCGTCTGCACAGCGCAGTTCGATCAGCAAGGCCTCGGCCCGCAGGCGCAGTTGCTTCACGTCCACGCCCGGCGTCACGGCAAACAGCACATGGCGCAGTTGGACGCGCTCGCCCTGGGCGTGCGCCGCAGGGTGGGCCTCGTGGTAGCGGCGGCAGGCTTCTTCCGACGGGTCGGGGATGTTCAGCTCGCGCTCCAGCAGTTGCTCGATGGCGTTGGAGGCCTGGACGCTGATGGCGCCTTCGACCCCCGACACATCGCTCGTGGACAGCAACCCGGCCCGCTGCGCGGCCTGGCGCAGCAGCTCGGTGCAGGCGCGCTGGCGCAGGGATTCTTCGTCCAGCAGCTCGTGCGGCGCATTGAGGGCCACGCCATTGACGCGTGCCACCTCGGCCACCACCGCACCCACCTCGGGCGCCTGCGCGGCCTGCAGGGGTGCATCGGTCATCGTCGCAGCCAGGGCCTCGTAAGCCGCTGCCTGCGTGGGGGTCAGCGTGCTGGCTGTTGCCGCTGCACTGTTGTCGGTGGAGCTGCAGCCGCAGCTCCCGGTTCCACATCCGCTCATGGTGTGCTCCTTGGGTCGGTGGATTTCAGGCGCGGCGGTCTTGCGACTGCATGTGGCCGGCGGGCAGATTCAGGCGGCGCGCACGCACCACCTGATAAGGACGCAGCACATAGGCCAGCGTGCCGAAGCCGCTCCACACGTGCACCAGACGGGTGAACGGGAAGATCAGGAAGATGCTCATGCCCAGCGCCATGTGCGCCTTGAAGATCCAGCCTGCGTCTGCCAGCAGCTCCACCCCGCCCGAGCGGAAGGTGACGATGCGCTGCGCCCATTCCGCCAGCAACATCATCATGGAACCATCCAGGTGCTTGGCCGACAACGGAATCGTGGCCAAGCCCAGGGCCAGTTGCAGCCACAGCAGCAGCAGCAGCACGATGTCGCTCGTCTTCGACGTGGCGCGAATGCGCGGGTCCGACAAGCGACGGTGCAGCAGGATGGAAACCCCCACAAAGCCCAAGAGCCCGGCGATACCGCCCGACACCATGGCCATCAACTGCTTGTTGCCCGCGCTGATGAATGCCTCGTACAAGAAGTGCGGGGTGAGCATGCCCACGGTGTGCCCGAAGAACAGGAACAGCACACCGATGTGGAACAGGTTGCTGCCCCAGCGCAGGCTGCCAGTGCGCAGCAGCTGCGACGAATCGCTCTTCCAGGTGTACTGGTCGCGGTCGAACCGCGCCCAGCTGCCAATGAAGAAAACGGCCAGGCAGATGTAGGGATAGATGCCAAACAACAGGGTATCGAGCCAGGTGGTCATGCTGAGACTCCTTCGGGTGCCCGCTCGGCGCGGGGGGTACGAACAAAATGCAGGGGTTGCGGCTGGTCAGGTTTGGCCTGGCCCTGGGTGCTGCAACCCCCAAACGCTTCGGGTTCAGCCCAGACCTCGTCCATGGGTGGCTCGGGGGTGAGCGCCACCGACTGCACGCGCTGGCCCGAGACTTCGAGCACGGCCGCGATCACGCTGGCGTAGGGGCTGTTGCGCGCCACGAGCGCGCTGAACAGCGCGTTGAGGATGTGGGCCATTTCGCCCAGGAACTCCCTGGCCACTTCGGGCGGCTGGGTGGAGGCGAACTCCAGCACCACCGGCAGGTGGTCGGGCAGCTCGTCGGCCTCGAACTGCAGGCCGGCCTTTTCGTAGGTCTGCATCAGGTCGATGAGCGCCGGGCCCCGGTCGCGCGAGTCGCCATGCACATGCTCGAACAGGTGCAGCGAGGTCTGGCGGCCCCGGTCGAAGTTGTCCACGTAGCGGGCTTCGGCTTCCAGCGGGTCCAGCGCCGCGAGGTGCTGGCACACGGCTTCGAGTTCGGCCATGCGCTCGGTGGTCAGGGCCTGCTCCACCTGCAGCGCATCGATGAGCTGCGGCATCACGCTGCGCAGCTGCGCGTCGGGATAGCTCAGCAGGTAGCCCAGGGCGCGCAGGGTCAGGCGCACAGAGGTCGGGTTCTTCTTGAACATGGTGATTCCTTCCTGTGTGCAATCAGACCGTGGCCTTGATCGGGATCGTGCGGGGTTTCTTGCCGCCGAACATGCTGACCTCGGTGGCGCCGTCCGAGCAGCCGTTGCCAAACGAGAAGCCGCAGCCGCCCCGGATGTCGAACGCGTTCTCGGCGTACTCGCGGT
>JANJSZ010000133.1 GCA_024711405.1 Acidovorax sp.
GGATGCTCATGGGCGTGATCAGTTTTTATGACGTGGCCAAGGCCGTGGTGGACGCCCAGAACTTCGAGAACAAGATGCTCAAGGCCTACATCCGCGACTGGCCGGACGAAGACGCGCGTCCGGCGGCTTGAGGCATTTTTGAATGAATTAAGGCTGCAGCGCTTGCTGGTAAAGTGCTTGCAGCTATTTTTTGAAAGCGATGGGGGTAACCGCCTGCATTGCGGGTGCAAGCACCGGGCTCTGGGATAATCCAGCGCCATGAGCGGCAACACCTTCGGCACCCTATTCGCAGTCACCAATTTTGGTGAATCCCACGGCCCGGCCATTGGCTGCGTGATCGACGGCTGCCCGCCCGGCATGCCGCTCGCCGAGGCCGACATCCAGGCCGACCTCGACCGGCGCCGCCCCGGCACCAGCCGCCACGTCACGCAGCGCAACGAGCCCGATGCGGTCGAAATCCTCTCGGGCGTGTACGAGGGCAAGACCACCGGCACACCGATCGCCCTGCTGATCCGCAACACCGACCAGCGCAGCAAGGACTACAGCAACATCGCCGAGAGCTTTCGCCCCGGCCATGCCGACTACACCTACTGGCACAAATACGGCATCCGCGACCCGCGCGGTGGTGGCCGCTCGTCAGCCCGTCTCACGGCGCCCACGGTGGCGGCCGGCGCGGTGGCCAAGAAGTGGCTGGCCCAGCAATATGGTGTGCAGTTTCGCGCCTGCATGACGCAGCTCGGTGAGCTGCCCATCCCGTTCGAAAGCTGGGCCCATGTGCAGGGCAACCCCTTCTTTGCGCCGGTGGCCGATGTGGCGCAGCTGGAAAACTACATGGACGCCTTGCGCAAGGCGGGCGATTCGTGCGGTGCCCGCATCCGCGTGCAGGCCACGGGCGTGCCGGTGGGCCTGGGCGAGCCGCTGTTCGACAAGCTCGATGCCGACATCGCCTACGCCATGATGGGGCTCAACGCGGTCAAGGGCGTGGAGATCGGCGCCGGCTTTGCCAGCGTGGCCCAGCGTGGCACCACGCATGGCGACTCCATGAGTCCAGAGGGATTTCGCAGCAACAACGCCGGCGGCGTGCTCGGGGGCATCAGCACTGGGCAGGACCTGGAAGTGAGCATTGCCATCAAGCCCACCAGCTCCATCATCAGCCCGCGCGAGTCGATCGACATCCACGGCCACAGCGCCGAGGTCATCACCAAGGGGCGCCACGACCCCTGCGTGGGCATCCGCGCCGCGCCCATTGCCGAGGCACTGCTGGCCCTGGTGGTGATGGACCACGCCCTGCGCCACCGCGCCCAGTGTGCCGATGTGGTGGCCAACGTACCACCCATCCGGGCTTCGTTGCTCTAAACCCGGATGCCCGCGATGGTGCGATGGCTACACCGCTGTGGCGCGGCAGTGGCCATGGCGGCGGGCCTGCTGGCGGGCTGTGCCGCGCTGGCCCCGGCGCCGCAGCACATCGACATCGGGGCTCAAGCGGTTTCATGAAGGGGGCGCCACGGTCACCGTGGGGTTCATCGGCCTCACCCTCCGGGCCATGCCCACCATGGTGTCGGCCGCCGGCGTGGCAGGCCTGCGGTTCGCGGACGAGGCCACCACCGCCAATGCACTGGTGCCGCAACTGAGGGCCCAGGGCGCCGATGTGATCGTGGTGGTGATTCACGAGGGCGGCGCCACCACGGCCGGCATCACCGAAACCAGCTGCGCGGGGCTGAGCGGCGACATCGTGCCCATCCTTGCGCGGCTCGATCCTGCCGTGGACGTGGTGGTTTCGGGCCACACCCACCGCGCCTATGTGTGCGACTACGCCAGCGTGAATCCGCAGCGCCCGTTTCTGCTGACCAGCGCCGGCCTGTACGGCGCGCTGGTCACCGACATTGCCCTGCGCGTGGACACCCGCACGCGGCGCGTGGTGCGCAAGACGGCGCGCCAGGTCATCGTGCAGGGCGAGGGGTTCACGGGGACCGCGCGGCCATGTGGGCGCCCAGCCGATGGCGCCGGTGTTTGCCGCCGACGCGGGGGTGCAGCAACTGATCGACACCTACCGTGCGGCGGCCGAGCCGCTGGCGCAGCGGCCCGTGGGGCAACTCACCGCGGCCGTCCTGCGGCAGCCCGGCCCTTCACTGGAGACACCGCTGGGCAACCTGACCGCCGATGCCCAGCTGGCCGCCACGCGAGGGTCCGAGCAGGGTGGGCGCAGATTTCCTTCATGAACCCCGGCGGCGTGCGCGCCGATCTGGTGCCCGACGAGCAAGGCCTGGTACGCTACGGGCAGCTGTTTGCCGTGCAGCCTTTTGGCAACCATCTGGTGGTCAAGGCCCTCACCGGGGCCAGTTGCGCACGGCGCTGGAGCAGCAGTTTCACAGCGGCACCAACACGCCCGCGTGGCCGCGCGTGCTGTCGGTGTCGGCCGGGTTTACCTATGCCTACGATCTTTCGCGGCCGGCCGGAGCACGCATCAGCCGCATGGTGCTGCATGGCCGGCCTTTGACCGATGAGGCCACCGTGCGCGTCGCCCTCAGCAACTATCTGGCCGGCGGCGGTGACAATTTCACGGTGTTCGCGCAGGCGCCTGCCCTGTGGAGTGGTGGCCAGGATCTGGACGCGCTGGAGGCTTATTTCCGCACCTATGGCCCCGTGGCGCCGCCGTCGGTGAACCGCATCACCCGCAGTGCGCAGGCCATGGAGTCCAATCCGTGAAAAGTGCCTCTGGCGCTTGCGTATCCAGCGTCAGGAGCTCTGTTTTTATAGTGAGTCGCCGTGTAAAAAGACGCGCTGCCCTGGTGCGGGCTGGCTCCGTGGTGGCGCCATCGATCCACGGTTTGCTATTTAAGTGCTGGCTGGTAGCGCCTGGTGCAGAAGCGCTTTGGACCCAAACGCTCTCAATCTGGCGCAATTTACTTGCGCACCTCATCGACCATCGCGCGGAAGTCGTCGATGTCCTCGAAGCTGCGGTACACGCTGGCAAAACGGATGTAGGCCACCTTGTCGAGCTTCTTCAATTCGCGCATGACCAGTTCACCAATGCGGCTGGAAAGCACTTCGCGCTGCCCCAGGTTGAGCAGCTTTTCCTCGATGCGCTCGATGGCACTGTCGATCTGGGTGGTGCTCACGGGCCGCTTGCGCAGGGCCAGGTTGAACGAGGCGAGCAGCTTGCCGCGCTCGTACTCGATGCGGCGGCCGTCCTTCTTGACGATGGCCGGGAAGTTCACTTCCGGCCGCTCGTAGGTGGTGAAGCGCTTGTCACAGGCGCCGCACTGGCGCCTGCGGCGAATGAAGTCCCCGTCTTCCGACACCCGGGTCTCGACGACCTGGGTTTCCTGGTGGCTGCAGAAGGGGCACTTCATCGGAGCAGTGCGCCGGACTTAACCGTAGACCGGGAAACGGGCCGTCAACGCGTTGACCTTGGCGCGCACGGCGGCAATGTTGGCCTCGTCGCGCGGATTGTCCAGCACGTCGGCGATCAGGTGGGCCGTGGCGCGGGCTTCTTCTTCCTTGAAGCCGCGCGTGGTCATGGCAGGGGTGCCAATGCGCACACCGCTGGTCACCATCGGCTTTTCAGGGTCGTTGGGGATGGCGTTCTTGTTGATGGTCATGTGGGCTGCGCCCAGCACGGCCTCGGCTTCCTTGCCGGTGATGCCCTTGGCGCGCAGGTCCACCAGCATCACGTGGCTTTGGGTGCCGCCACTCACGATGCGCAGGCCGCGTGCGGTCAGCGTCTCGGCCACCACCTTGGCGTTCTTGGCGACCTGTTCCTGGTAGGCCTTGAACTCGGGCTGCAGCGCTTCCTTGAAGGCCACGGCCTTGGCAGCGATCACATGCATCAGCGGGCCGCCTTGCAGGCCGGGGAAGATGGCGCTGTTGATTGCCTTCTCATGCTGGGCCTTCATCAGGATGATGCCGCCACGCGGGCCGCGCAGGCTCTTGTGGGTGGTGGAAGTGACCACGTCGGCGTGCGGCACGGGGTTGGGGTACACGCCGGCGGCGATCAGGCCGGCGTAGTGGGCCATGTCCACCATGAAGATCGCGCCCACGTCCTTGGCCACCTTGGCGAAGCGGGCGAAGTCGATGTGCAGGCTGTAAGCCGAGGCACCGGCGATGATGAGCTTGGGCTTGGTTTCGTGGGCCTTCTTTTCCATCGCGTCGTAGTCGATGGCTTCGTTGGCATCGAGGCCGTAGGAGACCACGTTGAACCACTTGCCCGACATGTTCAGCGGCATGCCGTGTGTCAGGTGGCCGCCTTCGGCCAGGCTCATGCCCATGATGGTGTCGCCGGGCTTGAGGAAGGCCAGGAACACGGCCTCGTTGGCGGAGGCGCCGCAGTGCGGCTGCACGTTGGCGGCCTCGGCGCCGAAGATCTGCTTGACGCGGTCGATGGCCAGCTGCTCGGCCACGTCCACATGCTCGCAGCCACCGTAGTAGCGCTTGCCGGGGTAGCCTTCGGCGTACTTGTTGGTCAGCTGCGTGCCCTGCGCCCACATGACGGCGGGCGAGGCATAGTTTTCGCTGGCGATCAGCTCGATGTGCTCTTCCTGGCGCTTGTTTTCGGCCTGGATGGCGGCAAAGAGTTCGGGATCGGTTTGCTCGACAAGAGTTTTGCGGTCGTACATGGTATTGGCAGTCCTATGAACTTGTGTCCCTTGAAACAGGGGCTGCCCAGGCGAACGGCGGAACGCAGAAGGTTTTGAGCCTTTGCGGCACGCTCCCTAGTGGTTCGCAAGGGGCATGTCCTTGCTGGTTTCCACGTCAGCGGCGGCCCCCTGCGGGAAGCCGCGCCTATCGCCAGTCGCGTACGCCGCTAGTGTAGCCGACCAGCACCGGGCGCCTGCACTGGTCGCCTGGGGGCAGGGCCTTACAGCAGAGCGAGCTTGTCGCCAGCGGTTTCAGGCGCAGCGGCGGGCGCGGTGACGGGGACGGTGCGAGCCGGGGCCTGGGTTGACAGGGTGGCGGGCGGGTTCATGGGGGCAGAGCGTCCACCCGCGACCTGGCGCAAGCGGAAATGCTCGGCCAGCACCTTGGCGGCGTAGCCACCGTCATCCGGCAGATTGGCCGCGCCCACGTAGTAACGCAGTCCGCCTTCCACCGATCCGGCCCGCGCTATGCATTCCTGCAGCACCTTCACGCCCACGCGCAGGTTGGTGACCGGATCGAACGCCGCGAAATGGCCACCGAAGTTCTCGTACTTGTCGGTGTGGACCCGCGTCATGACCTGCATCAGACCCTGGGCGCCCACAGCGCTCTGGGCAAAGGGGTTGAAGCTCGATTCGATGGCCATGATGGCCAGGATCAGGGTCGGATCGATCTTGGTGCGGGCGCCGGTTTCATAGGCTTCGGCCACCAGCGCGCTCAGGGGCTCTGGCGCAACGCGGTACTTCTTGCTCAGCCAGTAAGCCACCG
>JANJSZ010000149.1 GCA_024711405.1 Acidovorax sp.
CACCAGGGGCTCTACCCGGGCCCAGAATTCATCCGTCACTTCCCACGAATGGGCATGGGCCTTGGCCATCTGTCTGTCCTGCGCCGAGTGAAGGTCGGCTCAGGTTTGGAGTTTACTTAATTTACGGATAAATCCTTAGTCGTGTCCCACGCCGCAGAGGTTCACTCAGGAGACGATTTCGCACAGGCGGCCAATGTCTGCTGGGAGCCGACTGCCGTCCGCCCCCCAAGCTGCGCGGCAACGCAACCAAGGCATCTCAAGCCCTCCAGGCCCCCCGCACCCATTCATCAATCACCAGCAGCAAATAAATAGCAAACGCCCCACGCAAACCTTGCGGCATGCGCGGGGCGTTGAGTCTCCAAGTCGCCGTCAGCGCTTACAGCACTTCAAACACGCCCGCCGCACCCATGCCGCCACCAATGCACATGGTCACGCACACACGCTTTGCACCGCGGCGCTTGCCTTCGATGAGGGCGTGGCCCGTGAGGCGCTGGCCGCTCATGCCGAAGGGGTGGCCCACAGCGATGGCGCCGCCATTGACGTTGAGCTTGTCGGCAGGGATGCCCAGCTTGTCGCGGCAGTAGAGCACCTGCACGGCGAAGGCTTCGTTCAGCTCCCACAGGTCGATGTCGTTCATCGACAGGCCCAGGCGCTTGAGCACCTTGGGGATGGCGAACACGGGGCCGATGCCCATTTCGTCGGGTTCGCAACCGGCCACGGCGAAGCCGAGGAAGCGGCCCAGGGGCTTCAGGCCCTTCTTCGCGGCCAGGTCTTCGTGCATGACGACCACGGCACCGGCGCCGTCGGACAGCTGGCTGGCATTGCCGGCCGACACCAGGCCACCCGGCAGGGCTGAGCGCAGGTCCTTGATGCCGTCGTAGGTGGTGCCGGCGCGGATGCCTTCGTCCACGCTCACCGTCACCTGCCTGGTGGTGAGGCCCAGACCCAAGTCGGCCACGCCCATGGTCACGGTGATGGGTGCGATTTCGTCGGTGAACAGGCCGGCCTCCAGCGCTGCGGCAGCCTTCTGCTGGCTGGCGGCGCCGTATTCGTCCATGGCCTGGCGGCTGATGTTGTAGCGCTTGGCGACCTGCTCGGCCGTTTGCAGCATGGGCCAGTAGACCTCGGGCTTGTTCTTCATGAGCCAGGTTTCCTGCAGCATGTGCTGGTTCATTTCCTGCGCGGTGCAGGAAATGGTTTCCAGGCCACCGGCCACGTAGATGTCGCCTTCGTTTGCAATGATGCGCTGGGCGGCGGTGGCGATGGTCTGCAGGCCGGACGAGCAGAAGCGGTTGATGGTCATGCCCGATACGGTGACGGGGCAGCCGGCGCGCAGGGCGGCCTGGCGGGCGATGTTGGCACCGCTGGCACCTTCGGGCGTGCCGCAGCCCATGATGACGTCGTCCACTTCAGCGGCTTCAATGCCGGCCCTGGAAATAGCGTGCTCGATCACGTGGCCACCCAGCGTGGCGCCGTGGGTCATGTTGAAGGCGCCCTTCCAGCTCTTCGTCAAGGGGGTGCGTGCGGTCGATACGATTACTGCGGAAGTCATGTTGGTTCCTTGTTCGGTGGTGTGGCTGGACGCTTAGCGGAAGGCCTTGCCTTCGGCGGCCAGCTTTGCCAGCAGCGGCGCTGGCTTCCAGAACGCGGCATCGTCCAGCGGGTTCTTGGCGAAGCGGTTCATGGCCTGCACCACGTTGAACAGGCCGACTTCGTTGGCGTAGTTCAATGGACCGCCCCGGTGCACCGGGAAGCCGTAGCCGAAGATATAGACCACGTCGATGTCGCTGGCCTTGTTGGCGATGCCCTCTTCCAGGATGTAGGCGGCTTCGTTCACCAGACTGAACACCAGGCGCTGGACGATTTCTTCGTCAGAAATCTTGCGCGGGGTGATGCCGAGCGACGCGCGGTGGTCCTCGATCATCTTCACCACCTCGGCGTTCGGGATGGCGTCGCGCTTGCCGGGCACGTAGTCGTACCAGCCGGCGCCGGTCTTCTGCCCGAAGCGACCTTTCTCGCACAGCAAGTCGGCGGTCTTGCTGTACTTCATGTCGGGCTTTTCGGTGTAACGGCGCTTGCGGATGGCCCAGCCGATGTCGTTGCCGGCCAGGTCGCCCATGCGGAACGGGCCCATGGCCATGCCGAATTTTTCCATCGCCTTGTCCACCTGCTCGGGCGTGCAGCCTTCGTCGAGCAGGAAGCCACCCTGGCGGCCGTACTGCTCGATCATGCGGTTGCCGATGAAGCCATCGCACACGCCCGAGACCACGGCGGTCTTCTTGATCTTCTTGGCCATGGCCATCACGGTGGCCAGCACGTCCTTGGCGGTGGCGTCGCCGCGCACCACTTCGAGCAGCTTCATCACGTTGGCCGGGCTGAAGAAGTGCAGGCCCACCACGTCCTGCGGACGCTGGGTGAAGTGGGCGATCTTGTTGACGTCCAGCGTGGAGGTGTTGCTGGCCAGAATGGCGCCGGGCTTCATCACGGCGTCGAGCTGCTTGAACACGGCCTCCTTCACGCCCAGTTCCTCGAACACGGCCTCGATCACGAGGTCAGCGTCCTTCAGGTCGGCGTAGTCGAGCGTGGTGCTCAGCAGGGCCATCCGCTGCTCGTACTTGTCTTGCTTGAGCTTGCCCTTCTTGACCTGGGCTTCGTAGTTCTTTCGGATGGTGGCGATGCCACGGTCCAGCGCCTCCTGCTTCATCTCCAGCATCTTCACGGGGATGCCGGCGTTGAGGAAGTTCATGGCGATGCCGCCGCCCATGGTGCCGGCGCCGATCACGGCCACGGCCTGGATGTCGCGCTGGGGGGTGTCGGCGGGCACGTCGGGAATCTTGCTCGCGGCGCGCTCGGCCAGGAACAGGTGGCGCAGCGAGCGCGATTCGGGCGTCCACATCAGGTTGATGAACAGCTCGCGCTCGAACAGCAGGCCATCGGCAAACTTCTTCTTGGTAGCGGCTTCGACGGCGTCCACGCACTTGGCGGGCGCCGGGAAGTTCTTGCTCATGCCCTTGACCATGTTGCGCGCGAACTGGAAGTACGCGTCGCCCTGCG
>JANJSZ010000166.1 GCA_024711405.1 Acidovorax sp.
GTGATGGGGCGCGTGGGCCAGGCGGCATCGGCCCGTGCGGGCTGCGAGGCACTGAGGGCGGCCAGGCCCAGCAGGGCGCTGGCGCCTGCCAGGCGCAGCGCGTGGCGGCGATGGGGGAATGGCATGGTCTTGTCTCCTGGGGTTATCGCGGCACTGCGGCCGCTTTTTCGCTATTAATTAGCTAGCTATTTGCGCTGGATGGACGGGCTTCAACGCCTCTTTTTCCATCAAACGCCCTTCCAGACCGGCGCGCGCTTCTCGGCGAAGGCCGCGGCGCCCTCGCGCGCGTCCAGCGAGGCGAACACCGGCGCGGTGATGACGGCCTGGCGCTCGAACATCTCGGCCTGCGGCCAGTCGGCCGACTCCTGCGCCACGCGCTTGCTGGCGATCAGCGCCAGCGGGCCGTTGGCGGCTACGGCCTGCGCCAGTTCCAGGGCAGCGTCCAGCGCCTGGCCTTGCTCGACCAGGCGGTTGACCAGACCGTGGGCCTGGGCCCGCTCGGCGCTGAACATGTCGCCGGTGAGGATGCATTCCATGGCCACGTGGTAGGGCAGGCGCTTGGGCAGGCGCAGCAGCCCGCCGGCCGCGGCGGCCAGGCCGCGCTTGACCTCGGGCAGGCCGAACTTGGCCGTCTTGGCGGCAACGATCAGGTCGCAGGCCAGCACGGTTTCAAAGCCGCCGGCCAGTGCATAGCCCTCCACGGCGGCAATCAGCGGCTTGCGCGGCGGCTGTTGCGTGAGACCCAGGAACCCCCGGCCCGGCAGGCTGGGGCGCTTGCCCTGCAGAAAGCCCTTGAGGTCCATGCCCGCGCAGAACGTGCCGCCCGCGCCGGTGATGACGCCCACCTGCAGCGCCGGATTGCGATCCAGTTCGTCCAGCGCCGCCGCCATGGCCTCGGCCATCTCCAGCGTGGCGGCGTTGCGCGCCTCGGGATTGCTCAGCGTCATGACCAGCACGTTGCCGCGCACTTCAACCAGTACCGTGGATGCCATAAAAAAGTTCTTTCAGTTCTTGATCGCGTCGCATGGCCCACACTGCATGAAACCGGCGCGACTTGAGGTCAGGGCAGCCAAGCAAGGGCCGCCCCGCAGCGAGGGCTGCGTCCCCCCGCCCGCGTAGCGCAGCGAAGCGAGAGCGGGGGGAAGCGGCGCAGCCGCTCAGGGGGGGTGTCCTAATTACCTGGGCTGCATCCGAATGGCCCCATCCAGGCGAATCGTCTCGCCGTTCAGCATGGGGTTCTCCAGGATGTGCAGCGCGGTCATCGCGTACTCGCTGGGGTGGCCCAGGCGCGCGGGGTTGGGCACCGATGCGCCCAGCGACTGGCGCACGTTCTCGGGCAGCTTGGCCAGGATGGGCGTGTCGAACAGGCCGGGGGCGATGGTGCACACGCGGATGAACTTGGAGGCCAGGTCGCGCGCGGCCACGATGGTCATGCCGATCACGCCGGCCTTGGACGATGCGTAGGGAATCTGGCCGATCTGCCCCTCGTAGCCCGCCACCGAGGCGGTGAGCACGCACACGCCGCGCTCGCCGTCGATCGGCTCGTTCTTGGCCATGGCGACGGCCGCCAGGCGCAGCGTGTTGAAGCTGCCGATCTGGTTCACGCGGATGATGTTGGTGTACTTCTCCAGCGAACCGGGGCTGCCGTCCTTCTCGATCAGGCGCACCGGGCCGCCAATGCCCGCGCAGTGCACCAGCGCGCGGAAGTTGCCGAACGCCTCGGCCGCGGCGATGGCCTGGGCCATCTGGTCGGCGTCGGATACGTCGGCCTTCACGTAGCGCAGGCGGCCGGCGTACTTTTGTTCCATCGCAGCGCCGCGCTCGTCGTTCAGGTCCACGGCCACCACGTTCAGGCCGCGCTCCAGCAGTGCGACGGCCGAGGCTTCACCCAGGCCCGAGACGCCGCCGGTGACGAGGGCGGTCATTCCTTGTGTCAGTTTCATATTTCTTTCCCTTTTGGACTTTGGCACTTACGCATAAAGCGCTAGCAGCGATTGAATTGATAGTTAAAGGCGTTCAATGATCGTGGCGTTGGCCATGCCGCCGGCTTCGCACATGGACTGCAGGCCGTAGCGCTGACCGCTGTCTTCCAGGGCGTGCAGCATGGTGGTCATGAGGCGGATGCCCGAGGCGCCCAGCGGGTGGCCCAGGGCGATGGCGCCGCCGCGCGGGTTCAGGCGCTCGCCGTCGGCCTTCAGCTCTTTTTGCCAGGCCATGGGCACCGAGGCAAAGGCCTCGTTGATCTCGTAGTGCTGGATGTCGTCGAGCTTCATGCCGGCCTTGGCCAGCACGCGCTGCGTGGCGGGGATGGGGGCGGTGAGCATGTACAGCGGGTCGTCGCCCACCACGTCAAACGCCACGAAGCGCGCACGCGGGGTGAGGCCCAGCTGCAGCGCGCGCTCCTCGCTCATGATCAGCATGGCGCTGGCGCCGTCGGTCATCTGCGAGGCGTTGCCGGCCGTGGTGGCCCACTGGATCTGCGGGAAGCGCGCCGACAGCTCCTCGCTCTGGAACACGGCCTTGAGGCCGGCCAGCTTTTCCACCGTGGTGCCGGGGCGGATGGTTTCGTCGGCCATGGCGCGGCCGGCAGGCGTGTCGATGCCCACGATCTCGCGGGCAAAGCCACCGCCCGACTGCGCGGCATGGGCGCGCTGGTGCGAGCGTGCGGCGTAGGCGTCCAGCTCGGTGCGGCTGAGGCCCCACTTGGCGGCCACCAGGTCGGCCGACACGCCCTGGCCTACCAGGCCGGGTGCGAAGCGTGCATCGAAGCGCGGGCCGGTGGTGTTCTGCCCCATGCGCGAGCTGCCCATGGGCACGCGGCTCATCGATTCCACGCCGCAGGCTATCACGATGTCCTGCGTGCCGGCCATGATGGCCTGCGCCGCGAAGTGCACGGCCTGCTGGCTGGAGCCGCACTTGCGGTCGATGGGAGTGGAGGGTACGTGCGCCGGCAGGCCGGCGGCCAGCCAGGCCAGGCGCCCGGGCGTGCCTGCCTGCTCGCCCGCCTGGCTGACGCAGCCGCAGATCACGTCGTCCACCTGGCCGGGGTCGATCTTGTTGCGGGCAACCAGCTGCTCCAGTACCTGGGAGAGCAAGTCCACGGGATGCAGCTGGGCCAGTGCGCCATCGGGCTTGGCCCGGGCCATGGGGCTGCGAATGGCATCGACGATAACGGGATTTTTCATGCTCACTCCATGTGTTTATGAGACTGATGATCCATTAAAAATGATTTTGCACGGGTTAGTTTGTGCTGAAGACCGTGTTTACCCGGTATGGATTGCCCATGCGTCCTGAAAAAATTCACCAACAAATCGTTTTTGTGAGACAGGCATTTCGCTTTTCAGTGGATTTCTCCACCGCGACGGCCTGCCAAGGAGCAACAGGTGACAGACATGCAGGATTTTTTTGCCGCCGGGCCGCCCCAAGGCAAAAAGCGGCCCCCTCGGGGGGAAGCGACCCGCGCAGCGGTGGAGCGTGGGGGCTTTTTCAGCCGCGCGGCGACGGCTCCCGAGCGGGTGGTACTGGTCATGGCCGAAACCGGTGCACGCTACACCGCTGGCGAAGTGGCCCGCAGCGCCTTGCAGATGGCGCAGTGGCTCCATGCCCAGGGGCTGCAGGCAGGCGAGCGTTTCGCGGTGGTGCTGGAAAACCGCGTCGAGATCCTGGCCTTGGCCCTGGCCGCTAGGCAGGCGGGCCTGTATGCCGCCGTGCTCAGCACCCACCTGACGCCGGCCGAGGTGGCCTACATCGTGCAGGACTGCGGCGCGCGGCTGGTGGTGGTATCGCACAAGACCCTGCCCCAGCTCGCCGAACTGCAGGCCGCCCACCCCCTGCCTTGCTGGACGGTGGACGAAGCCACGCCGCAGGCGCCTTCGCTGCCAGCCGCGCTGCAGGCCCTGCAAGGCCCGCCGGCAGACTTTGCCGACCGCCCGCTGGGCCGCGACCTGCTGTATTCCTCGGGCACCACGGGCCGGCCCAAGGGTGTGCTCAAGCCCTTGTGGCCCGCCGCGCTGCGCGGCCAGGTCGACCCCGAGGCGTTGGGAACCGCCCGCATCATGGGCATGGACGAGCACACCGTCTATCTGTCGCCCGCGCCGCTGTACCACGCCGCGCCGCTGCGCTACACGCTGCGCGTGCTCGAACTCGGCGGGCAGGCCGTGGTCATGGAGCGTTTTGACGCCGAGGCCGCCCTGGCGCTGATCGAGCGCCATCGCGTTACCCACAGCCAGTGGGTGCCCACCATGTTCGGCCGCATGCTCAAGCTGCCCGAAGAGGTGCGCCGGCGCTACGACCTGTCCAGCCACCGCGTGGCCATCCATGCCGCCGCGCCCTGTCCGGTGGATGTGAAGCGCGCCATGCTCGACTGGTGGGGCGACATCCTGATGGAGTACTACGCGGGTTCCGAGGGCTGCGGCACCACCATGATCAATTCAAACGAGTGGCGCCAGCGCCCCGGCTCGGTGGGCCGGCCCACCACGGGGCAGCTGCACATCGTGGATGACGACGGCCGGGAGCTGCCGGCGGGCGAGATCGGCCAGGTGTACTTCTCCGGTGGCGGGCAGTTCAGCTACCTCAACGACCCCGAGAAAACCCGCCAGGCCATCAACGAGCGCGGCTGGATCACCTATGTCGACATCGGCCATGTGGATGCCGAGGGCTACCTTTACCTGAGCGACCGCCGGGCGGACCTGATCCTCTCGGGCGGCGTCAACTTGTACCCGCAGGAGATCGAGAACGCGCTGGCGCGCCACTGTGGAGTGCAGGAGGTGGCCGTGGTCGGCGTGCCCCATCCCGACTTTGGCGAGGTGCCGCTGGCAGCCGTGGTGCTGCGTCCGGGCGCCGAGGGCTCGCCCGCCACGGCCCGCGCCATCGCCGAGCAGGCCGCCGAGGTGCTGGCGCGCATGAAGCTGCCGCAGCGCGTGGTGTTTGTCGATGCCCTGCCGCGCCTGGAGACCGGCAAGCTGCTGCGCCGCCAGCTCAAGGAGCGCTTTCGCAATGAGCCGCAGGCGGGCTTTGCCCTGCGCGACTCCTGAAACCATGGCTGCAAGCGCTGGATAAAACTGCGCTAGAGCCGAATTCGACCATTATTTTTACCGTGAGACCGCGACCATGCAAGACCTGATCCAGCGCACCGTTTACCGTGAAGACCATGAACAGTTCCGTGACGCGGTGCGTCACTTCTTCGACAAGGAAATCGTGCCGCACCTGGCCGAGTGGGAGCGCAACGGCATCGTGCCCAAGGAAGTGTGGCGCAAGGCCGGACGCGAGGGCCTGCTCAACACCATGCTGCCCGAGCCCTACGGCAGCGGCGGCGACTTCGGCCATGCGGCGGTGCTGATCGAGGAAGTGGGCCGTACCAACGCCACGGCGCTGGGTTTCCCGCTGCACTCGGACATCGTTGCGCCCTACATCTACGCCTACGGCAACCAGGAGCAGCATGACCGCTGGTTGCCCAAGATGGCCGCCGGTGAAATGATCGGCGCCATCGCCATGACCGAGCCCGGCGCGGGCAGCGACTTGAAGTCGGTGCGCACCACCGCCAAGCGCGATGGCGACCACTACGTCCTCAACGGCGCCAAGACTTTCATCACCAACGGCATCAATTCCGGGATC
>JANJSZ010000182.1 GCA_024711405.1 Acidovorax sp.
GTGCTGCCCAAGCACCTCGACGAGAAGGTGGCACGCCTGCACCTCAAGAAGGTGGGCGCCATGCTGACCGAGCTGAGCGACGAGCAGGCCGCCTACATCGGCGTGCCCAAGCAGGGCCCCTACAAGCCCGACACCTACAGGTACTGATTCCCCCTCGGGCGCTTGCGCCTTCCCCCTGAGGGGGACGCCACCAGCGGCCCGGCAAAGCCGGTTCCGCGGTGGCGCTGGCGGGTGGCGCGGCTCAATGATGCTATTTTTATATGAGCTGCTGGCGCTTGATTTACTAACGCTACCAGCTGACTTGACTCAAAAAGGATGGGCGCGATGCGCGCAGATGTGTTTTTGGTGGAACGTGGCCATGCGGCCACGCGCTCGCAGGCGCAGCGGCTGATTGCCGCGGGCGTGGAGTGGCGCCTGTCGCCGCTGGCGCCCTGGCAGAAGGTGGCCAAGAACGGGGACGAAATTCCGTCCGTGGCCGAGGTGCGGCTGCTCGACGATGCCGAGGCCAAGTACATCTCGCGTGGCGGCCTCAAGCTCGAAGGGGCGCTGCGGGCCACCGGCCTGTCGGTGGCGGGGTTGCGCTGCCTGGATGTGGGGCAGAGCACGGGCGGCTTTACCGACTGCCTGCTGCAGCAGGGCGCGGCCCAGGTGATTGGCGTGGATGTGGGCCATGGCCAGCTGCACGAGCGGCTGCGCGCTGATCTGCGCGTGGTCTGCGTCGAGGGCGTGAATGCGCGCTCGCTGACGGCGCAGGCCTTGCAGGATGCCTGTGAGCTGGCCCTGTCGGAAGTGATCGAGGCCGAAGAGGACAACGAGACCCAGCCCGAGGCACCCTACAGCTGGATGCGCAATGGCGGGCAGGTGGACGAGGCCTACGACGACAGCAACGATGCCAAGGACCAGGACATCGAAGCCTTCAAGTCCGAGCGCGCCGCCCGCGCCAAGGCCCGCGAACAGGGCACGCTGCCGGTGGAGCGCCGCCGCCGGCCCGAATGCGCCGATACCGACATCACACCGGTGTTCGATCTGGTGACGGGGGACCTGTCGTTCATCTCGCTCACGCTGGTGCTGCCCGCGCTGGTGCCGCTGCTGGCGCCAGGCGGCAGCCTGCTGATGCTGGTCAAGCCGCAGTTCGAGCTGCAGCCCGGCCAGGTGGGCAAGGGCGGCATCGTGCGCGATGCCGCGCTGTATGCCGTGGTGGAACAACGCATCCGTGACTGCTGTGCCGGGCTGGGCCTGGTGGTGCAGGCGTGGCTGGACAGCCCCATCAGCGGCGGTGACGGCAACCATGAATTTTTTGTTTTTGCGAGGAGGGGCGCATGACCGCGGCCAACGCACCAGCCACCGGTCTGCCGGTGAGCTTCGAATTCTTTCCGCCCAAGACGCCCGAGGGCGCCGAAAAGCTGCGCGCCGTGCGCCAGCAGCTGTATGCCCGCAAGCCCGAGTTCTGCTCGGTGACCTATGGCGCAGGCGGCTCCACGCAAGAGGGTACCTTCGGCACCGTGCAGGAGATCCTGGCCGAGGGCGTGAGCGCGGCCTCGCATTTCTCGTGCGTGGGGGCCACGCGCCAGTCGGTGCGCGAGCAGCTCGCCACGCTCAAGGCCATGGGCGTCAAGCGCCTGGTGGCCTTGCGCGGTGACCTGCCCAGCGGCTACGGCATGGGCGGCGAGTTCCACTACGCCAGCGACCTGGTGGCCTTCATCCGCGCCGAGACCGGGCGTGATTTTCACATCGAGGTGGCCGCCTACCCCGAGGTGCATCCTCAGTCCAAGTCGCCCGAGGCCGACCTCCAGGCCTTTGCCGCCAAGGTGCAGGCAGGGGCTGATTCGGCCATCACCCAGTATTTCTTCAATGCCGATGCGTACGAGGGCTTTGTGAACGATGTGCGCCGCCTGGGGCTGGATGTGCCGGTGGTGCCCGGCATCATGCCCATCATGGGGTCTTCGCAACTCATGCGCTTTTCGGATGCCTGCGGTGCCGAGATTCCGCGCTGGATCCGTCTGCGCCTGCAGGGTTTTGGTGACGATACGGCGTCGATCCGGGCGTTTGGCCTGGATGTGGTGACCTCGCTGTGCGAGCAGTTGCGCCAGCGCGGCGTGCCGGGCCTGCACTTCTACACCATGAATCAGAGTGCAACAACGCTGGAACTGTGCCGGCGCCTCGGTTTGTAATGGGGGGCGGGGCCGGGCGTGATCGCTGCCGCGCGGTGGGGCCTTTCGTTTTTCTGGAAGTGGTGATGGATGCAGCGGACTGACAAGAGTGTGAAGAGCGTGCGCTGGTGCCCGCTGCTGGGGCTGGCGGCGCTTTCATGGGTGCTGGTGGCCTGTGCGCCCCTGCCGGTGGCGGACCCGGGGCTCCCCGAAGCGGCCGCCGGGATGTCGACCGAGCCCCGCAATGCCTGCGAGCTGGCGCAGCAACGTGGCGCGCCCCGATCGCGGTTTTGCGCGCCGGCGGCCGGCAAACAGGTCGAACCGCCGCCGCGGGCAAAGCCAGTGCCGGAGCCGGCGCGCAACGAAGCCGCCCGGCGCGGAGCCGACAGCGCGGAGCCGCAGGACAGCGCGGACGAGCCCGTGCGCGAAAGCGACCAGCAGGGCCTGGCATCCTGGTACGGACCGCGCTTTCACGGCCGGCGCACGGCCAGTGGCGAGATCTTCAACCGCCGCGATTTCACCGCCGCACACCGTTCCCTGCCATTCGGCACCCGGGTGTGTGTGCGCAGCCAGCTCACGGGCCGCGCCGTGGTGGTGCGCATCAATGACCGCGGCCCTTTCTCCGGGAACCGCGTGATCGATGTAAGCCAGGCTGCCGCCCAGGAGCTGGGCATGCTGGGACTGGGCATCAAGCCCGTGGAACTGTGGCTGCTGGAGGAAGGCGAGAGCGACTGTTTCCAGTCGCTTTCGGGATCGGCCCCTTGAGCCTGGCCGTAGAGCCAGGAAGCGGTCCATCGCCCCGCCGCTTTCAGCCGCCCGATTCGAGCGTGTGGGTGGCATGCTGGTCCTGGGCCAGCAATTCCACCATCTGGGGCAGGGCGGTCTTCAGGGCGGCCTTCAGGGTGAAGGGGGGATTGATCAGGAACATGCCGCTGGCAGGCAGGCCCGGACGCTTGATTTCGCCATCCGCCTTCCCGGTGAGCTTGCTGGACTTGACGGTCAGCGTGGCATGCAGCCAGCCCTTGCCCGCCTTGGTGGCCAGGGTTTTCAGGCGGCGCGGCAGGTCGTGCGCTTCGGGGCGCGGAATGATGGGGTACCAGACGGCATAGGTGCCCGTGGCAAAGCGCTTGAGCGAGTCGGCCGCCATGTCCAGCACCTTGGCATAGTCGCTCTTCATTTCATAGCTGGGATCGCACAGCACCAAAGCGCGACGGGCCGGTGGAGGCAAAAATTTCTTGATGCCCTCGAAACCGTCTTCATGCAGCACGGCTACCTGCCGACCCGCCTCCAGCTGGGCCACGTTGCCGGCCAGCGCGCGCAGATCGGTGGGGTGCAGCTCAAACAGCTTGAGCTTGTCGTGCTCGCGCAGCAGCCGCTGGATGATGAAGGGCGAGCCGGGGTACACCTTGGTGGTGGCGCCCTGGTTGAAGGCTTTCACCAGGTCCACATAAGCCTGCAGAGCGGGTGTGAGGGCGGCAACGCCGGGTGCGGTGAGGCGCAAGATGCCGTCCCCCGCCTCGCCGCTGGTGCTGGCGTAGTCGCCATCGAGCCGGTACAGGCCCGCACCCGCATGGGTGTCGAGAACCGTGAGGGCCGCGTCTTTTTCGGTGAGGTGTTGCAAGGCGGCAATCAGGACGGTGTGCTTGAGCACATCGGCGTGGTTGCCTGCATGGAAGGCGTGGCGATAACTGAACATGGCGCAATGGTAACGATTCGGCCTCTGGTGGCCGATGTGCGTTGCTGCGCAGCGTGCATCGGACGCACAGCGTGGGCCTGAATAGAGTCTTGAAATGCTATAAAAGCAATAGCTTTTGGTATTTTGTCTGCGGGGAATTCAAGCTATTTTCCTGGTTGTTCGGCAGGTGTGATGGTTGGGCGGGGCCGGCGCGCTGCTGGCGCACTGGAAAAAACGGCACAATCGGCGGCGTTCGTGCCGTCGGGTGACGTTTTTGGCAGACAGGATGCCTTTTGTTTCCGGGGGCGACGGTGCATGCAGCATGATGGAAGCCGTGATGGTCGAGGCACCGCGCATCTCTCCCGTTGCTGCCCCGGACGCGTTCCCGCATTACCCCCGCCCATGATGATCGAAAACCCCAGCCCCACCCCTGTCAGCCGTGTGAACCATGTGGACGCGCTGACACCGGGCACGCGTCTGGCCGAGTTTGAAATACTGCAACTGCTCGGGGTGGGCGGTTTTGGCATGGTCTACAAGGCATTCGACCATTCGCTGCACCGCGCCGTGGCCATCAAGGAGTACATGCCTTCGGCGCTTGCGGGCCGTTCGCAGGGGCAATCGCTGTGGGTGCGATCGTCATCCGACCAGCAGACCTACCATACCGGGCTGGCGTCCTTCATGGGCGAGGCCCGCCTGCTGGCGCAGTTCGACCATCCGTCCCTGGTCAAGGTTTTCCGTTTCTGGGAGGCCAACAACACCGCCTACATGGTCATGCCGCTGTACACCGGCATGACCTTCAAGCAGGCGCGCGCGCAGATGCGCACGCCCCCGCCCGAGGTCTGGCTGCGCAAGATGCTGTGGTCGGTGCTGGGTGCGCTGCGTGTGCTGCACGAGGGCAACACGCTGCACCGCGACATCTCGCCCGACAACATCTTCCTGCAGGACAACGGGCCGCCGGTGCTGCTCGACCTGGGCGCCGCGCGCCATGCCATCAATGACCAGGGCCACAAGCACACGGTCGTGCTCAAGGTGAATTACGCGCCCATCGAGCAGTATTCCGAGGGCGATGACGAGTTGCGCCAGGGCCCCTGGAGCGACCTGTATTCGCTGGCTGCCGTGGTGCATGGCTGCCTGTGCAACGACACCCCGCTGCCCGCCACGCTGCGCTCGATCCGGGACCGCATGGTGCCGTTCGCGCGCGTGGCCAAGACCGTCCAGCGCCAGTTCGGCGTGCAGTATTCGGCGCCATTTGTGGCCGCCATCGCCCAGGCCCTGGCCCTGCGCCCCGAGGACAGGCCCCGGAGCATCGACGCATTCCTGCAAACCATGGGAATGACGTCGCCGCCCGAGGGCGTCGAGCACTTCGACTTCCGGGCCGAACTGGGGGGTATCTGGGTCGAATCCGCAGATCGGCCAGGCCCTGGCGGGACCGCGCCCATTGTGGACGCTGTCTCTGCTCCCCCCCAAATGGCCGATCTGGAGGACTTGACCTACCGTTCGGCGCGGCCTGAACTGCCGCCTGCTGGCCTGGGCGCGCGGGACAACCCTGCTGCCGCGGGGCCGGACACGGTGGCGGCAGGCATGGCTGACACGGTTTTCATCGATGTGGGAGACTCGGTTTTCGAGGATTCACCCAGGATGGGGACGGTGCCGGCAGAACCGCCTTCGCGGGCGGAGCGCTCCGAGCAAAAGCAAAAACGCACGCCAAAAGCGCCAGGTAGCGGAGCGCAACGAACGGGGCATGCCGCCGCAGGGACCCGGTCCCGGTGGCCATCGTCGTCGGTGTGGCTGGCGGGCATCCTTCTGACCCTGGGCGCCGCCGCCGGAGCATCGTGGTGGACGCAGGGGCACTCCACCCCCCCGAGGCCGGCCGGCGACATGCTCACGGAGCTCAAGGAACCACTGGCGGTGCCGGCGAATTCCATTAGCGACATTCCCCTGGCGGGGGAGGGCGATCAGAGTGCGGCTGCGGTTGCGGGCGGTCCGGGCGGAGTGCCCGCAGCGCCCGCCGCCGCGGAAGCCGCCGTTGCCGGCCCCGCCGTGCGCATGCCGGCGCAGCGCCGCGCCCTGCCGGGGCCTTCTTCCACCACCGCGGTGGTGGTGCAGGATATATCTGCGCCCGAGCCGGTCGTGGGGCCCAGGCCCAGGGCTCCGGTGGCGCGCGCCATGGGGCCTGAGGAAGCTTGTGCCGAT
Source organism: Acidovorax sp. (assembly GCA_024711405.1). Classification (GTDB taxonomy): domain Bacteria; phylum Pseudomonadota; class Gammaproteobacteria; order Burkholderiales; family Burkholderiaceae_C; genus Acidovorax. Next base: position 6,019 of record JANJSZ010000182.1, read on the forward strand.
GCCGGCATGCTGGCCCGTCCCCTGTGCATTTTCAATGAATGCAAAAAACCGGGGCTGGCCACACACCCGGTGTGTGTGGATGTTCGCCGGCGGCAGGAGGCCGACGAGCAGCGCCGGCAGATGCAAAACTGACGCTGCAGTGCGTTCTCGCGGCCGCCCTTGCCTGAAAAGGGTGCTGCTTTGTATAATGGCGGGCTTCGCAGCGCTTTTGTGGTCCCGCGGCGAAGGCTTCATCCCACCTAAGAGGCTTCCTTCAGAGAAGCACCGACCGTGGAAAAGGACCCGCCAAACCCTCTTTCCAAGAGAAAACTCATGACTACTACTTTCAGCGCAAAGCCCGCTGAGGTCGTGCACGAGTGGTTTGTGATTGACGCGACCGACAAGGTCCTCGGACGAGTAGCCAGCGAAGTTGCTCTCCGTTTGCGCGGCAAACACAAGGCCATTTACACGCCTCACGTCGACACCGGTGACTTCATCGTCATCATCAATGCCGCCCAGCTCAAGGTCACCGGCACCAAGTCCCTGGACAAGGTGTACTACCGCCACTCGGGTTATCCCGGCGGTATCACGGCCACGAACTTCCGCGACATGCAAGCCAAGCACCCCGGCCGCGCGCTGGAAAAGGCTGTCAAGGGCATGCTGCCCAAGGGCCCCCTTGGCTACGCGATGATCAAGAAACTCAAGGTGTACGGTGGTGCAGAGCATCCCCACACCGCCCAACAGCCCAAAGTGCTGGAACTGTAAGGAGCCTTGAGATGATTGGTGAATGGAACAATGGCACCGGCCGTCGCAAATCCAGCGTCGCCCGCGTGTTTCTGAAAAAAGGCTCCGGCAAGATCACGGTGAACGGCAAGGACATCCAGTCCTACTTCGGCCGCGAAACCTCGATCATGATTGCCAAGCAACCCCTGGCGCTGACCAACCATGTCGAAACCTTCGACGTGATGATCAACGTGCACGGTGGTGGCGAATCCGGCCAGGCCGGCGCTGCCCGCCACGGCATCACCCGCGCCCTGATCGACTACGACGCGACGCTCAAGCCCGTCCTGAGCCAAGCCGGCTTCGTGACGCGCGACGCCCGCGAAGTGGAACGCAAGAAGGTCGGTCTGCACTCCGCCCGCCGCGCCAAGCAGTTCTCCAAGCGTTAAGCGCTGGTACTGCCTGCCTGCCATCCTTGCGGTGGTGGGTCGCAACAAGAAGCCGCCTTCGGGCGGTTTTTTGTTGCCAGCCACAATGCCCCCACTGAAATTGGCGTCAAACGCCGGTGGCCTGAATTCCCGACTGGATTGCAGTAGCATTCCAGTCAGATCCTGAATTGGAGTACCCCATGAGCGCAGTTGCCGAAAACGTCCAGACCGAAATGCCCACCCCCATCCTGTTCACCGACAGCGCAGCGGCCAAGGTGGCGGACCTGATCGCCGAAGAGGGCAATCCCGACCTGAAGCTGCGCGTGTTCGTCCAGGGCGGCGGATGTTCGGGCTTCCAGTACGGATTTACCTTTGACGAAATCACCAACGAAGACGACACCACCATGACCAAGAATGGTGTCTCGCTGCTGATCGATGCCATGAGCTACCAGTATCTGGTGGGTGCCGAGATCGACTACAAGGAAGACCTGCAGGGCGCCCAGTTCGTGATCAAGAATCCGAACGCCGCCAGCACCTGCGGCTGCGGTTCGAGCTTCTCGGCCTGACGGGTCGAGCGGAGCCCTCTTTTTTTCAGGCCGGGTAGACGGCCCCCAGCACACGGGCGCCTCGGGCGCCCGTGACGCTTTGGAGGTTGCCGGTTTGTCCCTGCGCCGTCTGGCGGGCCAGCCAGGCAAAGGCAGCAGCCTCCACTTGCAGCGCGGGCAGGCCCAGGGTGTCGGTAGGCGCCACCGAGATGCCGGGCGCCAAGGCCTGCAGGCGCCGCATCAGCTGGGTGTTCAAGGCGCCGCCACCGCACACTGCCAGTGTTTTGCTATTTTTCCCATGGCCGATGGCGCTCATTGCGCAAGCGCTGGCGGTCAATTCTGTCAAGGTAGCCTGCACGTCAACGGGCCGGACGCCGGAGTGCGCCGCCAGCGCATCCGACAGCCAGGTCGGGTTGAACAGGTCGCGCCCCGTGCTTTTGGGCGGGGGTTGCCGCAAAAAAGGCTCCTGCAGCAATGTGGCAAGCAGGTCGGGTTGCACCTGGCCCTGGGCGGCCCAGTTTCCATTTTTGTCAAAGGCCTGACCGGTGTGCAACTGGCACCAGTGGTCCATGAGCGCGTTGCCGGGCCCGCAGTCGAAGCCCGCTACGCTGCCGTCGGCGCCCAGCACGCTGAGGTTGGAGATGCCGCCGATATTGAGCACCAGCACCGTCTCGCCTGTCCGGCCAAACACGCCCCGGTGAAAGGCCGGGACCAGCGGGGCGCCTTGTCCGCCTGCAGCCACATCCCGGCTGCGAAAATCCGCCACCACGGGGATGCCGGTGCACTCGGCTAGCAGGGAGGGATTGTTCAGTTGCAGGGTATAGCCCGTGCCGTCGAATTCCTGGGGGCGGTGGCGCACGGTCTGTCCGTGCGCGCCGATGGCCCGTACGGCGCTGGCGGGGACGCCGCTGTGTTTCAGCAGCCTTCGCACGACCTCGGCGTAGGCCCGTGCCAGCGCATTGCCCGCCAGGGCCGCACGGTGCAGTTCGTTGGGGCCGGGGGTGTTGAGTGCGAGTAGTTCTGCTCTTAAATCAGGAGCTAATGGTGCTGATTCATGGCCGATAACAGCCATTTTCTCTTGTGAGAAATCGGCCAGAACGCCATCCACGCCGTCGAGCGAGGTGCCCGACATGAGGCCGATGTACAAACCGGTCATCGCCTGCAAACCCGAGCGGCGTGCCGGTTGCGGCTTACTCGGCGCTGGCCTGCTGCACCAGCGCGGCCGCCGACAGTTGCACGCGCATGTTCGCGGCCAGCCGGTCGAAGGCGGGACGGGCGGCGGCCGACACCGGGGCGGCGGATTCACTTTGCTGGGCGATGGCTTGTGGATCTTGCTGCTGTCCGTTCACGCGGAATTCGAAATGCAGGTGCGGGCCGGTGGCTCAGCCCGTCGCGCCCACGGCGCCAATGGTCTGGCCCTGTTCGACGGTCTGGCCCTTTTTCACGTCCATCCGGCTCAGGTGGGCGTACACGGTCTGGTGCTGGTTGCGGTGCTTCACGTAGATCACGTTGCCGAAACCGTTCTGCACGCCGGCAAATTCGATGACACCGTCACCCACCGTGCGCACCGCCGTGCCCGTGGGCGCGGCATAGTCGGTGCCCAGATGGGCGCGCCACTTCTGCAGGATGGGGTGAAAACGCATCTTGAAGCTGCTGCTCACGCGGGAAAACTCCACCGGCGAGGTGAGGTAGGCGCGGCGCATGCTGGCGCCATCCAGGGTGTAGTAGGCGCCTTTGGCGGTGCCAGGTTCCTGGAACCACACCGCCTCATGGGTTTTGCCGTTGTTGTGGAACTCCGCGCTGAGCACGCGACCGCTGCGCAGCGGTTCGCCGTCGGCTTCCAGGGTTTCATAGACCACCGAGAAGCGATCACCCTTGCGCAGCGACCGGTGAAAGTCGATGTTGCCCGAGAACACCTCGGCCAGCTGCACGGCCACGGCATCGGGGATGCTGGATGCGTCGGTGGCGGCAAACAGCGAGCTCTGTATCACCCCGCCCGCCAGGCGGCTGCCCGTGGTGAGGGGGGCGGACTCGATGCGCGAGGTGAACCGCTCGCCGGAACGCTCGACCACCAGACGGCGGAAGTTGCCGCTGTCGTCCGGGGCCCAGCGGGCGGTCAGGCGCAAAAGGTGGTGGTCATCGGTGGTTTCGGCCGAGACCGAGCGCCCTGCGCGGCCCAGCAGGTTCTGGCGAACCTGGGCGTCGTCGCGCAGGAAGGCCGAGGCGGCCGGATCGGCCACGCCCATGCGCTGCAGCAAGGACTCCGCGGTGTCGCTGCTGCGGGTCTGTTCCGAGCGGTACAGCGAGAAACCGGGTGCTTCCAGGGCCTCCAGCACCGGGTTGGCCGCCAGCGACTCGACGGCGTAGCTGATCTGGCGCACGGGAAGATCCGATGGATCGGGGGCCAACGATGCCACGGCAAATGCGCCGCCGCCGCCGGTCAGCAGCAGGGTTGCCACGGCGGCGGTGATGCGTTGGGGGTGTTTCTGGACACAGTGAACCAGCCGGGCCAGCAATACGGTGGTGGCGGTGGTGAAGCCGTTGATCAAAGGTCTGTCCCCAAGGTTGAAGGTGCTGCCGGCATGGTTCCCGCTGCAAAACGGGGCAAAACCGGGAGTGCAGGCGGTCAGGTTGCAGGAATGCGACAGGGCTGCCGAGGTGTCGAAACGGCGAGACCACTAGAATCTGCCCACTGCAATGTGGGCTGAAGTATAGCGGGGCACGCTGTCTAGACATCCCAGAAAACCCTTATGAATCACTCTGCTGTTACAAAGAACCTGGTATCCGATGGTGTAGGACGGGCCCTTGAAATCTCGTTGCGCGGCGTGGACGAGCTGCTGCCGCAGGACGAGTGGATCAAGAAGCTGGCGCGCTCCGAAACCACGGGCCAGCCGCTGCGCATCAAACTGGGGCTGGACCCGACGGCGCCGGACATCCACATCGGCCACACCGTGGTGCTCAACAAGATGCGGCAATTGCAGGACCTGGGCCACCAGGTGATCTTCCTGATCGGCGATTTCACCAGCCTGATCGGCGACCCCTCGGGGCGCAACAGCACGCGCCCGCCGCTCACGCCCGAGCAGATCCAGTTCAACGCCGAGACGTACTACCGCCAGGCCAGCATGGTGCTGGACCCGGCGCGCACCGAGATCCGCTACAACAGCGAGTGGAGCGAGCCGCTGGGCGCGACGGGCATGATCCAGCTGGCCTCCCGGTTCACCGTCGCGCGCATGATGGAGCGCAACGATTTCCACGACCGTTTCAAGGCGGGCAACCCGATTGCGGTGCACGAGTTTCTCTACCCGCTGATGCAGGGCTACGACTCCGTGGCCCTGAAGAGCGACCTGGAGCTGGGTGGCACCGATCAGAAGTTCAACCTGCTCATGGGGCGCCATCTGCAGCAGGAATACGGCCAGGAGCCGCAGTGCATTCTGACCATGCCGCTGCTCGAAGGCCTGGACGGCATCGAGAAGATGTCCAAATCCAAGAACAACTACATCGGCATCAGCGAAGACGCCAACACCATGTATGCCAAGGTGCTGAGCATTTCCGACACGCTGATGTGGCGCTGGTACAC
>JANJSZ010000193.1 GCA_024711405.1 Acidovorax sp.
AAGAAAGGGGTGCATGGCGATCGGGCAGCAGGAGGTCGAGCCCCGCGCAATTCAGGATCACTCGCACCTGGGGGCCAAAGCCACGCGTTCCAGGCCCGCGTTGGACAAACGCAGTGTTTCCAGGCGCGGGGGCTGTGCGGCGGCGTCCCAGTCGCTCAGCACCACCCGCTGCAGGCCCGGTGCCAGGGCGTGGTTCGCCGGTTTGTGGGTGTGGCCGTGGATCAGGGTGTGCGCCTGGGCGGCTGTGAGCCATTCGATGGCGGCGGGGCCGTCCACATCGGCGTAGATGGCGCCCGATTGCTTGCGCGCCTCGCTTTCCTGGCGGATGCCGCGTGCCTGCGCACGGCGCGTGGCCAGGGGCTGGGCCAGAAATTGCGCTTGCCACTGGGCACTGCGCGCCTGCACCCGAAAGCGCTGGTAATCGACATCGTCCAGGCACAGCAGGTCGCCATGGCTGAGCACGAAGCGCTGGTTGTCGAAAACCAGCACGGTGGGGTCGGCCAGGCCGGTGATGCCGCAATGCGCAAGAAACGCCGGCCCCGCCAGAAAGTCGCGGTTGCCGTGCATGAAGTACACGGGCAGGCGCTGCGCTGCGGCCTGCAGGGCCGCGCAGCCTTGGTCCTCGAAGCTGCCGGGCTCCAGGAGGGCATCGTCGCCCACCCATACCTCGAACAGGTCACCCAGGATGAAGAGGGCGTCGGCCGGGGTGGTCTGCAGGTAGTGCTGCCAGGCGGCCACGGTGGCGGGCTCGCTGGCCTGCAGGTGCAGGTCGGAAATGAAATCGACCGTGCGCCAGTGCGAGGGAGCGGCAAGCTCCTCGAACCGGGGCACGGTCGTCAACTGGTCGGCAGTCAAGACCAAAGCAAGGCCGTGGACTTAGATAGCCACAGCCTTGTCGATGACCACAGCGTCAAAAGGCACGTCGTCGTGGAAGCCCTTGCGCGTGGTGCGGACGGCCTTGATGGCGTCCACGACGTCCTGGCCCTTCACGACCTTGCCGAACACGGCATAGCCCCAGCCCTGGGGGGTGGGAGAGCTGTGGTTCAGGAAGGCATTGTCCACCGTGTTGATGAAGAACTGTGCCGTGGCCGAGTGCGGGTCGCCCGTGCGCGCCATGGCCACGGTGTATTTGTCATTCTTCAGGCCGTTCTGGGCTTCGTTCTCGATCGGGGCCTGGGTTTCCTTTTGCTTCATGTCGGCCGTCATGCCGCCGCCCTGGACCATGAAGTTCTTGATCACGCGGTGGAACACGGTGCCGTTGTAGAAGCCACCATTCACGTAGCTCAGGAAGTTCTCGGTGGACTTGGGGGCCTTCGCGGCGTCCAGTTCGATGGTGATCACGCCTTGGGTGGCCGTTTCAGCCACGTTGATGGTGACGTGGAGTTCAACTTGTGGATTGCTCATTGCAGTGCTTTCTTCAAAAAAATTACTTCACCATGGTGGCGGAGTGGATGGTGACGGGGGTGGTGGGCACGTTCTGGTAGCCCCCCTTGTTGCCAGTGGCCACGGCCTTGATCTTGTCCACCACGGCCGTGCCTTCCACTACCTTGCCGAACACGGCATAGCCATGGCCGTCAGGCTGGGGGGCGTTGAGCATGGCGTTGGCCTTCACGTTGATGAAGAACTGCGCGGTGGCCGAATTGGGGTTGGCGGTGCGCGCCATGGCGATGGTGTAGGTGTCGTTCTTGAGGCCGTTGGCCGCTTCGAGCGCAATGGGGGCCTTGGTGGGCTTTTGCACCATGTCGGCCGTGAAGCCGCCGCCCTGGATCATGAAGCCGTCGATGACGCGGTGGAACACCGTGCCGTCGTAATGCTTGTCCTTCACATACGCCAGGAAGTTTTCGACCGTTTTGGGCGCCTTGGCGGGATCGAGCTGCAGCACGATGTCGCCCAGGGAGGTGGCCAGCTTGACCTTGGGAGCGTCTTGTGCCTGCGCTGGGTTTGCTATTGAAAAAATAGCTGATAAGACAATGCCAGTGAGCGCAATGGTCGATTTTCTTTTGGAAATCATACAGAACTCCTTGAGTGAATCAGAGCCGCAGAGCATGGGGGCCTGGCTGCTGCGGCGATGAAAAATATGGCGCTGAAGTTACCACCGGCCCGCCAGCGGGGCCGGTGGCATGGCCACAAGCCCCTGCCCGCGAACGGTTGTCAGGGGCGTGAAGCCGCGGGCCTGGCCGCAGCGCGGGCAGCGGCGGGCTGGAACAGCTCGCGCAGCTGGGCCTGCTTCAATTTGACGGTGGGGTTGTTGGCCTCCATCTGCTGCGCCTTGGCGTAGGCCTGGTAGGCCAGCCGGGCGTAGATGTCGCCCAGGTTTTCGTGCGCCGCCGCGTACGAGGGGTTGTTGCGCACCGCCATCTCCAGCGCCGTGCGGGCCTTGTCCAGCTGGTTCTGGCTGGCGTAGATCACCGCCAGGTTGTTGTAGGGCTCGGGCAGCTCGGGGTATTCCTGAGTGAGCTGGGTGAAGGTGGTGATGGCCGCATCGGTCTGGCCGAGGTCGGTCTGCGCCACGCCGCGCAGAAAGCGCAGCTGCGGATCGCGCGGGGCGGCCGTCAGGCGCTGGTCTGCCTTGCCCAGGGCTTCGGCGGCCTTGCCGGTCTTGAGCAACTGGGTGATCTCGATGTAGTCGCTGGCATGGGCCATGCCTGCGCCCAGCCATGCGGTCAGGGCCAGCAGGCGCAAAAGTCGGGAAAGGGTGCTGCGGACTTGCTTCATGGCGGGTAGGGAGGAGATGGGCACCGTCCGGTGCCGGCCGGGGCTTATACTTCGGCGGATTGTAGCTGAGGGGGTTGCCATGGCGGTGCGCTGTTGCCGCTGGTGATTTTGCCGGGCGCCCAGGGCTGGGCGCATCCCTTGCGGGGCCCGTACCTTTCGCTACCGGGTGAACCGGCTTCACCCGTCTCCCATTCAGTCTCCCGTTACAGAAACCCCATGAGCTTGCGCATCTACAACACGCTGTCGCGTGCATTGGAGGATTTTTCCCCGCTCGAACCAGGCCATGTGCGCATGTATGTGTGCGGCATGACCATCTACGACCTGTGCCATATCGGCCACGCCCGCATGATGATGGCGTTCGATGTGGTGCAGCGCTGGCTGAAAAGCAGCGGCTACCGCGTCACCTATGTGCGCAACATCACCGACATCGACGACAAGATCATCCGGCGCGCGCTGGAGCGCGGCATCACCATCCGCCAGCTCACCGACGAGATGATCGTCGCCATGCACCAGGACATCGGCGCCCTGGGCATCGAGCCGCCGGCCCTGGAGCCGCGCGCCACCGAATATGTGCCCCAGATGCTGTCGCTGATCGGCCAGCTCGAAGGCAAGGGCCTGGCCTACCGCGCCAGCAACGGCGACGTGAACTACGCGGTGCGCAAGTTTGCGGGCTACGGCAAGCTCTCGGGCAAATCGCTCGACGAGCTGCGCGCGGGCGAGCGCGTGGCCGTGCAGGAGGGCAAGGAGGACCCGCTCGACTTCGTGCTCTGGAAGTCCGCCAAGGAGGGCGAACCGCCCGAGGCCAAGTGGGACAGCGCCTTCGGCACGGGCCGCCCTGGCTGGCACATCGAATGCTCGGCCATGAGCTGCGCCACGCTGGGCGAGACCTTCGACATCCATGGTGGCGGGGCCGACCTGCAGTTCCCGCACCATGAGAACGAGATCGCCCAGAGCGAAGGCGCCACCGGCAAGCCGCTGGCCAGGTTCTGGGTGCACAACGGCTTCGTGCGCGTGGACAACGAGAAGATGAGCAAGTCGCTGGGCAACTTCTTCACCATCCGCGATGTGCTCCAGAGCTACGACGCCGAAACGGTGCGCTTCTTCATCGTGCGTGCCCATTACCGCAGTGCGCTCAACTACAGCGACGCCCACCTCGACGACGCGCGCCAGTCCCTCAAGCGGCTGTACACGGCGCTGAGCCTGGTGGCCCCGTCCCAGGTGTCCATCGACTGGAACGAGCCCCATGCCGCACGTTTCAAGGCGGCCATGGACGAAGACTTCGGCACACCCGAGGCGATTGCCGTATTGTTCGACTTGGCCAGCGAGGTCAACAAGACCCGTTCGCCCGAACTGGCAGGATTGCTCAAGGCGCTGGCAGGCTGCCTGGGGTTGCTGCAAGGCGATCCGCAGGCCTTCCTGCAGGCTGGGGCGGGCTTTGACGAGGCCACCATCCAGGCGCAGATCGCCGCCCGTGCTGCCGCCAAGGCGGGCAAGGATTTTGCGGAGGCTGATCGCATCCGCAACGCCCTGCTGGCCCAGGGCATCGTGCTCAAGGATTCGGCCGCTGGAACGACCTGGGAAGCCGCACAGTGATCTTTTTGAATATGAAATACGCCCCCAGGGCATACGGGGCGAGCAGTGGTAGCTTCTAAAAATGCAGCAACCGAGGTGCTCGCTTCGTCTGGCCCGGCGCTGGCCACGCCCGATTACTGGGCCGAGGCCTGCAAGCACCTGATGAAGAAAGACCGGGTGATGAAGCGCCTGATCCCCCAGTTTGGCGACGCGGCCCTGCAGACGCGGGGTGATGCGTTCACCACGCTGGCGCGTTCCATCGTCGGGCAGCAGATTTCGGTGAAGGCGGCGCAAACCGTGTGGGAGCGTTTTTCCGCACTGCCGCGCAGCATGAAGCCCGGCCATGTGCTCAAGCTCAAGATCGACGACATGCGGGCCGCCGGCCTGTCGGCCCGCAAGGTCGACTATCTGGTGGACCTGGCCCTGCACTTCGAGGGTGGCAAGCTGCATGTCAAGGACTGGGCGGCGATGGACGACGAGGCCATCATCGCCGAGCTGGTGGCCATCCGCGGCATCGGCCGCTGGACGGCCGAGATGTTTCTGATCTTTTATCTGATGCGGCCCAACGTCCTGCCCCTGGACGACGTGGGCTTGATCAATGGCATCAGCCAGAACTATTTTTCGGGTGATCCTGTCAGCCGCAGCGATGCCCGCGAGGTGGCCGAGGCCTGGAAGCCATGGTGCAGCGTGGCGACTTGGTATATTTGGCGATCGCTCGACCCGTTGCCCGTGGCCTATTGAGGCCCGTTTCATCAGTCATGAACCGGTTGTGCAACACGGGCCTCGCACCAGAGGCACCCAGGGCGCGACCCAAGGAGAAAAACGTTGGCGAAAAAGACCTTTCTGGATTTCGAGCAGCCCATTGCCGAGCTGGAGTCCAAAATTGAAGAACTGCGCTACGTGCAGACGGAAAGCGCGGTCGATATCTCGGAAGAAATCGATCAGCTCAGCAAGAAGAGCCAGCAGCTCACCAAGGACATCTACAGCGAGCTGACCCCCTGGCAGATCACCAAGATCGCCCGCCACCCCGAGCGCCCTTACACGCTCGACTATGTGCGCGACATCTTCACCGACTTCGTCGAGCTGCACGGCGACCGCCACTACGCGGACGACCTGTCCATCGTGGGCGGCCTGGCGCGTTTCAATGGCCACGCCTGCATGGTGCTGGGCCACCAGAAGGGGCGCGACACCAAGGAGCGCGCCATGCGCAACTTTGGCATGAGCAAGCCCGAGGGCTACCGCAAAGCCCTGCGCCTCATGAAGACGGCCGAAAAGTTCAAGCTGCCCGTGTTCACGTTTGTCGATACCCCCGGCGCCTACCCCGGCATCGATGCCGAGGAGCGCGGTCAGTCCGAAGCCATCGGCCGCAACATCTTCGAGATGGCGCAGCTCGAAGTGCCCATCATCACCACCATCATCGGCGAAGGCGGCTCTGGCGGCGCGCTGGCCATCAGCGTGGGCGACCAGGTGGTGATGCTGCAATACGCGATCTATTCCGTGATCAGCCCCGAGGGCTGCGCCTCCATCCTCTGGAAGACCAGCGACAAGGCCCAGGAAGCGGCCGACGCCCTGGGCATCACCGCGCATCGCCTCAAGGCGCTGGGCCTGGTGGACAAGATCGTGAGCGAGCCCGTGGGGGGCGCCCACCGCGATCCAAAGCAGATGGCGGCTTTCCTCAAGCGTGCGTTGGGCGATGCCTTCCGCCAGGTGGCCGATCTCAAGACCAAGGATCTGCTCGACCGCCGTTATGACCGGCTGCAAAGCTATGGCCGTTTCACCGACACCAAGGCCGACAGCCGCTGAATCCGTGGTGGAGAAGGCTGTAGCCTTCACCTCGCACCCGTGCCATGGCCCCGCAAGGGGCCTTTGCATTGGTGCGGACGCTTTTGCGCCACGGGCGCAGAAGGGCGCGCAGTGACGCTGCCGTTTGACACCGCCATGGCGGCCTTTTCGCCCGCATTGCCGTTGGCGGTGGGGTTGAGTGGTGGTGCCGACTCGACGGCGCTGCTGCTTGCCTGCGCACAGAAATGGCCGGGGCAGGTACAGGCCATTCATGTGCACCACGGCCTGCAGGCCGCGGCCGATGATTTCGAGCAGCATTGCCGCGCATTGTGCAAGCGCCTGCAGGTTCCGCTGACCGTGCAGCGCATCGACGCACGCCACGCACCGGGCGAAAGCCCCGAAGATGCTGCGCGCCGGGAAAGATACAAGGCTTTTGAGGCTGTGGCGCACGCCAGTAAATCGCAAAATGCCATTCATTCAATAGCATTGGCCCAGCATGCGGATGACCAGGCCGAGACGCTGCTGCTGGCCTTGTCGCGCGGCGCCGGCGTGGCGGGGCTGGCCGCCATGCCCGCTGACTGGGAGCGGGGCGGCGTTCGCTGGCACCGGCCCCTGCTGCGCGTGGCGGGGGCGCAGGTGCGTGACTGGTTGCGTGCGCAGGGGCAGGATTGGGTGGAAGACCCCACCAACACCGACGAGCGCTTCACGCGCAACCGCATCCGGGTGCAGTTACTGCCCGCTCTGGACGCGGCTTTTCCGGCCTTTCGCGACACGTTTGCGCGCTCTGCGTCCCATGCCGCCCAGGCGGCCGAGTTGCTGGACGAGCTGGCGCAGCAGGACCTGGCCCTCATGGGATCGCCCCCGGAGATTCGGCTATTGCAGGGGCTCAGCCGCGCGCGCCAGGCCAACGTCCTGCGCCACTGGCTGCGCGTGGCGCATGCCACCACCCCCTCCGCCGCGCAGCTGGGGGAGCTGCTGGACCAGCTGGCGGCCTGCACCACGCGCGGCCACCGCATTCACATCAAGGTGGGGCGGGGGTTCGTGGTGCGCTCGGGGTCACGGCTCGATTGGTACAATCCCGAGGTTTTGGTCTAACAACGGCACGAAAAACGGCGGCGCACCAAAACAGTGTTTAACCCGCGCTGCGGCTCCAGTTTCGTCACCCCCAATATCCCATGGCATTGATCGTTCACAAATACGGCGGCACCTCGATGGGCTCTCCGGAGCGCATTCGCAACGTCGCCAAGCGCGTGGCCAAATGGGCGCGCGCCGGCCACCAGATGGTGGTGGTTCCCAGCGCCATGAGCGGCGAAACCAACCGCCTGCTCGCCCTGGCCAAAGAGCTGGCTCCCCCACGCGCCACACCTGCGTACCACCGCGAACTCGACATGCTGGCGGCCACCGGCGAGCAGGCCTCGTCTGCATTGCTGGCCATTGCGCTGCAGGCCGAAGGCATGGGCTCGGTCAGCTATGCCGGATGGCAAGTCCCCATTCGCACCGACAGCAGCTACACCAAGGCGCGCATCGAATCCATTGACGACCAGCGCGTGCGCGCCGATCTGAACAATGGCAAGGTCGTCATCGTGACCGGTTTCCAGGGCATCGACGACGAAGGCAACATCACCACGCTGGGCCGTGGCGGCTGCCATGAAGGCCGACGAGTGCCTGATCTACACCGATGTGGATGGCGTCTACACCACCGATCCGCGCGTCGTGCCCGAGGCACGTCGTCTGCACACGGTGAGTTTCGAGGAAATGCTGGAAATGGCCAGCCTGGGCTCCAAGGTGCTGCAGATCCGCTCGGTCGAGTTCGCGGGCAAATACAAGGTGCCCATGCGCGTGCTCTCCAGCTTCACGCCCTGGGACATCGACATCAACGAAGAAGCCAAGTCCGGCACGCTGATCACTTTTGAGGAAGACGAAAAAATGGAACAAGCCGTCGTATCCGGCATCGCTTTCAACCGCGACGAAGCCAAGATCTCGGTGCTGGGCGTGCCCGACAAGCCTGGCATCGCCTACCAGATCCTGGGCGCCGTGGCCGACGCCAATATCGAAGTGGACGTGATCATCCAGAACGTCAGCAAGGACGGCAAGACCGACTTCAGCTTCACCGTCAACCGCAACGACTACGCCCGCACGGTCGAACTGCTCAAGGACCAAGTGCTGCCCGAACTCGGCGCACAGGAAGTGGTCGGCGACACCAAGATCTGCAAGGTGAGCATTGTCGGTATCGGCATGCGCAGCCATGTGGGCGTGGCCAGCAAGATGTTCCGCACCCTGAGCGAAGAGGGCATCAACATCCAGATGATTTCCACTTCCGAGATCAAGACCTCGGTGGTCATCGACGAGAAATACATGGAACTGGCCGTGCGCACCTTGCACAAGGCCTTCGAACTGGATCAGCCAACCGCCTGAATCCGCCAGAAATGCCTCGAAAATGGGGCATAATAGCGGGATTGGAAACGTGACCGAGTGGCCGAAGGTGCTCCCCTGCTAAGTGAGTATGGGGTGTAGAGCCTCATCGAGGGTTCGAATCCCTCCGTTTCCGCCAAGCAACAAAGCCCTGCATGTCAGGGCTTTTTTGTTTTTTGCATCTGGCGTGTGAGGTGGTCATCGGCCACGCGGCGCTTGCAGAGGCAGCGCTCAGGTGGCGTCATTCGTCGATGGATGCGCTCCAGCGGTCGCCCCAGTCCTGGGCGCGGTCCATGTTGCGCCGGTCCCTTTTGGTCGGGCGGCCTTCCTGCAGCGTTGCGGCGGGTTCGGGGGCCAGCCGGCGCTGTTCGGCCGCTTTTTCACGGGCGGCGATGCTGTCGGCGGTTTCCTCATACAGCCGTTGTGCGACAGGGGCGGGGCCGCGTGCGCCACTCAATCCCCGCACGAGCACTGTGCGTGCCACCACGCCCTGGCGCAAGGCGACGGTGTCGCCGCAGCGCAGGTCGCGGGCGGCCTTGGCCGGTTGGCCGTTGACGGTGACGCGGCCTTTGCCGATTTCTTCGGTGGCCAGGCTGCGGGTTTTGTAAAACCGCGCACACCACAGCCATTTGTCCAGTCGCATCGTTTCGAGGGCACTCATGGCGAGGATTGTGACGCGGTGGCTGTCGGTAGGGCCGTGGCGGGCGGGGTCAGCGGCAGGTGAACGACGGCATCCAGCCCCGCCACAAGACCCGATTCCATGCGGTTGGTCAGCGCAATGCTGCCGCCCAGCGCCTGCACAATTTCATGGCAGATGGCCAGACCCAGGCCGCTGCCGGTGCGCACGTCGCCCGCCGAGAAGGGCTGGAAAAGGCGGGCGGCCAGTTCATCGTCGATGCCGCTGCCATGGTCGCGGATGGTGAGCACCACTGGTGATCGTTGCAGCGCAGGTCCACCGCCAGCTCGCTGCCTTGCGGGGCATGGCGAATGGCGTTGTGCAGCAGATTGCGGGCCAGTTCGCGCAGCATCCACTCGTGGGCCCTAACCGTTGCGGGTTCGGTCTGGATGCCAAAGTCGAGGTCGCGCTGCGCGATCAAGGGTGACAGATCCAGTGCCACCGCGCGCAGGAGGTCATCAAACCGGGTCGGTGGCGGCGTGCTTTGCTGGCGCAACTGTTCGACCTTGGCGAGGGCGAGCATCTGGTTGGCCAGTTGCGTGGCGCGGTCCACGGTGTCGCTGATTTCCCGCAGGGCCTGGTGCGGGGGCACATCGCCGCGCAGTGCGGACTGCACCTGTGTCTTGAGCACGGCCAGCGGTGTGCGCAGCTGGTGAGAGGTGTCGCGCACAAACCGTTTCTGGTGGCGCAGCAGATGCTGCAGCCGTTGCATGACCTGGTTGGTGCTGTCGATCAGGGGTTGCAGTTCTCGGGGCGCAGAGCTGGCTGCAATCGGACTGAGGTCGCCATCGGGCCGCGCTTGCAATTGCTGGCTGAGCTGGCGCACCGAGCGGGTGGCCCGCTGCACGACGATGACCACGGTGAGCGCGATCACGGCAATCAGCAGCGCTTGCCGGGCCAGCGTGTTCCACAGGATCTGCAGCGCCAGGGTTTCCCGCACTTCCAGGGTCTCTGCCACCTGGATGACCGCCATGCCGCGGCCGCTGGCGCTGGCCACGGGTTGCAGCAGCACGGCCACGCGCACGCGTTCGCCGCGGAATTGGTCGTCATAAAAGTCCACCAGCGCCGCATACGGAGGGCGATCCGGAATGCGCCCCTGCCATGCTGGAAGTTCGGCAAACCCCGAGACCATTTCTCCCTGCAGGGTGGAGATGCGGTAGAACATGTGGCTCTGGTTGTCGGCCTCGAAGGCCTCCAGGGCGGCATAGGGCACGATGGCGCGCAATTGCGCCGCATCGTCGTAGCCCGACACATCCAGCTGTTCGCTGATGGTCTTGGCCGATGCCAGCAAGGTGCGGTCGTAGGCCGTGTTCAGGGAGGTCAGTGTCTGCCGGTACAGGCTGAGCGTGTTGAAGCCGATGAACGCCACCACGGGCAGCAGGATGCCCAGCAGCAACCGCCTGCGCAGCGACGGCGCACGCCAGGCAGCCGTCCTTGTCACGTATCGGCCCTGAGCAGGTAGCCCAGCCCGCGCAGCGTCATGAGGGTCAGACCCGTGTCGGCCAGTTTCTTGCGCAGTCGATACACCACCACCTCGATGGCCTCGTACTGCACGTCCAGCTGCCCGGGAAACACCAGTTCATAAAGACGTTCCTTGGTGACGGCATGGCCCGGCTGTGCCAGCAGGGCATGCATCAGCGCCAGTTCGCGGGGCGTGAGCTCCATGACGGAGCCGTTGCGGTACAGCGCGCCGCTGTCCTTGTCGTAGCGGATCGCTCCGATCTGCACGAAATGGTCCGCAGAAGGCGCGGCGTCCGTGCTGCGCCGCAGCAGGGCGCGCAGCCGGGCCTCCAACTCGTCGAGATCGAAGGGTTTGGGCAGGTAGTCGTCGGCGCCAGCGTTCAGGCCCAGCACCCGGTCACCCACGGTGCCGCGTGCGGTCAGGATCAGCACCGGTGTGCGCAGCCCGCGCGCGCGGGCCTGCTGCAGCACCTGCAAGCCATCCAGGCCGGGCAGGGTGAGATCGAGCACCACCGCATCGGGTGGCCGGGCCACCCACTGTTTGAGTGCCACAGCGCCGTCGCCCGCGGCAGTGACCTCCATGCCCCGGCGTGTCAATGCGCGCTGCAGCGTGATCTGCATGGTGGGGTCGTCTTCGACGAGAAGCAATTGCATGCGCGGCACCATAGCACCGACCACAGGCGGTTGCGGCATGGGTGTTTTCCCTGAGTGTGCGGACAGCCGTTTGACAGGCTGCGCGCGCATCATCGGGCGGTTCGCCAACCCTACAAGGAGACATCGATGCGTCGCGACACCTTTCTCAAATCCCTGGCTGCGCTGGCCGCTGCCGGAGCCTTGCCCCTGTCGGCCCATGCCGCCAGCGCTGTCAAGATGATGCTGCCTGCCAACCCGGGCGGTGGCTGGGACTCCACCGGGCGCGCCCTGGGCAAGGCATTGCTGGAATCGGGGGCGGCATCGTCGGTCACCTATGACAACAAGGGCGGCGCCGCAGGCGCCATCGGTCTGGCGCAGTTCGTCAACTCCAGCAAAGGCGACCCGAACGCGCTGATGGTGATGGGCGCCGTGATGCTGGGCGGTATCATCACCGGCAAACCGCCGGTGAGCCTGTCGCAGGCCACGCCCATTGCGCGCCTGACCAGCGAATACAACGTGTTCGTGTTGCCCGCCAATTCGCCTTACAAGAGCATGGCCGAGGTGATCGCCCAGCTCAAGAAAGATCCCGGCAGTGTGAAGTGGGGTGGCGGCTCGCGCGGTTCCACCGAGCACATCGCTGCCGCGATGATTGCGCGTGAGGTGGGTGTGGACCCGGCCCGGATCAACTACGTGGCCTTCCGGGGAGGCGGCGAGGCGATCGCGGCCATCCTGGGCGGCAACGTGACGATTGGCGGTGGCGGCTACAGCGAGATGGCCGAGTACATCGCCACCAAGAAGATGACGCCCATTGCCGTGACCTCGGGCCAGCGCCTCAAGAACTCGACCGTGCCCACCCTCAAGGAGCAGGGCATCAACGTCGAGATTGGCAACTGGCGCGGTGTGTATGCCGCCCCCGGCATCACGGCCGAACAGCGCAAGGCGCTGACGGAGATGGTGGCCAAGGCCGTCAAGAGCAAGAGCTGGGCCGAATCGCTGGAAAAGAACGATTGGACCCCGGCCTGGATGGCGGGCGACGCGTTCGCGAACTTTGTGGACAACGAGTTCGCCAGTCTGCGCGCCACCATGGTCAAGGCCGGAATGGTCTGAGCACGGCCCCGGCACCGTGCGACCGCCACCGGAGGCGGTGCACGGTTTTTTTGCGCGTGTCCATTGCGGTGCGCGCCGTGATGCGCGTACCTTGGACCTGTGTTCGAGGGCTTGAGAAAAACCCAGCATGTCTGATCCGACAACTCCCCTTTCTTCTGATCCGGGCGCAACGCCCGGCATTGCCAGCAACCTGCCGGCCATGCGCATGCAGACCGTGGTCGGCGCCGGCGTGCTGCTGACGGCCCTCGCACTGGCGCTGGGCGCCCTGGATATTCCATCCAACGCGGGCTATGGCGGCGTGGGCCCCAACTTTTTGCCGTGGCTGGTGGCGGCCGTGCTGGCGCTGTGCGGCTGCGTGCTGCTGTGGGAGGCCCGCACCGGCGGGTTCCGCGCCGTGGAGGAGCCTAACGGCGCCGCGCGTGCGGACAAGCCGGCATTGGTGTGGGTTTCGACCGGCCTGCTGCTGAACGCTGCCCTCATCACCACGGTGGGCTTCATTCTGAGCTGCACGCTGTGCTATCTGCTGGCCGTGCAGGGGCTGCGCCGGGCTGCGGGGCAAAACGCAGGCACCGCGCGCACCTGGGCGGTGGACGGGTTGACGGGCGTGCTGATCTCGGCGCCTGTCTATTGGTCATTCACGCAGTTCCTGGCCATCAACCTGCCAGGGCTCACGCAAAGCGGGTGGTTGTGATGGAAATCTTTGATGCACTGATGGCGGGCTTTGCCACCGCCGCTACGCCCGCCAACCTGCTGTGGGCCCTGGTGGGATGCGCTTTGGGCACCGCCGTCGGCGTGCTGCCCGGCATCGGCCCCGCGGTGGCGGTGGCGATGCTGCTGCCGATCACGGCCAAGGTCGAGGTCACGGCCTCGATGATCTTCTTTGCCGGCATCTATTACGGCGCGATGTATGGCGGCTCCACCACCTCCATCCTGCTGAACACGCCGGGCGAGACCGCCAGCATGGTCACGGCGATGGAAGGCAACAAGATGGCCAAGAGTGGCCGGGCCGGGGCGGCGCTGGCCACATCGGCCATCGGCTCGTTCGTGGCGGGCACCATTGCCACCGTGGTCGTGACCCTGTTCGCGCCCTACGTGGCCGACTTTGCCGTCAAGCTGGGCCCGCCCGAATACTTCATGCTGATGGTGCTGGCCTTCACCACCGTGAGCGCGGTGCTGGGCAAGAGCACGGTGCGCGGCATCACCGCACTGTTCGTCGGGCTGGCCGCCGGCTGCGTCGGCATGGACCAGATCTCGGGCGCGGCGCGCTACACCGCTGGCAAGCCCGAACTGCTGGACGGCATCGACATCGTGCTCGTCGCCGTGGGCCTGTTCGCGGTGGCCGAGGTGCTGTATGCGGCGATGTACGAGGGCCGCGTGCAAGAGACGCGCAACACCATGAGCCGCGTGCACATGACCGGGCGCGACTGGAAGCGCTCCATTCCCGCCTGGCTGCGCGGCACGCTGATTGGCACGCCGTTTGGCTGCATCCCGGCGGGCGGCACCGAGATCCCGACCTTTCTGAGCTACGCCACCGAAAAGAAGCTGGCCAAGGGCGGCGACAAGAGCGAGTTCGGCACCGTGGGCGCCATCGAGGGCGTGGCCGGCCCCGAGGCCGCCAACAATGCCACCGTGACGGCGGCCATGATTCCGCTGCTCACGCTGGGCATTCCCACTTCCAACACCACGGCGGTGCTGCTGGGCGCGTTCCAGAACTACGGCATCAACCCTGGCCCGCAGCTGTTCACCACCTCGGCCACGCTGGTGTGGGCGCTGATCG
>JANJSZ010000209.1 GCA_024711405.1 Acidovorax sp.
GCTCTTCCGATCTGTGCCATCGGCGTGGTGCGGCCTCCAGCGCCCGGATCATCTGCATGGCGCGCACCTTGGGCGCACCAGTGACCGAGCCGCAGGGGAACAGCGCGGCAAACACATCGGCCAAGGTGGTGCCGGGCCGGGTGCGCGCCTGCACATCCGATGTCATCTGCCACACGGTGGGCAGGGCCTCGGTGTGGAACAGCGCGGGCACGCGCACGCTGTAGGGCTGGGCGATGCGCGAGAGGTCGTTGCGCAGCAGGTCCACGATCATCACGTTCTCGGCGCGCTCTTTGGGCGAGGCGCGCAGGTGGGCGGCCTGGGCAGCGTCTTCGGCGGGCGTGGCGCCGCGCGCTGCCGTGCCCTTCATGGGGCGCGTGAGGATGTGGCCACCGCCGGGCGCGTCCTGCCAGTCAAAAAAAAGTTCAGGCGAGACGGAGAGCACCTGCTCGCCGCCCGCGTCGATGTGCGCGGCATAGCCACCGGGCTGGGCGCGCTGCAGCGCGGCAAACAACGCCGCCGCACTGCCCTGGCGCAGGTGGCCGGTGAGCGGCGCGGTGTAGTTGACCTGGTAGAACTCGCCCGCGCTAATGGCCTGCTGGATGCGGTCGATGGCGGCATCAAAACCGGCGCGGTCGGGGTCGCCGGTCCATTCGACTTGCGCAGCGGGATCGGCGTCAGCAGCCCCATCAGCGGGCCAGGGCAAGGGCGCGCCATAGACGGCAAACCAGGCCAGGGGGCCGTCGGCGGGGTGGGTTTGCAGGGCGGCGTCGAAGGCGGCAGCGGCCTCGTAGCGCACATGGCCCACGCACCAGCGGCCCTGCTGTGCGGCGGCATGCACGGCATCGAGCAGGCCGTGCACCTCATGCAGGGCATGGGCTTCCAGCACTTGCAACGGGGCATCGAAGGCGTAGCACAGGCGCGGGGCGGAGGAGTCCAGCGGCTGGGCGAAGTCGATCCGGGCCGTACCCCTCATGGCAGGCCTGCGATGAAATTGCGCTTGGGCTTGTACTGTGCACGCAGCTCGGCCAACCACAGGGTCTGCGCCTCGGGCGCAAGGCGCTTCAGAATGTCCCGCACCAGTTCCAGGGGTCTGGCGTAGGGCGACGAAGCGCCCGCCATCGCCTGGTCGAACACGCGGCGCAGCAACTGCGCGGCGGCGGCATGCTGCCGTGGGGGCAGCTTGCGGGCCAGGGCTTCAAGCGTCGGCGCAAAGCAGGAGGTTCCGCTTTGCTGCGCCAGGGCCAGCGCCGCATCGAGGTCGCGCTCGGCCAGCAGCCAGTCCACACGCACGCTGACGTCGCGCGCCGCCGGGCCGGGTGGGCGCCCGTAGGGGCTTGCGCGCTTGGCCTTCAGGGCTTGTATTTCGTGCTGCTCGGCCCCGGCGAAGAGCTCGGCGCGGTAGGCGGCACGGTCGCGCCCGGCGCGCTCGGCGGCCTTCAGCACGGAGAGATACATGTCCGGCGACTGGTTGCTACCCAGGCGGCGGCGCCAGATGGCCAGCGCCTCGTCGTCCCAGCCGTCGCGCTCGTAGCAGCGCAGCAGGTCTTCTTCAATGCGCCAGTCCTGGGGATGGCGCTTGGCGGCCGCCTGCGCCCATTGCAGGGCTTCGCGGTACCAGCCCTGGGCCTCGCACAGGGCCACGAGTTGGTGGAATTCGCCCGCGTCGTCGGCACTGGCGGCCATGGCATCGCGCAGGGCACGCGGGTCGCCCTGGGCTTCGATACTGGCAAGGTAGCGGCGGCGCAGCTGGCTGCGCTGGTGGTCAAAACGGCCGGAGGGCGAATGGCTGCCCTGCCAGCACTCCCAGTCCTCGCGCACGCGCTCGGTGTAGCGGGCCTGCACGGCGGGTCCGGCGGCTGACAGAATGGCCCGCTCGTCCCACAGGCCCCAGGGGTCTTCCTCCATGAGCTGGAACCAGCGGTTCACCCACGCGGCGGGCGGTGGCGCGGCGCGCAGGGCCTGGACAAGCAGATCCAACAGTTCTTCCATCAAACCGCCCAGTTCGCCGTCCGAGTCGTCGGCATGCTCCGCCACCTTGTACAGGCTGCGCAGCGCGTGTTCGCACAGCGTGCGCAGCTCGGCCGGGTCGCGCTGAAGCCAGGGCCGCAGCAGCGGCAGCACCCGGCGCGCGCGGCCGATGTAGGTGGGCATCTCGTGCCAATCCAGGTAGTCGCCGCGCAGGCGCAGCATGTCGCCGATGGCGCCGCGCAGGGCCTTGGTGTCGCTGCCCGCGCTGTGCTCGGCCTGCCAGGCCTTGAGATCAGCCATCAGGTTGCGGTCGTTCTCGGCCCAGGTCCAGAGGCGCTCGGCCAGTGCCTGAGCCGTCTGCGCTTGCACGAATCCGCGCAGCGCCTCGCGGTGGCTGGCCTGGGTGCGGGCGCGCCGGGCGGCCGCGGTCACCTTGCTGGCGGCCTGGGCGTCGGGCGCGGTCGCTTCGCCGCCCTGTTCGCTGCGCCAGGCCAGGCACAGCGCAACGAGGTGCTTGCAGAAGTTGCCGTCCTGCGCATGCGGGCAGTCGCATTCGCCATCCAGTTCGTCGTCCTCATCGATCCACGCGCGCACCTGGTAGGCCTGCGTGCCATGCACCACGGCCTGCAGCGCGGTCTGCTCGCCCGGCGCGGACGCGGGCGCGGGTTCTTCCAGGGTTTCTATGGCGCCGCTGGCGGCATAAGCCTGACCGCGCGCGAACACGGCCGCGCCGCTGAGCTGCCGCAAGGCCGCGTCGGACAACAGGGGGAGCCAGGAGGGTGGGTCGGCAAAGGTGGCCATGGATGGCGCGCAGAATATGCATGAAAAATACCTTCAGCGCCTATCAATAAAGCACTGAAAGCTATCAAAATAAAAGCAAACGCCTCACGCCGCCCCGAGATGGGGCACCAGCCCCGCTGCAGACTGCCCGCTTTTCAGCGTGGCCGTGAAGGCCAGCATGCGGTCAATCGGCAGGCGCGCGCGCGGGATGATGGCCGGGTCCACCTGGATGGCGTTGGCGCCGCTTTCCAGCACCTGCGCCACGCCGGCCAGGCCGTTCCTGGCCATCCAGGGGCTATGGGCGCAGCTTTTGCAGGTGGCGCTGTTGCCGGCGGTGGGGGCCTCGTAAAAGACCTTGTCGGGGTTGAGCGTGCGCAGCTTGTTCATCATGCCGTTGTCGGTGGCCACGATGAATTCGCGCGCGTCCATGGTACGCGCGGCATTCAGGATGCCCGACGTTGAACCCACGGCGTAGGCCAGGGCGATCACGTCGGCAGGGCTTTCGGGGTGCACCAGCACCTTGGCTTGTGGGTGCTCTTTTTTGAGCGATTCCAGCTCGAAGGCCTTGAACTCGTCGTGCACGATGCAGGCGCCGTTCCACATCACCATGTCGGCGCCAGTTTCGCGGCGGATGTAGTCGCCCAGGTGCCGGTCGGGCGCCCACAGGATCTTCTGGCCCTGGTCTTTCAGGGCGCGCACGATGTCGAGCGCGCAGCTGCTGGTCACCAGCCAGTCGGCGCGGGCCTTCACGGCGGCGCTGGTGTTGGCATAGACCACCACGGTGCGGTCGGGGTGTGCGTCGCAGAAGGCGCTGAATTCCTCGATGGGGCAGCCCAGATCCAGCGAGCAGGTGGCGTCGAGGTCGGGCATGAGGATGGTTTTCTCGGGCGAGAGGATCTTGGCCGTCTCGCCCATGAAGCGCACGCCGCTCACCACCAGCGTCTGCGCGGCATGGTCGCGGCCAAAGCGCGCCATCTCCAGCGAGTCGCTGACGATACCGCCGGTTTCCTCGGCCAGGTCCTGCAGATCCGGGTGGACGTAGTAGTGCGACACCATCACCGCGTTCTTTTCCTTCAGCAGGCGGCGGATCCTGTCCTTGGTGGCCGCGCGCTCTGCCTGCGACAGTTCGGCGGGCACGCGCGCCCAGGCGTGCTTTGTGCTGCACACGCCGCCTTCGGCGGGCTGCTCGTAATCGACTTCCTTGAGGGTGATGGTGGTGTTCATGCCAGCTCCTGCAGGCGCATCGAGAAATCGGTGGCCTTCACGTCCTTGGTGAGGGTGCCAATCGAGATGCGGTCCACGCCGGTTTCGGCCAGTTCGCGCAGGCCCGCCAGCGTGACGCCGCCGGATATTTCGAGGATGGCCCCACCGCCCGAATGTGCGGCGTTGATGCGCACAGCCTCGCGCAGCAAGGGCAGCGGCATGTTGTCCAGCAGCACCATGGTGGCGCCGGCGTCCAGCGCCTCGGCCAGCTGCGCCAGCGTTTCCACCTCGATCTCGATGAACTTCGCCTGTGCGGCCACCTGCTCGGCGGCGCGCAGCACGGCGGCGACGCCGCCAGCGGCAGCAATGTGGTTCTCTTTGATCAGCACGGCGTCGTGCAGGCCGATGCGGTGGTTGGTGCCGCCGCCCGTGCGCACGGCGTATTTTTGCGCCAGGCGCAGGCCGGGCAGGGTTTTGCGCGTGTCCACGATGTGGGCCTTGGTGCCTGCCACGGCCTCCACATAGGTGGCGGTCTTGGTGGCCACGGCACTGAGCAGTTGCAGAAAATTGAGCGCCGTGCGCTCGGCGCTGAGCAGCGCGCGGGCGTTGCCCTCGATTTCGAGCACCACCTGGTCGGGGGCGCAGCGCTGGCCCTCGGCCACGCGCCAGGTCAGCTGCACGCTGGGGTCGAGCGCGCGCAGGGCGGCCTCGGCCCAGGGGGCGCCGCAGATCACGGCGGCTTCGCGGGCCAGGATGCGCGCGCGGGTGCGACGGGCGGGGGCTATCAGGCCAGCGGTGAGGTCGCCGCTGCCCACGTCTTCTTCAAGGGCGCGCGCCACATCGGCACGGGCCAGGGCGGCCACGGCCGCGTTGCTGAAATCGTCGATCGGATGGGTCATGGGCGGGAGCATAGCGGCATTGGCAAGGGCCGCGCCCGTTTCCGGGCTTCCCCCCGGCCCTCTCCGGGTCTGGCCTGCGCCCTCGCGTTGCTTCATACGGTCTTGCATTCAAGCGGATACCTAGGCGGGAAGCCGCAGACAGTGCTCTAGCACGGCAAGGCGAACCAACTATCGTTTACGTTTGAAGGCAAAACCGTATCAGCGCGCGGGCAGCACCGTGCCCCAGCATTCGCCAAAGCCGATGCGCGCTGCACCGGGTTTTTCGCACCAGCCGCGCAGCACGACCGCGTCACCGTCTTCCAGGTACACGCGCTGCTCGCCGCCGGGCAGCTGCAGCGGGTTCTTGCCGCCGGTGGTCAATTCGATCAGCGCGCCCGCCTGGTCGAGCGTGGGACCCGACAGGGTGCCGCTGCCCAGCAGGTCGCCGGGCTGCAGGTTGCAGCCGTTGACGGTGTGGTGCGCGAGCATCTGCGCCACGGTCCAGTGGGCATGGCGGTAGCTGGTGCGGCAAATGCTGGCATCGCCTTGCCCGGCCGCAGCCATGCGCGGCGTGCGCAGGCCCACCTGCAGCTGGATGTCGAACGCGCCCCCCGCACGGTTGGCGGGGCTGTCGAGGTAGGGCAGCGGCGCGGGGTCGCCCTCGGGGCGGGCAAAGGCCACGCGGTACGGTGCCAGGGCCTCCAGCGTCACGATCCAGGGCGAGATGGTGGTGGCGAAGTTCTTGGACAGGAACGGGCCCAGGGGCTGGTATTCCCAGGCCTGGATATCGCGGGCCGACCAGTCGTTGAGCAGGCAGATGCCAAACACATGCCGCTCGGCTTCGGTGATGGGAATGGCGTCGCCCTGGGCATTGCCCTGGCCCACAAAAATGCCCAGCTCCAGCTCGATGTCCAGGCGCTTGCAGGGACCGACCGACGGCGTCTGGGCACCCGGTGGCAGGGTCTGGCCCTTGGGCCGGGGAAAGGCCTGGCCCGACACGCCAATGCTGGACGCCCGCCCGTGGTAACCGATGGGCACCCAGTGGTAGTTGGGCATGAGCGGGTTGTCGGGGCGGAACAGGCGGCCGATGTTGGTGGCGTGGTGCACCGAGGTGTAGAAGTCGGTGTAGTCGCCAATGCGGGCGGGCACGTCGTATTCGGCCCCTGCCTGGGGCAGCAGGCAGGCGGCCAGCGCGGCCTGCTCGGGCGCGCCTTCGCGCAGGGCGCGCGACAGGGCCAGGCGCAGCGCGCTCCAGGCGCTGTGGCCCAGGGCCATCAGGGCGTTGAGCTTGTCGCTGGCTGCGGCCTGGGCCGCAACCTGGGCCTCGCCCGCCAACACGCCCGCAGCGGCCAGCGCCGCCATGTCGATGATCTGGTCGCCAATGGCCACGCCGCCGCGCCAGGGCTCGGAGCGCCCCTGGCGGCGAAACACCGCGAACGGCAGGTTCTGGAGGGGAAAGTCGGCACCGGGCGCATGGGCCGAGGACAGCCAGCAGCGCAGCTGGGGGTCGTGGGTTTCGTTCAGAAAGGTCATGGTGGGGCAAGCAGGTTCGGTGGGACGGGGTTGAGAGCGGATAACAAAACCCAGCGCAGCGGTTCTGGCCAGGCGCTGTGTCGCAGGCCGTACGCGTAGTACGACAAGACGCGGCAACGACGCCAGAAGGGTTTTTTAGCCGCTCTTACTGCGCCATGCTGCCGTCGTGCATCCACGCGGCGTGCTTGGGGGCGCGGCGGGTTTCACTCCACTCCTGCAGCATGTCCCACTTCACGGCATCGAGCCGGGCGTACATCTCGGGGGTGCCGATGTCGCAGGCCAGCTCCAGGCGGTGGCCGTTGGGGTCAAAGAAATAGATGCTCTTGAAGATGGTGTGGTCGGTGGGGCCCACGACTTCAATGCCGGCCGCCTCCAGCCGGGCCTTGGTGGCAAGCAGCGTGTCCATCGAATCGACCCGCAGCGCCAGGTGCTGCACCCAGCTGGGGGTGTTGTGGTCGCGGTCCATGGGCGGCTGGCCGGGCAGCTCGAAAAACGCCAGCACGTTGCCGTTGCCGGCATCCAGGAACACATGCATGTACGGATCGGGGGCCTTGGTCGAGGGCACTTCGTTTTCTGCGATGGCCAGCACGAATTGCATGTCGAGGTGCTTGACGTACCAGTCCACGGTCTGCTTGGCATCCTTGCAGCGGTAGGCGACGTGGTGAATTTTCTGAACCAGCATGGCGGTCTCCTTGGGGCGTGTGTGAGGGGGCAACAATGATTGGGGTTTACAAGTCTTGCAAGGCCGCCTGCAGATGGCGGCCAAACGCCCCGGCGTCGCCCAGCGCCTGGGCGTTGAGCAGTGCGAGCTTGACCAGGAACAGTTCGGCCTTGTCGGGGCCGGCCTGGTCGATGGCGGTGGCGAGCTGGTCATAGACCTGCTCCAGCCCGGCGATGCCCAGAACAGGCTGGCCCGGTGCGGGCGATGGAAGCGATGTGGAAGGCTGGGACACGGTGCGGTCTCCTTACTGGGGCAGTGCGTGGTTCAGGGCCGCCTGCAGGCGGGTGGCATCGAGCGTGAGCCAGCGGGCGCACACATGCTGGTCGGGGCGCAGCAGGTAGGCGGCTCCGCTGGCGGGCACGCCGTAGCGCGCACGGAAATGGCCATCGGCATCGGCCAGGGTCTGGTCGGCGCCGGCGACGGGGGCGCGGGCCCCCACGGCGGTCAACCGCAGCGGCACGCCCCGGGCGCGGGCGCTGTTCACGACATCCAGCAGGGCCCCGGGCACAGCGTCAGCCTCGGTGAAATACAGCAGGTCAAAGCCGCCACCGAGGTGGTCCAGCAGGAAGTCGTTGGCCGACAGGCGGATGTTCTGCGGCGGTGCGCCATGGGCCGGGCCGGCCCTGAACAGGGCGTTGTCGTCGCCGGGGCTGTTGAGCGCCGAATGCGTGTACTCGTGCGGCCGCGAGGTGCGCCAGTGGTAGAGCGGGCGCACGAACGCCTGCGACAGCGACAGCGACAGCACGGCATCGCGCAGCAGCCGAAAGCCCCGCGTGGGCGGCGTCATGAAGCGCGTGCTCTTGCCCGACTCTTCGATGATCTCGCGGGCGGCGCCCACGCGTTCGCGGCTGTAGTTGTCCACCAGCGCGTCGCCGACGATGCCCTTGACCGCCAAGGCCAGGTGCCAGCCCAGCGACTGTGCATCCTGAAAGGCGGTATTGGCACCACGCACGCCAAAAATCGGCAGCAGGTGGGCCGCGTCGCCGGTGAACAGCACGCGGCCGTGGCGGTAGTCGGGCAGCGTCAGCGTGCGGGCCGAGTACACCGAGCTCCAGTCCATCTCCCAGGGCCTGTCGCCGTGGCCGATCTGCGCCAGCAGGGCATGGATGCGGGCGGCCAGCGCGGCGGGCTGCAGCGCGTCTTCGGGGGTTTCATTCTCGGGCAGCTGGTAGTCCACGCGCCAGATGCCGTGCGGCTCGCGGTGCATCAGCACGGTGTTGCCGGGGTTCCAGTCGGGGTCGAAAAAGGCCAGGCGCTCGGTGGGCAGCGGCAGGTCGATGCGGATGTCGGCAATCACGAAGCGGCCTTCGTACGAGGCGCCCTCCATCTGCAGTCCCAGCGCGGTCCGGATGCCCGATCGGCCGCCGTCTGCGGCCACCACCCAGGCGGCGCACAGCGGGTCGGGCCCTTCGGGGGTATCGACCTCCAGCGTGGCGCCGCTGGCATCCTGCGCCACCTGCGTGACCTTGTTGCCCCAGCGGAAATCGACCAGCGGCTCGGCCTGGCAGGCGTCATGGAGGTATTCCTCCATGTACTGCTGCTGGATGTTCAGCATGGGGAAAAACCGGTCGTCCGCGTCGTGCGGCGCTTCCATGCGGAATACGCGCTGGCCCCGGTAGTGCGAGTTGCCAAAGCGCCAGGGCAGGCCGTTGTCCACCATGCGCTGGGCCACGCCGACCTGCTGCAGGATCTCCAGCGAACGGCGGGTGAACACGATGGCGCGGCTGCCCTGCGAGACCTGCAGCTCGGACTCCAGCACCACGCTGGCCACGCCGTGGCGTGCCAGCTCCAGCGCCGTGACCATGCCCGAGGGGCCCGAGCCGACGATCACCACCGGGTGGTTGCCCTGGGCCGGATGCTGCGAGGCCAGCCACGGCGCGTGGACCTGGTAGGGGTAGTAGATGGAAGAGCGCGCTTGCGTGGTGGGCTGGTGCATGGTCGGTCGTGAATCAGAAAAGGAAGGGGCGGCCGGTCAACCGCGCTCGTTGTGCGCGACCAGGCGGTCGAGCAGCCGGCCCAGCTGGGCCAGCTCGCGGGGCTTCAGGCAGCCAAAGATCTCGCGGTTGCGCCGCACCACGAGCTGGTTGGCGGCCTGCCAGCGCTCGCGGCCCTGCGGCGAGAGCATCAGCACCACGCCACGGCCATCGGCCTCGCTGCCCTGCTTGAACACCAGGCCCTGGTCCACCAGCGCCTGGGCAGCCCGGCTGGCCTGGCTCTTGTTCAGGTTGGACAGGCGCGCCAGGTCCTTGACCGACAGCGGCTCGAAGGTGCCGATGGTGGTCAGGCACCGGCCATCGCTGAGCGACAGACCCGCTTCGTCCAGATAAGCCTGGTGGCTGACCGGGTCGGACAGCTTGCCCAGGTGGTGGAACCGGTAGGTGAACGAGCGGTTGAGCGGCACCTCGAACGGGTCGGCGGCCACTTCGGCCTGGGGGGCGGTGGAACGGGAGGGCCGGGCCATGGGATCAGTCCAGCTTGATGCTGCCGACCTTGATGACCTGGCCCCACTTGGCGCGCTCATCGGCCCAATAGCGGGCCATCTGCTCGGGCGAGCTGGGGATGGACTCCAGGCCCAGGGTCTGCAGGCGAGCCTTCACGGCCGTGCTGTCCATGGCGGCGAGCAAGGCCGCATTGAGCTTGGCGATCACGTCCCCGGGCGTGCCGGCAGGCACCACCAGGCCTTGCCAGGCGTAGGCCTCGAAGCCCTGGAGGCCCTGCTCCTGCAGCGTCGGGATGTCCTCGAAGTTCTTGACCCGCTTGGCGCTGGCAATGCCGATGGCCCGCAGCTTGCCGGTCGTCACGAACTGGTAGCCGCTGGCCGTGTCCACAAACATGAACGGCACCTGCCCTGCCACCACATCCTGCACTGCAGGGGCCGCGCCGCGATAAGGCACATGGGTGAAGCGGTTGCCGGTTTTCTCGCGGAACAGCTCGGTCGCCAGATGGTGCGGGCTGCCCGGACCGGGCGATGCGTAGTTGGCGGCGTTCTGGGCTTTGGCCCAGGCCAGAAATTCGGGCAGCGTCTTGGCCGGCACCTGCGGGTTGACCACGAGGATCATCGGAAACCGCACCGTGAGGCCAACCGGGGCCAGGTCCTTTTCGGCGCTGTAGCCCAGCCTGGTGTACAGCGACGGGTTGGCCGCCAGCGTGGCGGTGTCGGCGGACATCAGCACATAGCCATCCGCCTTGGCGCGGGCGACGTACTCCGCACCGATGTTGGTGGCGGCGCCGGGCTTGTTGTTGATGATGATGGGTTGGCCCAGCCACTTGCCCATGGACTCGGCCAGCGTGCGGGCCACCACATCGGTGCCGCCGCCAGCAGGGTACGGAACCACCCACTCGACGGTCTTGGAGGGATAGGACTGGGCCGCCGCAGCCGTGCAGGCCGTGAGCACAGCCAGGGCAAAAAGGCGGCGGGTGGTGGGCAGGAAGGTGCGCATGAAAACCTCGAAATCGGGCAGGATGGGTTGAGCTGGAACAACGACACCAAAACCACCACCGGGCAAACGCACGCGGCTTTGATCTGGCTCAACAAATGTATGCAATTTGGTTGCATACGCAACTAGATACTTACCCTGATGGTTGCGATCGCAACCTGTTACACCCAGCGGAAACCACTTACAGGTGCGGGGCCCGGTGCGTTGAGACAGGCCGGGGCATGGCCGGGTCTGTCGGCCGAACAAGGCCGGCCAGGTGCTTGGCAGCGTGGACATGGCATAGACTCGCGGCACTTTTTTGCCCATGGGACCTTCATGACTGATCCTGCCCAGCTCCAGGCGCCCCCGCACGCCACGCCGTATGGCACGCTGCCGCCCGCATCACCGCTGCCCCAGCGCCGGCCCATCAGCCTGCCGCGCCTGGCGCAGATGCGCGAGGCCGGAGAAAAAATCACCATGCTCACGGCCTACGACGCCACCTTTGCCGCCGTGGCCGATGCGGCCGGCATCGAGTGCCTTCTGGTGGGCGACTCGCTGGGCATGGTCTGCCAGGGCCTGCCCAGCACGGTGGGCGTATCGCTCGACACCATGGCCTACCACACGGCCAGCGTGGCACGCGGCCTGCACCGCGTGCAGGGCACGGCCTGGCTGGTGGCCGACCTGCCCTACGGCAGCTACCACGAGTCCCGCGAACAGGCCCTGCGCAGCGCCTGCGTGCTGATGCAGGCCGGCGCACACATGGTCAAGCTCGAAGGCGGCGGCTGGACGGCGCCCACGGTGGAGTTTCTGGTGCAGCGCGGAGTGCCCGTGTGCGCCCACCTGGGCCTGACGCCGCAAACCGTGCACGCCCTGGGCGGCTACCGCGTGCAGGGCAAGACCGAAGACGCCGCCCGCACCCTGCGCAAGGAGGCGCTGGAACTGCAGAACGCCGGCGCCGCCATGCTGGTGCTGGAGATGGTGCCGGCCGCACTGTCCGCCGAGATCACCGCCGAGCTGCGCCACTGCCACACCATCGGCATCGGCGCGGGCAACGGCACGGCCGGCCAGGTGCTGGTGCTGCACGACATGCTGGGCATGAACCTGGGCAAGATGGCCAAATTCGTGCACAACTTCATGCAGGACGCCGACAGCGTGCGCGGCGCCATGGAGGCCTATGTGCAGGCCGTCAAGCAGGGCCGCTTCCCCGACAACGCCTTGCACGCCTGGTAAGGCCCCTCTCCCACCCAGATCCCCAAAATGCTCATCGCCCGCTCCATTCCCGAACTGCGCGCCGCCCTGGCCGGCCGCCGCCCCGCCTTCGTGCCCACCATGGGCAACCTGCACGCGGGGCACCTGGCGCTGGTGCACCAGGCCCGGCCGCTGGGCGACTGCACCGTGGTCAGCATCTTTGTGAACCGCCTGCAGTTTCTGCCGCACGAAGACTTCGACAGCTACCCGCGCACCTGGGATGCCGACTGCGCCCAGCTGCAGGCCGCCGGCTGCGATGTGCTGTTTGCGCCGCGCGAAACCGACCTCTACCCCGAGCCGCAGACCTTCAAGGTGCAGCCCGATCCGCAACTGGCCGACCTGCTCGAAGGCCAGTTCCGCCCCGGCTTCTTCACCGGGGTGGCCACGGTGGTGATGAAGCTTTTCAGCTGCGTTTTTGGCGCCACCGGCGGTGGCACGGCGGTGTTTGGCCGCAAGGACTACCAGCAGCTCATGGTGATCCGCCAGATGGTGCGCCAGTTTGCGCTGCCCATCGAGGTGGTGGCGGGCGAGACCAGCCGCGCCCCTGACGGCCTGGCCCTGAGTTCGCGCAACGGCTACCTCAGCCCGCAGGAGCGCCAGGAAGCCGTGGCGCTGTCGCAGGCGCTGCGCCAGCTGTGCGACCGCTGGACTGCGGCGCAGGCCGCCGGAACGCTGCACCCAGCCGAGCTGGAGCAGCAGGCACTGGACCAGCTGCGCGCACGTGGCTGGCTGCCCGACTACCTGGCGGTGCGCCGCCGCCTGGACCTGCAGCCGGCCACGCCAGGCGATGCGCCCGGGACCCTGGTGGCCCTGGGCGCCGCCCGGCTGGGGGCGACGCGGCTGATCGACAACCGGGAGTTCTGAACAACGCCCTGCCCTTGGGGTGGCACACCGCCCAGCCGGGCGCCGCTGCTGGCGCGCTGCATGCCAAAAGCTGTTAGTTCAATAGCTGATGGCGCTGACCGAACAAGGGATAGAACCAGATTGGAGTCAAGACATCCAACCTTGCCAACCAGCACCTGCGGCAGGTGGAGCGGGCGCCGCCGGCCATCGGGCATGGAGCGCTGTCCACCGCGAATGCCCGGTAAACTTCCACGACGCGGATCAATTGCCTGATCCACCGCACCCCTGCGCCTTTTCTCTGCACCCGGATCACCCCATGTCCAACCCCTTCTCGCCCGCACAACTGTGGTCCCTGGCCGACCAGTTTGGCACCCCGCTGTGGGTGTATGACGCGGCCACCATCCGCCAGCGCATTGCGCAGCTGTCCAACTTCGACACCATCCGCTTTGCGCAGAAGGCCTGCTCCAACATCCACATCCTGGCGCTGATGCGCGCGCAAGGCGTGAAGGTGGACGCGGTCTCGCGCGGCGAGATCCTGCGCGCGCTGGCCGCCGGCTACCAGGCCGGTCACCCAGGCGACGGGCCGTCGGAGATCGTGTTCACCGCCGACCTGTTCGATGCGGCCACGCTGGCCTGCGTGGTCGAGCATGGCGTGCCGGTGAACGCCGGCTCCATCGACATGCTGCACCAGCTGGGCGCGGCATCGCCGGGGCATGCCGTGTGGCTGCGCATCAACCCCGGCTTTGGCCATGGCCACAGCAACAAGACCAACACCGGCGGCGAGCACAGCAAGCACGGCATCTGGCACACCGACCTGCCGGACGCGCTGGCCGCCATCCGCCAACATGGCCTGAAGCTGGCGGGGCTGCACATGCACATCGGCTCGGGCGTGGATTACCACCACCTCGAACAGGTGTGCGGCGCCATGGTGGAGCTGGTGCGCACCACGCACGCCGCGGGGCACGACCTGCACGCCATCTCGGCCGGCGGCGGCCTGTCCATCCCTTACCGCGATGGCGATCCGGTGATCGACACCCAGCATTACCACGGCCTGTGGAATGCCGCACGCCAGCAGGCCGAGGCCATCGTGCGCCACCCGCTCGGCCTGGAGATCGAGCCCGGCCGCTTTCTGGTGGCCGAATCGGGCGTGCTGCTGGGCGAGGTGCGCGCCACCAAGGATGCCGGCAACAACCATTTCATGCTGCTCGACACCGGCTTCAACGAGCTGATGCGCCCCAGCATGTACGGCAGCTACCACACGATGAGCGTGCTGCGCCGCGACGGCAACACGGTCACGCACCGGCCCAGCGTGGTGGCAGGGCCGCTGTGCGAGTCGGGCGATGTGTTCACGCAGGGCGACGGCGGCGTGGTGCTGCCACGCAACCTGCCGGACGCCCAGGTGGGCGATCTGCTGGTCATCCACGACGCGGGCGCCTATGGCGCCTCGATGTCCTCCAACTACAACACCCGGCCTTTGACCGCCGAGGTACTGGTCGATGGCGGCCAGGCCCGCCTGATCCGCCGTCGCCAGACGGTGGAAGAACTGCTGGCGCTGGAGTTGGGGCTGTAAATCCGCCGGCGCGCTGACCACCGGTCAGCCAGCGGGTAGGCCAAGCCCTACGCCACGGCGCAACCCAGGCGCACACGGGGCGCGGGCGCACGCCGGTAAGGTCAAGGCATCACTTTTTCAAGGAGATTGCGATGCCTGTCATTCTGTGGTTGCTTGGTGTGCCGCTGTCGATCGTGCTGTTGCTGATGCTGTTTGGCGTGTTCTGAACACGCACCGGGGCGCCGGTCGGCAGCGCCCCGCCCGATCAGCGCAGTTCGGAGCCCGGATCGCGCCCCATCAGCAGGCCTACGGCATCGGCCGGGGCCAGGCGGCCATCGAGCAGCGCCACCACCGCCTGGGTGATGGGCATGTCCACACCGAGCCCGGCCGCGCGCTGGGCCACGGTGCGGGCGCAGTACACGCCCTCGGCCACATGGCCCAGGGAATCCACCGCCTGCTGCAGGCTCTGCCCCTGCGCCAGCAGCAAGCCCACCCGGCGATTGCGTGACAGGTCGCCCGTGGCCGTGAGCACCAGGTCGCCCATGCCCGACAGCCCCAGGAAGGTGTCGGGCCGTGCGCCCAGCGCCACGCCCAGGCGCGTC
>JANJSZ010000217.1 GCA_024711405.1 Acidovorax sp.
ACCGGATCGGGCAAGACCTTCACCATGGCCAACGTGATTGCGCGCATGGGCCGCCCGGCCATCATCTTTGCGCCCAACAAGACGCTGGCCGCGCAGTTGTACAGCGAGTTCCGCGAGTTCTTCCCCAAGAATGCCGTCGAGTACTTCGTGAGTTACTACGACTACTACCAGCCAGAGGCCTATGTGCCGCAGCGCGACCTGTTCATCGAGAAGGACAGCGCGATCAACGAGCACATCGAGCAGATGCGATTGAGCTGTACCAAGAGCCTGATGGAGCGCAAGGACGTGGTCATCGTGGCCACCGTGTCGGCCATTTACGGCATTGGCGAGCCCGAGAGCTACCACCGCATGGTGATGACACTGCGCACGGGCGACAAGCTGGGCCAGCGCGACGTGATCGCCCAGCTGATCCGCATGCAATACCAGCGCAACGAGGCCGATTTTTCGCGCGGCAAGTTCCGCGTGCGCGGCGACACCATCGACGTGTTCCCGGCCGAGCATTCCGAGCTGGCGATGCGCATCGAGCTGTTTGACGACGAAATCGAGAGCCTGCAGCTGTTCGATCCGCTCACGGGACGCGTCAAGCAGAAGATTCCGCGCTTCACCGTGTACCCCAGCAGCCACTACGTGACCCCGCGCGACAAGGTGCTGGCGGCGGTGGAGACCATCAAGCTGGAGCTGGCCGAGCGCCTGCAGCAGTTGCTGGCCGATGGCAAGCTGGTGGAGGCGCAGCGGCTGGAGCAGCGCACGCGCTTTGATCTGGAGATGCTCAGCGAAGTGGGGCACTGCAAGGGTATCGAGAACTACACCCGCCACCTGTCGGGCGCCGCACCGGGCGACCCGCCGAGCACGCTGACCGACTACATGCCCAAGAACGCCATCATGTTCCTGGACGAGAGCCACCAGATGATCGGCCAGCTCAACGCGATGTACAGCGGCGACCGCTCGCGCAAGACCACGCTGGTGGAATATGGGTTTCGTCTGCCATCGGCGCTGGACAACCGCCCGCTCAAGTTCGAGGAGTTCGAACAGCGCATGCGGCAGGTGATCTTTGTTTCGGCCACGCCGGCCGACTATGAAAAGACCCATTCAGGCCAGATCGTGGACCAGGTGGTACGTCCCACCGGCCTGGTGGACCCGGTGGTGGAAGTGCGCCCCGCGACCCACCAGGTGGATGATGTGCTGCAGGAAATACGCATTCGCGTTGAAAAGCATGAACGTGTACTCATTACCACGCTCACCAAGCGCATGGCCGAGCAGCTGACCGATTACCTCACGGACAACGGCGTGAAGGTGCGTTACCTGCACAGCGACGTGGACACCGTGGAGCGCGTCGAAATCATCCGCGATCTGCGCCTGGGGGCGTTCGACGTACTGGTCGGCATCAACCTGCTGCGCGAAGGGCTGGACATTCCCGAGGTGTCCCTCGTGGCGATTCTTGACGCCGACAAAGAGGGCTTTCTGCGCGCCGAGCGCAGCCTGATCCAGACCATCGGCCGCGCGGCGCGCAATCTGAACGGCAAGGCCATCCTGTATGCCGACCGGATTACCGACTCGATGAAAAAAGCCATGGGCGAGACGGAACGTCGGCGCATCAAGCAGATCGCACACAACAAGGCCCACGGAATCACGCCACGCAGCATTGTCAAGCGGGTAAAAGACCTGATTGACGGGGTTTACAGCGAGAAGGCCGGCAAGGATGCCGAGCGGCTGGAGCAGGAAGCCATGCAGCGAGCCCAAGTGGAGGACATGTCCGAGAAGGATGTGGCGCGCGAGATCAAGCGCCTGGAGAAGCTCATGCTGGAACATGCGCGCAACCTGGAGTTCGAGCAGGCGGCACGTGTGCGCGACCAGTTGACACGGCTCAAGGACCAGGCTTTTGGAGCGCACGGCAGCGATTCAGTGGCACTCTGAACGCGCGTTTTCTGAGGGCAATGGAACTTGATCGATGAAATTGTGACTTGTTGGTTTTTTAACCCGACAAAATTGATTAGGATTTATGGTATACTTTTACAAAATTCTCAAGAAAAGAGCCCAACGATGAAGGACTCTGTGCCAGGCAACTGGACAGGGCAAGGGGCGGAGACGGTGCAGGCGCTGCGCATTTGCAGGGCCCGCAGTTTTATAACGAACAAGCGTAGACAAGGAGCTTGCGATGCGTCTCACAACCAAAGGCCGTTTTGCGGTCACCGCCATGATTGACCTGGCTTTGCGCCAGAACAATGGCCCTGTCACGCTGGCGGCCATCAGCCAAAGGCAACAAATTTCGCTGTCCTACCTGGAACAGCTCTTTGGCAAGCTGCGCCGCCACGAGCTCGTGGAGTCCACCCGGGGACCCGGTGGTGGCTACACCCTGGCCCGCAAGGCAGCCGACATCACGGTGGCAGACATCATTGTTTCGGTGGATGAACCCATTGATGCCACGCAGTGTGGTGGCAAGGAAAATTGCCTGGGCGAGGCGGGTCGCTGCATGACGCATGAGTTGTGGGCTTCGCTCAACCAGCGCATGGTCGAGTTCCTCGACTCCGTCACGTTGCAGAAACTGGTGGACGAGCAACTGGCCAAGGGCGTGCAGATCGAGGACAAGCCCGTTGCGCGGCGCGCGATCTCCACGACTCCCGTGGTCAAGCCCATCCGCGTGAATGCGCCCAATTCGGTGTTCGCGCTGGGCAACGTCTTCGCCAAATCCTGATGCCTGGGGCGCCCGGTTCGGCCCTGGGGTCGGCATCGCCCTGAACGCGTTTTCGAACCTTGTTTTTTTGAGTTTGCCAGCCAGAAATTTTTACTGAGCCAGCCATGGACATGACCCCGCATTTCCCCATCTATCTCGATTACGGCGCCACCACGCCGGTGGATCCACGCGTTGTGGATGCCATGATTCCGTGGCTGCGCGAGCATTTCGGCAACCCCGCTTCCCGCAGCCACGCCTGGGGCTGGGAGGCCGAAGAGGCCGTGGAAACAGCACGCGTGCAAGTGGCCGACCTGATCGGTGCCGACCCGCGCGAGATCGTCTGGACCAGCGGTGCCACCGAGTCCATCAACCTCGCCTTGAAAGGTGCCGCCCATTTCTACCAGGGCAAGGGCAAACACCTCATCACCCTCAAGACCGAGCACAAGGCCGTGCTGGACACCATGCGCGAACTGGAGCGCCAGGGGTTCGAGGTGACCTACCTGGATGTTCAGGAGGATGGCCTGGTCAACATGGACACCCTGAAGGCGGCCATCCGCCCCGACACCCTCTTGATCAGCATCCTGTTCGTGAACAACGAAATCGGTGTGATCCAGGACATTCCGGCCATTGGCGCCCTGTGCCGCGAGAACGGCATCCTGCTGCATGTGGATGCCGCGCAGGCCACAGGCCGGGTTGAGATCGACATGGGTGTGCTGCCGATCGACCTGATGAGCATGACGGCCCACAAGACTTACGGCCCCAAGGGGGTGGGTGCCTTGTTTGTGCGCCGCAAACCCCGTGTGCGTCTGGAAGCGCAGATGCACGGTGGTGGCCATGAGCGTGGCATGCGCTCGGGCACGCTGCCCACGCACCAGATCGTGGGCATGGGCGAGGCTTTTCGCATCGCCAAGGAAGAAATGGCCGAAAGCAATGCCAAGGCCCGCGCATTGCAGCAGCGCCTGCTCAATGGGTTGAAGGATATCGAGCAGGTGTTCATCAATGGCAGCCTGGAGCGTCGGGTGCCGCAGAACCTGAACATGAGCTTCAATTTCGTCGAAGGCGAATCGCTGATCATGGGGATCAAGGGTCTGGCCGTTTCATCGGGCTCTGCCTGCACTTCGGCCAGCCTGGAGCCCAGCTATGTCCTGCGCGCCCTGGGCCGCAGTGACGAACTGGCGCACAGCAGCCTGCGCATGACCATTGGCCGTTTCACCACCGAAGAAGAGATCGACTACGCCATTGGCACCATTCGTGAAAACGTGGCCCGTCTGCGCGAACTCAGCCCGCTGTGGGAGATGTACCAGGACGGCATCGATATCAGCACCATCCAGTGGGCCGCGCACTGAATTTCCGAAGATTTCTGAAGAATTGAAGAGGTACACATCATGGCTTACTCCGACAAAGTGGTTGACCATTACGAAAACCCCCGCAACGTGGGTTCGTTCGACAAGGGTGACGATTCCGTGGGCACCGGCATGGTGGGCGCTCCCGCCTGCGGCGACGTGATGAAGCTGCAGATCAAGGTGAACCCCCAAACCGGCGTCATTGAAGATGCCCGTTTCAAGACCTATGGCTGCGGCTCTGCCATTGCCTCGTCGTCGCTGGTGACCGAATGGGTCAAGGGCAAGACGCTGGACGAAGCGGCGGCCCTGAAAAACAGCGAGATCGCCGAAGAGCTGGCACTGCCGCCCGTCAAGATTCACTGCTCCATCCTCGCCGAAGACGCCATCAAGGCGGCCGTGAACGACTACAAGGCCAAGCACCACAGCGCGGTGGCCGCAGCCTGACCATGGCCATTACGCTGACAGAAGCTGCTGCCCGGCATGTCTCCCGTTACCTGGCACGCCGGGGCAAGGGGCTGGGCGTGCGCCTCGGGGTCAAGACCACGGGGTGCTCTGGACTGGCCTATAAGCTCGAATATGTGGACGACTCCGAACCGGAAGACATCGTGTTCGAAAACCATGGTGTCAAGGTGCTGATCGACCCCAAGAGCCTGGCCTACATCGATGGCACCGAGCTGGATTTTGTGCGCGAAGGCCTGAATGAAGGCTTCAAGTTCAACAATCCCAACGAACGGGACCGCTGCGGCTGTGGAGAGAGCTTCCGCGTTTGAGGCTTTCTGCCGCGTTGCCGTCCAACCGCCATCGCGCTGCGTGCTGGCGGTTTTTTGTTGATCTGGTGTGACCTGGTATGGGCATGAATCTGCAATCCGACGACTTTGAACTGTTTGGTGTACCGCAACGCTTTGCCCAGGATCGGGCGGCACTGGATGCGCGCTGGAAAGAACTGCAGCGCGAGGTCCATCCCGACAAATTTGCGGCACAGGGCGCCGCAGCCCAGCGGGTGGCCATGCAGTGGTCGGTGCGCATCAACGAGGCCTACCAACGCCTGAAAGACCCGATGCGCCGTGCCGCCTATCTGTGCGAACTGCACGGAGCGCCGATCCAGGCCGAAGACAACACCGCCATGCCCGCAAGCTTTCTGATGCAGCAGATGGAGTGGCGTGAATCGCTCGATGATGCACAGTCGGCCGCTGAACTGGACGCACTGGACGACGGCGTGCAGCAGGCCCAAAACCAGGCGTTGGCACTTTGCGGCCAACTGATCGACGAGCAAAAGGACTACGCCGCTGCTGCGCGGCAGGTCAGAGCCCTCATGTTCATTGCGCGATTTGGCGACGACATCGAGCGGCGCCGGGATCAACTGGGACAATAGCGGCACCACCCCTTTTTCGAGGCGCTTTGCGCACGGCAGAGCCTCATCACGTAGAACACACGAATTCCATGGCGCTTTTGCAGATTTCCGAACCCGGGCAGTCCCCCGATCCGCACCAGCGGCGCATCGCGGTCGGCATTGATTTGGGCACCACGCATTCCCTGGTGGCGGCGGTGCGCAATGGCGTGGCCGAGTGCCTGCCCGACGGTGAGGGGCGCGTGCTGCTGCCATCGGTGGTGCGCTACCTGGAGCAGGGCGGGCGGCAGATTGGCTACGACGCGATAGCGGCGCAGTCCGGCGATGCCCGCAATACCATCGCCTCGGCCAAGCGCTTCATGGGCCGTGGTCTGAAGGATGTGGCGGACGCAGAGCAGTTGCCCTACGAGTTCGTCCAGAGCCCCGACGCCAGCGCTGGCGGTATGGTGGGGCTGCTGACGGCGGGGGGCGTGAAATCGCCGGTGGAAATCAGTGCCGAGATACTGGCCACGCTGCGTTACCGCGCCGAAGACACCTTCAACGACGACCTGTACGGTGCAGTGATCACGGTGCCGGCCTATTTTGATGACGCCCAGCGCCAGGCCACCAAAGATGCTGCCAAGCTGGCCGGCATCCATTTGCTGCGCCTGATCAACGAACCAACCGCTGCGGCCATTGCCTATGGCCTGGACAATGCCAGCGAAGGCGTCTACGCGGTTTACGACCTGGGCGGCGGCACTTTCGACATCTCGGTGCTGCGGTTGACGCAAGGCGTTTTCGAAGTGATCGCCACGGGCGGTGATTCCGCCCTGGGCGGCGACGATTACGACGCGGCGCTGGCCCGCTGGGTGCTGGAGCAACAAGGGCTGTCCGCCGATACGCCCGCCGACAAGGCGGCGATCCGCATGGCGGCCCGGGCCTGCAAGGAAGCCTTGACTGCTACTGAAATGGTAGCGTTTACTGCAGATTTGGCGGGTGGTAGAGTACATTTTGATGTCAAGCAATCCGATTTTGAAGCCGCTACCGCCGAGTTGACCGCGCGCTCCATGGTCGCGGTGCGCCGCGTCTTGCGCGATGCGAAGCTGGCGCGCGACGACGTGCAGGGTGTGGTCATGGTGGGTGGATCCACCCGCATGCCCCAGGTGCAACGCGCGGTGGCCGAATTTTTTGGCAAGGAACCCCTGACCAATCTCAACCCGGACGAGGTGGTCGCGCTGGGCGCCGCCATTCAGGCCAACCAGTTGGCGGGCAACAACACGGCGGGCGATCTGTTGCTGCTCGACGTGATTCCCCTGTCGCTGGGCATCGAGACCATGGGCGGACTGGTGGAGCGCATCGTGGCCCGCAACGAGACCATTCCCACCGCCAAGGCTCAGGACTTCACCACCTACAAGGATGGCCAGACCGCATTGGCCATCCATGTGGTGCAGGGCGAGCGCGACCTGGTGCAGGACTGCCGCAGTCTGGCCCGTTTCGAGCTGCGCGGCATACCTGCGATGGCGGCCGGCGCAGCCCGCATCCGGGTCACTTTCACGGTCGATGCCGATGGCCTGCTGAGCGTGAATGCCCGGGAGCAGGGCAGTGGGGTCGAGGCCCGCATCGACGTGAAGCCCTCCTATGGCCTGTCGGACGACCAGATCGCCCGCATGCTGCAGGACGGCTTTGCCACGGCCGCACAGGACATGCGCGCACGCGCCGTGGTAGAGGCGCGCGTGGACGCCGACCGCATGCTGCTGGCCACCCAGAGTGCCCTGGACGCCGATGGCGACGTGTTGTCAGCGCCCGAGCGGGCCGACATCGAGGCCTTGATGACCGCCCTGGGCCAGCAACGCGAGTCCGACGATGCCGCCGTCATCGAGGCGGCGACCCAGGCCCTGGCCAAGGGCACCGAGGCCTTTGCCGCGCAGCGCATGAACCGCGGCATTCGCCAGGCCCTGGCGGGCAAGAACGTGCAGGCTTTCTGAACCCACCGAGCGCACCCCGCGAACAAGAAGACCATCCATGCCTGTCATCAAGATACTGCCCCATCCTGAATATTGCCCCTCCGGCGCCGAAATCACCGCGCCCGCGGGCACATCCATCTGCGAAGCGCTGCTGGAGAACCACATCAACATCGAGCATGCCTGCGACATGAGCTGTGCCTGCACCACCTGCCACGTCATCGTGCGCGCGGGCATGGAATCGCTCAACGAGGCCGAAGAAGAAGAAGAGGACCTGCTCGACCGTGCCTGGGGGCTGGAACCCCAGTCGCGCCTGTCGTGCCAGGCCATCATTGCGCAGAAAGACCTGGTGGTGGAGATACCCAAATATTCCATCAACCACGCCAAGGAAAACCACTGATATGCACGGTGCTTCAGCCCCGCGCGGCATGAATACTGTGCACCGCACGGCGGTTGCGCCAAGGGAGGCCTGATGTCACGGCAGATTGTTCTGGACACGGAAACCACCGGTCTGTCCGCCGAAGGGGGCGACCGCATCATCGAAATCGGTTGCGTGGAGCTGGTGGCGCGCAAGCTCACGGGCAACAACAAGCATTTCTACCTGAACCCCGAGCGCGACAGCCACGAGGATGCGCTGCGCGTGCACGGCATCAGCAACGAATTCTTGAAGGACAAGCCCAAGTTTGCGGCCGTGGCCGACGAGCTGCTGGACTACCTGCAGGGCGCCGAGATCATCATCCACAACGCGGCATTTGACGTGGGCTTCCTGAACAAGGAGCTGGAGCTGGTGGGGCGCCCCGCGTTCCGCAGCTTTGTGGACAGCATCACCGACACCCTGGCCATGGCCAAGGAGCTCTATCCCGGCAAGCGCAATTCGCTCGATGCGCTGTGCGACCGTTTGGGCGTGGACAATTCAGGCCGCACGCTGCATGGCGCCTTGCTGGATGCCGAATTGCTGGCGGATGTGTACATCAACCTCACCCGAGGCCAGGATGCGCTGCTGATCATCGATGATGCGCAGGACAGTGCCGGTGGCGCCAGCTTCGTCCAGATCGATCTGCGCAGCTTCAAACTGCCCGTGCTACAGGCCAGCGAGCAGGAAACTGCATCGCACGAAGAAGTGCTGACACAGATCGACAAGGCCAGTGGCGGCAAAACAATTTGGCGATCCGTTCAGCCGGGCTGAAAAGCTGTGCCATAATCGAAGGCTGTCGCAGCGACACGGGTGATTAGCTCAGCGGTAGAGCACTGCCTTCACACGGCAGGGGTCACATGTTCGATCCATGTATCACCCACCAAGCCTGTTGACAGCCATCGCCATCCTTTGACGGGATGTGCGACGGGTGATTAGCTCAGCGGTAGAGCACTGCCTTCACACGGCAGGGGTCACATGTTCGATCCATGTATCACCCACCAATTCAACCCTTGCAGGCGCATGTCTGCAAGGGTTTTTTCATGGCCGGGGCATAACGGCGCACAAGCGGATGGATTGGCCGTTACAGTTGGCGTTCCGCGTCCGCACATTGCGCGAAGCGGCCTGCCCCCGGGACGCTATGTGGGCGGCGAAACGTTTCCCCGACCTTGCCCTTACTCCATGCTGGCTTTTCACAACCCGCTGCACCGGGGGCATGCCCCCGTCCATGAATTCTTCCGGGGTGAACGCGTGCCCTGCTTCGAAACCCCCACGCGGGCCGATTACGTGGAAAGCAGCCTCCGGGCCCGTGGCCACCGCTTGCTCGCGCCCGATGTCGACAGCTCAACGGTGTTGGGCCAGGTTCATGCGGCGCGCTATCTGGCATTCCTGGAGGGGGCCTGGCCACAGTGGCTGGCGCTCGATGCCGCCCATGCCTCGGTGCAACCATTCCCGTCGGTATGGCCGGTGCGCACATTGCGCAGCGACAGGGAGCCTGACAATTTCATTGCGCGCCTGGGCCTGTACTCCATGGACAACGGTACGCCGCTGGCGGCAGGCACCTGGGCTGCAGCCAAGGCCGGCGCGGATGCGGCGGCCAGTGCGGCCTTCCGGGTGGCCACGGGCGAGCGCGCCGTGTTTTGCTGCACGCGCCCGCCCGGGCACCATGCGGGGCCCGATTTCATGGGGGGGTACTGCTTTCTCAACAACGCGGCGGTGGCGGCCCAAGCGCTGCGCGACCGGGGAGCACATCGCGTGGCCGTGCTGGACGTGGATTACCACCATGGCAATGGCACGCAGAGCAT
>JANJSZ010000230.1 GCA_024711405.1 Acidovorax sp.
GTCTGTGGTGATGTTGTCCGGCAGCAGGGCCAGCGGACGCATGCCCCTGAGTGTGCGGGGAAAGGCCGCCAAGGCGCCGACACCTTCCGTATCCCAGTACGGAGGACGACGGATGTAAGTGGACACCGGACGCCAGTCGTATTGGGGAGCCACACGTTCGCCATCGTCCACCCGCAGGGCGAACATCGGCTCATACACGGCGCGGTATTGCGCGGGTTTGACTGCGGCCTGGACCACGGTGTCGATCTCTTCATCGCTGGGCCAGATGTCTTTCAGGCGGATTTCCTTGCCGTCCACAAACGTCAGGACATCGTTCTCGATGTAGAAGCGCACCGTGCCAGCGATGGCATAGGCCACCACCAGCGGTGGCGAGGCCAGAAATGCCTGCTTGGCGTAGGGGTGGATGCGCCCGTCGAAGTTACGGTTGCCCGAGAGCACGGCGGTGGTGTATAGATCACGGGCGATGATTTCCTGCTGAATCTTGGAATCGAGCGCGCCGCTCATTCCGTTGCAGGTGGTGCAGGCGAAGGCGACGATGCCAAATCCCAATGCCTCCAGATCGCCTAACAGCCCTGCTTCCTTCAAATACAGTTCCACCGCCTTGGAGCCGGGCGCAAGCGATGTCTTGACCCAGGGCTTGCGCGTGAGGCCCAGCCGGTTCGCATTGCGCGCCAGCAGCGCGGCGGCGATTACGTTGCGCGGATTGCTGGTGTTGGTGCAGCTGGTGATGGCGGCGATGATCACGGCGCCATCGGGCATCCGGCCCTCGGCCTCATCGTCGCGGGCCATTTCGAGCTTGGTGGCACCGGCAATGCCTCGATCCACCAACGCCGAGATCGGCAGGCGACGGTGCGGATTCGATGGGCCAGCCATGTTGCGCACGACGGTCGAGAGGTCGAACTTCAGTACGCGCTCGTACTGCACATTGCGCAGGCTGTCGACCCAGAAGCCGGCTGTCTTGGCATAGGTTTCCACTAACTGCACCTGTTTCTCCTCGCGGCCTGTCAGACGCAGGTATTCCAAAGTCTGTTCGTCGATAGAGAACAGTGCAGCGGTGGCACCGTATTCAGGGCACATGTTCGAAATGGTGGCCCGGTCGCCAATGGACAGGCTCTCGGCGCCTTCGCCATAGAACTCGACGTACGCGCCCACTACCTTTTCCTTGCGCAGGAATTCGGTCAGGGCTAGCACGATGTCGGTCGCGGTGATGCCAGGTTGCCGGCGGCCCTTGAGCTCTACGCCTACGATGCTGGGCAGGCGCATCCAGGAGGCGC
The DNA here is from genome assembly GCA_024711405.1 of Acidovorax sp. GTDB lineage: Bacteria > Pseudomonadota > Gammaproteobacteria > Burkholderiales > Burkholderiaceae_C > Acidovorax. The sequence continues at coordinate 1,275 of JANJSZ010000230.1, forward strand.
GGCCTAGCATCACGTTTTCGGCCTCCAGGCCACCCACGCCGATGGCGATCACGCCCAGCGCATCTACGTGTGGGGTGTGGCTGTCGGTCCCCACGCAGGTGTCGGGAAATGCCACGCCATCTTGCACGTAGACCACGGGTGACATCTTCTCCAGGTTGATCTGGTGCATGATGCCGTTGCCTGCGGGGATCACGTCCACGTTGGCGAAGGCCTTCTTCGTCCATTCAATGAAGTGGAAGCGGTCCTCATTGCGGCGATCCTCGATAGCGCGGTTTTTAGCGAAAGCATTGGGGTCGAAGCCGCCGCACTCCACGGCCAGGGAGTGATCCACGATCAATTGAACAGGTACCACAGGGTTCACCTGAGCTGGGTCGCCGCCTTCCTTGGCGATAGCATCGCGCAGGCCAGCGAGGTCCACCAGCGCCGTCTGCCCAAGAATGTCGTGACAGACCACACGCACGGGATACCATGGGAAGTCGATCTCACGCTTGCGTTCAATCAGTTGCAGAAGATAGTTGTCCAGTCGTGCCGGATCTGCCCGCCGCACAAGGTTTTCGGCATGTACGCGTGCGGTATAGGGCAGCCCTGCCCAGGCACCAGTCCGTAATGTCTCAACCGCCTCGCGCGCATCCATGTAGTCCCATTGCGTTCCCGGCAGCTTTTTGCGGTATTTAGTATTCATGAGATTGGGTGTTGATGACTCTTCCAGTGATTACTTGCGGCTCTCGATAGGAACGAAGTCGAGATCCTCTGGGCCGGTGTAGTTCGCACTGGGTCTGATGATCTTGTTGTCAACTCGCTGCTCCACAACGTGAGCGGCCCAGCCACTGGTGCGTGCGATCACGAACAGTGGCGTGAACATAGCGGTCGGAACTCCCATCATGTGATAGCTCACGGCGCTGAACCAGTCGAGATTAGGGAACATCTGCTTGACTTCCAACATCACCGACTCCAACCGCTCCGCAATGCCATACATCTTGGTGGAGCCAGCTCCATCTGACAGTCGTTTCGCCACACGCTTGATAACCACGTTGCGTGGATCGCTCACGGTGTAAACCGGATGGCCGAACCCGATGACGACTTCTTTGCGCTCAACGCGGGCACGAATATCAGCTTCGGCTTCGTCCGGGTTGTCATAGCGCTTCTGGATTTCGAACGCAACTTCGTTAGCGCCGCCATGCTTAGGGCCGCGCAGGGCGCCGATAGCACCCGCGATGCACGAGTACATGTCACTACCCGTTCCAGCGATGACGCGCGCCGTGAAAGTAGACGCGTTGAATTCATGCTCAGCGTAAAGGTTCAGTGAGGTATGCATTGCACGCACCCAGCTCTCCGGAGGCGTCTCGCCATGCAGCAGATGTAGGAAGTGACCGCCAATTGATTCGTCATCGGTTTCTACGTCGATGCGTTTGCCTTGCGTACTGAAGTGATACCAGTAAAGCAGCATTGAACCCAGAGAAGCCATGAGCCGGTCAGCAATATCACGCGCGCCGGGAAGATTGTGATCATCTTTCTCGGGCAGCACGCAGCCCAGGGTCGACACACCAGTACGCATCACGTCCATGGGGTGAGAACCGGCCGGCAGTTTCTCGAGTGCGTCCTTCACACTGGCCGGTAGGCCGCGAAGGGCTTTGAGACGCGCCTTGTAAGCCTTGAGCTCTACTCGTGTGGGCAGCTTCCCGTGAACTAAAAGGTGCGCGACCTCTTCGAACTCGCAAACCTCGGCGATGTCGAGAATGTCGTAGCCCCGATAGTGCAAGTCATTGCCGGTACGGCCGACCGTGCACAGTGCAGTGTTGCCTGCAGTAACGCCCGACAGCGCAACAGACTTCTTTGGTTTGAAACCCGTAGTTTCGGTGGTGCTCATGGTGTCTCCTGATGATGCGAAAGTGGATCAATGGGGTGGGGGCGACCGGCAGCGTCAACGGCGACCATTTCAAACACGGCCTGCAGGGCTTCGTCAGTCGGCGCACCAGGCGCTTGACTCAGACCACGGACGTACACGGTCATAGAAGTGCGGCCTACACGACTCACATGGGCGCGCAGCATGAGGCTGTGACCCACAGGCACCGGCACGCGGAAGTCGACACCGCTCACTGCAGCCACCACCACTTCACGTTGTGCTCGGTTGCGGGCGGCGAGGAAAGCCGCCTGGGCCAACCAACGCAATGCCTGACCCGCAAACAAAGTGTGATGGTGGTTGGCATGGGATGGCAGGACCATTGCATGCATCTCGGCGCTTCCGTTGAGGCTTGTCATAATTCGCAATTTACGCAAAATATGGATCCCGCTCCAGTCCTAAAAGGGCGAATTCATGCCAACGAAAAATTTAATAATTGCAAACTTTGCGAATTATTAAATTGAAAATACGCTATGAAAAAAACCTTCATGGGAGTCCGCCTGCGTTCGATGCGCGCTGAACGCGGCCTATCGCAGATCGCTATGGCCCACGCTCTTGGGCTGTCACCGAGCTACCTCAACCAACTTGAGCAGAACCAGCGACCACTCACGGTATCTGTACTGTTGAAGATCCATCGCACGCTTGGAGTCGACGTGCAACAGTTCTCTGAGGACGAGGAGTCGCGGCTCGTGGCAGGCATGCAAGAGGCGTTGGCTGATGCCCCAGAGCCTGTGGCGTTGACCGAAATCCGCGAGGTCGCGGCGCAGATGCCCAAGTTGGGAAGGGCTTTGTTGGCGCTCTACAGAAGGGGGGTGGAAGCCTCGGAGCAGCTTGACGCTATGGCTGCAACGTTTGGCGATGATCGCTCAGGCAATGTGCCACGACGTACGATGCCATTCGAGGCAGTACGCGACTTCTTTTTTGCACACAAGAACTATTTCGATCCCGTAGACCGCGCGGCTGAGGCATTGGCGACCCAGATGCAGCAAAGTGGCATGGCACTTATTGACTGGCTCATTCAGCGGCTGGTACATACACACGGTGTACGTGTACTGACTGTGGACGACGATGCGACTAGCAAGCGTCGATACGACAGCGAAACGCGAATACTCCGCCTCGCGAGCGTACTCGAGCGAAGTCAGCAAGCATTTCAGATTGCCACCCAGTTGGCGCTTTTAGAGCATGGGCCGCTTTTCGAAAAACTCACCACAGACGCCACTCTGGAGGGCGATCCTGCGGCGAGGCAGCTCGCGCAGATTGGGTTGGCCAACTACTTTGCAGGCGCGCTGGTGTTGCCGTATGGCCGCTTTCTGCACGCAGCGGAGACCCTACGCTACGACATCGAGTTGCTGGGCCAAAAGTTTGGCGTAGGTTTTGAGACCGTCTGTCACCGCCTCAGCACACTTCAGCGTGCCGAGGCTCCTGGCATCCCATTTTTTTTCGTGCGCGTTGACCGGGCCGGCAATATTTCCAAGCGCCAGTCAGCCACGAATTTCCACTTCAGTCGCACAGGCGGCACCTGTCCGCTCTGGAACGTGTACGAGGCCTTTGCGCAGCCCGAGCGAATCTTTCCGCAACTCGCACGCATGCCCGATGGGCGTAGTTACCTGTGGATAGCCCGCACAGTCTCGCGCGGCGGGGTAGGTTATGGCACGCCTCGACAGACCTTCTCGATTGGACTGGGGTGTGACGTGCATCACGCCACCCGCTTGGTTTACAGCAAGGGTTTAGACCTGAGCGATCCTGATGCCGCAACGCCCATCGGCATGGGCTGTAAGGTATGCGAGCGCGAGCAGTGTCAGCAGCGCGCATTTCCGTTCATTGGTCGACCACTGGAGGTGGACGTAAACCACAGTCGAGTGATGCCATACGGCGCCAAACCTCATGCGGCGAGTGGAGGCTAGTGTTGTGAGCAGTTTCTCTTTTACGCATGGAGCGCGAGGGCCATGTGAGTAGCGCCCCTGACGGGCGTGACCGGCGTTCACGCCTGGTTGCGATGACGCAGGCAGGGCGCCACACTTGGGAGCATGCAGCCCAGGTCAAGATCGAGGCCTACTACGCGCAGGCGCTGGAGGGTTTTTCGGTCAGCGACCAAGTGCATGCGCTGCACTATCTGCTGAAGCTGTTGGACAACATGCAGCGCATCGATGCCGCGCAGGGTGCGGCAGAGGGAGAGGAGCCCGTTTGAGAAGCGTCAGGCCGCCAGTTCGCCCCCGATGGCGGCAGCGGCAGGCCTGTCTTCGCGCAGGCTGGGGCCTCGCTCACCTTGATGCAGCCCGCCTGGCCCGCACCTTCATCGGTCGAGTGGCAGCTGGCATCACCTGGGGCTTGTTGGTCTCGGAACGTGTTCACGATCTTTTCATGGCCGCGCAAGTGCCCTGGCGGACTGGGGGGGAAGGCGCGGTGCGCAGCCAATATACCCAGCTATTTGCAAGCGCCGCCACCCCGCAGACCGCCCCGCCACGCCCGTTCCC
>JANJSZ010000045.1 GCA_024711405.1 Acidovorax sp.
TCACCTTCGGCAACGCGCGCTACCAGTACTACGAGACCATCTCCGGCGGCAGTGGTGCAGGCGGCGTGTTCGATGGTGCGGGTGCCCTGGTGGGCGGCTTTGGTGGCACGAGCGTGGTGCAGACCCACATGACCAATTCGCGCCTGACCGATCCGGAAATCCTCGAATTCCGCTTTCCGGTACGGCTGGACAGCTATGCCATCCGTGCCAATTCAGGCGGCGGCGGCCGCTGGGCCGGGGGCCAGGGCGGGGTGCGGCGCATTCGTTTCCTGGAACCGATGATGGCCAGCATCCTGTCGAACGGCCGCCACCAGGGGGCGTTTGGCATGGCAGGTGGCAAGGCCGGCGCGCCTGGCGTCAACAAGGTGGTGCGTGCCAGCGGCCGGGTCGAGCTGCTCGACCACATCGGCCAGGCCGAGATGCAGCCGGGCGATGTGTTCGAGATCCACACCCCCGGCGGCGGCGGGTTTGGTGTTGCGTGAGGGGGTGAAGTCAAATGTACCGCTGGCGCTTGTGGGTAAAGCGCTGGCGGCTATTAATTGAGGCGTAATTGGTCCGGCGGCGGGTGATGCCGCCCCGTCACGAATCGCGTTCCTGCGAACCCGTGCCGCGGCTCAGGCTGGGGGGTACATCGCTGCCCGCGCGCCGCGCGCGGAACAAGGCGGCGCGCATGAGGAAGATGTTGGTCACGGGCACCGTGATGGCCACGAACAGCGCGATCAGCAGGGAGTGCAGCGCCAGGCCTTGCCCCTGCAGCGAAAAATACACGATGGTGCCGTGCATGATGAACCAGCAGCCCATGGTGGCAATGATGGACGGCGCATGCACGCGCTCGAAATAGGTCTTGAGGCGCAGCAAGCCCCAGGAGCCCAGCAGCGCAATCGCGGCGCCCGCCAGCACGAGCACCGCGATGATGATTTCTGCCCACAGCGGCAGTGCGGCCTCGGTCATTCGATCACCTCGCCGCGCAGCAGAAATTTGGCCATGGCCGTCGTGCCCACGAAGCTGAACAGCGCGATCAGCAACGCCCCCTCGAAATAGGTGCTGCTGCCATAGAGAACGCCCAGCACCAGCGCCAGCAGCATGCCGTTGAGGTACATGCAGTCGAGCGCCAGCACGCGGTCTTGCGCCGACGGGCCCTTGAGCAGCCGCACCAGGGCGAACACCATGGCCAGCACCAGCATGCACAGGGCAATGGGCAGGGCCCACGAAAGAACTGGGTGGGTCATTCAAAAATCTCCATCAATGGCCGCTCGTAGCATTGCTTGACGTGGTCGATCAGGGTCTGCGGGTCGTCCACCTCCAGGGCATGCAGCATGAGCATGGAGCGGTCCAGCGAGAGCTCGGCCCAGGCGGTGCCGGGCGTGATGCAGACAATCATGGCCAGCACGGCCAGCGCATTGGGGTCGCGCAATTCCAGGGGAATGAGCACGAAGTCGGCACCATGGCGTGGTCGCCCGGGAGAAAGCAGCAGCCGCGCCACGGACAGGTTGGAGGCGACCGTGTCGGCCACCACCGTCAGGCCCAGCCGCAGCACCGTGCCGGGGTGGCGAATGCGCACCGGCAGTGGCCGCAGTCCGCGCGTGAGCAGGGGTATCAGCCACGCCACCAGCAGTGCCAGCAGCAGGTGGCCGGGGCTGAGCGACTGGTTGAGCAGCAGCCACAGCACGAACAGCGCGGTCGACAGCAGGGGGGCGGGCAGCAGGCGTTTCATGGGGTCTCCCTGGATGCAGCGGCATTGCCCGGCGTGGTGGGGCCGGGGAGGGGCTGTGCCTGCATCACGGCGCGGATGTAGGTGCCAGGCGTATGCAGGGCGTCGGCCGTGGCCTGGGTGAAACGCATCACGGGGCCGGCCAGCAAGGTCAGGGCAATGCACAGCGCCAGCAGGACGGCGATGGGCAGGCCCTCGAGCACACGCAGCTGCGGAGCAACGCGGTCATGGGTGGCCCAGAAATGGCGGATGCCGGCCCGCGTGAGGGCAATCAGCGCCAGCAGGCCGGTGGCGATCATCAGGGCAAACAGCACCCACCCCGGCCCGCCTGGCTGGGTGCCGGCCGAAGAGCCCAGGCCCAGTGGGTTGAGCAGGGCGCTGAGCATGGCGACCTTGCCGACAAACCCCGACAGCGGCGGCAGGCCGGCAATGACCAGTGTGCAGACCAGAAACGCCAGGCCCAGCAGGGCGGCGGCCGCAGGGATCACGCGGCCGATCAGCACTTCTTCGTCCTCGTCGAGGTTCAGGCCTTCGGTGGGCACGAGCTCGGCGTTGAGGAAGGGCGCGTTGTCGGCCTGCTCGAAAGGCGCGTAGCTGGCGCCGTCGTTGCGCCAGCGGTCGATGAGGTCGGCGGTGAGGAACAGGGCGGCGACGGCCAGCGTGGAACTGGGCAGGTAATACAGGAGCCCGGCAGTGAGCAGGTTCTGGCCAAAGCCTGCCGCGGCCAGCAGGGTGCCGGACGACAGGATGGCGGCAAATCCGGCCAGGTGCGACAGGCGTTGCGAGCCCAGCATGCCCACCGCGCCAAAGGCCATGGTCAGCATGCCGCCGACGATCAGCCACAGGCTGCCGAACAGCGCCGAGGCACCGGCCTCGCTGCTGAACAGCAAGGTCCACAGCCGCAGGATGGTGTAGATGCCCACCTTGGTCATCAGCGCAAACAGGGCGCCCACGGGGGCCGTGGCAGCGCTGTAGGCCGGCACCAGCCAGAAGT